>QHSA01000003.1 GCA_003220315.1 Candidatus Rokuibacteriota bacterium
GAAGATCCCGCCGTCGCTCCCGCAGTCGCCGACCACGATCACGAGCTTCGGGTCGGGCGTCGCCTCCCACGTCCGCCGGAGCGCCTCGGCCATGTTCCGCGTCACGGGGCCCGTCACGAGCAGGCAGTCAGCGTGGCGCGGCGAGGCGACGAAGGAGAGGCCGAAGCGCTCGAGGTCGTAATGGGGGCCCGTCAGGGCGGCGATCTCGAGCTCGCAGCCGTTGCACGAGCCGGCGTCCACCTCACGGATCGCCAGCGACCGGCCGAATCGGCGGTGGATCTCACCGGCCAGGCGCGCGCCGACGCGCTCGACGTCAGATCGGGCCGGGGCCGGCTCGGTGACAATCCCGGTCCGGAGGGCCATGCGGAGCTGGCGCAGCACCGGTCAGCGCCGCCCGGGCCGGCGCGCCTCGCGGCGGAGCGCGCGGAGCATCGTCTGCGTGCCGATGAGCTGGTTGTTGAAGATCCGCCGGGCGGCGTCGAGCAGCTCGCCCACCGACTCGTCGCGGATCGCGTAGCGGACCGCCGTGCCCTCCCGGCTGGCGACGACGACGTTCTTGGCGCGCAGGACCGCGAGCTGCTGTGACACCGTCGACTGGTCGAGGTCGAGGGCAGCCTGCAGCTCTCGCACGCCGCGCTCGTGGCCGCGAAGGAGCTCGAGGATCCGGATGCGGATGGGATGCGCGAGGGCCTTGAAGAACTCGGCCTTGAAGGACTGCAGCTCCGTGGTCGTCGGCGACGCGCCCACGAAGATTTCCTATATCAGGATATCGCTATATAGTCAATCCTGGGTCGCCGCAGCGCCGAGCAGCGCGCGGTATACGGCGGTGGTCCGCGTCATGGACGCGTCGAGCGTGAGCCCTGCCGCGACCGCCGCCTGCCCCGCGCGCCCCATCGCGCGGGCGCGCGCCGGGTCGCCGAGGATCTCGAGCACCGCGGCGGCGAGTGCGTGTGGGTCCGCGGGAGGGACGAGCCGCCCCGTCTCGCCGTCGCGGACGAGCTCCGGGCTCCCGCCCACGGTCGTGGCGACGACGGGCGTCCCGACCGCGAGCGCCTGCGGGATGACCTGCGAGGTGGCCTCCGAGCGGATCGAGGGGAGCACGAGGACGTCGAGGGCGGCCATCACCTCGGGGACGTCGCGACGGAAGCCCGTCATGGTGACGCGCTCGGCGAGGCCCAGGGCCGACACGCGCCGCCGGACCTCCTCGTACCCGACCCCGTCGCCCACGATCAGAAACCGCGCGCGCGGCGCGGTCGTGAGAATCTCCCGCGCCGCCTCGAGGAAGACGTTGTGGCCCTTGGAGCCGCGGATGTTGGCGACCAGGCCGACCAGGGGCTCCCCGGCCCCGAGCCCGAGCTCCTCGCGCACGGCCGTGCCCGAGACGGTGGGGTGGAACCGTGCGGTGTCGACGCCCGGCGGGATCGCGGCGACGCGTTGGGGCGGGATCCCGGCCGCCACGACGAGCGCCCGCACGACCTCACCGCTGGTGACGATGCGGTCGGCGAGCCGGTAGACGAGCGCGCTCCGGATCGCGATCGACACGTGGCGGCTCCGCACGACGGGAAGGCGGAGGGATCGAGCGGCCAGCGCACCGAGCCAGCTGTCCGTCGAGCTGTGGGTGTGGACGAGACTCACCGCGTGCGCCCGCATGAGGCGGCGGAGCGCCCAGAGCGCCCCGAGGTCGGCGGCCCCGCGCATCCGCACGGCGACGGCGTCCACCCCCGCGGCCTGCGCCTCGGCCAGGAGGCCGCTCCCAGGCTGGCAGGCGACGAGCGCTCCCCAGCCGTGGTCGCGGAGCCAGCGCGTCTCGGCGAGGATGCGGAGCTCCTGACCGCCGAGCCCGAGCGACGCCTCGGTGTGGAGGATCGTCGGCATGGCGACAGACTACCGCCGCCGGCGCTCGCAGGAGAAGAGACGGGGAAGGGCGGGCGTCGCTACCAGCGGCCGCCGCGGGAGCCGCCGCGACCGCCGCCGGCGCCGCGGCGATCGCCGCCGCCGCTGCCGGGTGACTTCGCCTTCTCGACCAGGATCGTCCGGCCGTCGAGGTTCGTGCCGTTCAAGCGGCTGATGGCCTGCTCGGCCTCCTCGGGAGTCGCCATCTCGACGAAGCCGAAGCCACGCGACCGGCCGGTTTCCCGATCGGTCACGACGCTCGCGGATTCGACGGTGCCGGTGCCCGCGAAGGCCTCACGCAGCCGCTCGGTGGAGGTCGAGAACGAAAGGCCGCCGACGAAGAGTTTGACTGCCATGCGGAGAACTCCATTCTAGGAAGGACGGTTCACAGCGAACCGACGACCGCATCCGACGTTCCGGAGTATACACTGTCCGAAGCGCACACGAAGCGGATCTTCCCGAGGCGCGAGGTGCTGGGTGGTCGCGAGCCTCATCGAGCAGCTGCGTTACGTCGGGCTGTTCCTCGTCCTCTTCGCCGCCGGGCTCGGCCTGCCTGTGCCCGAGGAAATCCCGATCGTCGCGGCCGGCATCCTCTCGCATGCGGGGGTCTTCCGCTGGTGGCTCGCGCTCCTCGTGATCCTCACCGGCGCGCTCGCGGGCGACGCGGCCCTCTACTGGGCCGGCCACCACTGGGGCGAGCGCCTGCTGGACTGGCGCCCGGTCCGGCGAGTGCTGAGCCGGAAGCGCGAGGCGCGCCTTCTCAAGGCGTACCGGGACCACGGCGTGAAAATTCTGTTGACCGCGCGCCACGTGATGGGGCTCCGGGCGGCGGCCTTCCTCACCGCGGGCATCGCCCGCGTGCCGTTCTGGAAGTTCCTGGTCCTCGACGCGGCGGCCGCCGTCCTCGGGGTCCCGGTGAGTTTCGGGCTCGCCTACGTCTTCGCCGACCAGGTCTACGGCGTGCTGCAGGACGTCCACCGCATCGAGCGCTGGCTCGCGCTCTTGGCCGTCGCCGCCGTCGCGGTGTGGCTCGCGCTCGGCGCCTACCGGAGGAGTCGCCGGCCGTAGTGCTATAGTCGGCGTGGAGAGAACCGTGGCGTCGAACGAACGGAAACCCTGGCACGCGATCTTCCGACTGCTCGAGCGGGACGAGCGCGCCTTCGCCTTCCTCCTCGCGGTGGTCATGGTGGGTGGCCTCGCGACCCTCGGGCTGGCGCCACTCCGGCCGCGCTACCAATTCGACGTCTTCTCACTCGTGCAATGGTTCGCCTTCTACAAGGCGGGGATCCTCGCCTTCGTCACCATCAAGCCGCGCGCCACCACCCTCATCTTCAGTGCGGCGCTCGGTGTCGACCTCCTGCTCATCTTTTCCCTCCTCTACCTCACGGGCGGCGGTGATAGCCCGTTCGTCAACCTCTTCTTCCCGCTCGTGGCCGTCAACGCCTACTACTTCGGGCGGTGGATGGGCCTCCTCCTCACCGGCGTCGCCGGCCTCCTCTACTGGACGGCGGCGTGGCTCGCGCCGCCCGAGGCGGCGTGGACCGCGGTCGTGATTCTGATGGGGCTGGTCGGCCTCCCCGCATTCGCGCTCGGCCACGTGGCCGACCGCGAGCGACGGGCCCGCGCGGAGGTGGAGCGGCTCAACGAGGAGCTCAAGGGGACCCTGTCGCAGCTCCAGGCCGCGCAGCAGGAGCTCGTCGTGGCCGAGCGCATGGCGACCGTCGGGCGGCTCTCCCTCAAGGTGGCCCACGAGGTGCGCAACCCCATCGCCGCCATCGGCCTCAACGCCGAGATGCTGGGCGACATCATGACCGGGCGACCGGCGCCGGAGATGGAGGAGGCCGGGAGCCTCCTCGCCGCCATCCGTGAGCAGGTCACCGCGCTGGACGCCCTCACCGAGGAGTACCTCGCGTTCGCGCGCTTCCCGCGCCCCCACTTCGAGGAGGAGTCGGTGAGCGGGCTCGTGCGCGAGCTGGCCGAGTTCATCCGCCCGGTCGCCACGCGGCAAGGGCTCACGGTCCGCGTCGAGGTCGACCCGAACGTGCCGATGATGGAGATCGACCGCGGTCTCCTGCGCCAGGCGGCGCTGAACCTCGTGAAGAACGGGCTCGAAGCGCTGTCGAGCGGCGGTGAGCTGACGATCGCGAGCCACTTCGACGGCGACACGGTGGAGATCTCCGTGTCCGACTCCGGCGGCGGCATTCCGCGCGACGTCGCGCCGCGGCTCTTCGAGCAGTTCTTCACCACCAAGCCGCAGGGCACCGGCCTCGGCCTCTCGATCGCGCGTCAGATCGCGGAGGAGCACGGCGGCGAGATCCGATGGGCGAACCGCCCGGGCCGGGGCGCGGTCTTCACGATCCGGCTGCCGATCAAGAGGCCCGTGAATGTCTGATCCCGCGACGCTGCTGATCGCCGACGACGATCCGGGGCTCCGCCAGAGCCTCGAGCGCACGCTGACGCGCGAGGGGTACCGCGTCATCCTCGCCTCCGACGGCAACGCCGCCCTCGAGCGCCTCCAGGCGGGGGGCGTGGACCTGGTCCTCACCGACCTCAAGATGCCAGGGCTCTCGGGTATCGAGCTGCTCCGCGCGGTCAAGGCGATCGCGTCCGAAGTGGACGTGATCCTCCTGACCGCCTTCGGCACGGTCGAGGAGGCGGTCAAGGCGATGAAGGAGGGCGCGTACGACTTCCTCACCAAGCCGTTCCAGCGCGCCCAGCTCCTGCGCTTGATCCGCCAGGCCCTCGAGCGCCGAGACCTGATCCAGCAGAACCGCGCGCTCCAGCAGCGGCTCGACGACCTGCTCCAGCAGGGCGCGGTCATCGGCTCGAGCCCCGCGTTCCGCCGGATGATGACGCTCCTCGAGCAGGTCGCCGGCAGCTCCGCGACGGTGCTCGTCCAGGGCGAGAGCGGCACCGGCAAGGAGCTCGTCGCCCGCACGATCCACGCGCGCTCGGCGCGGAGCCGCGGCCCGTTCGTCGCGGTCAACTGCGCCGCGCTGCCCGAGACGCTGCTCGAGTCGGAGCTGTTCGGCTACGAGAAGGGCGCGTTCACCGGCGCGGCGGGGCGGAAGGAGGGCCGCTTCGAGCTGGCCGACGGGGGCACGCTCTTCCTCGACGAGGTCTCCGACCTCTCGGCGGTGACCCAGCCCAAGATCCTGCGCGTGCTCCAGGAGGGCGAGTTCGAGCGCCTCGGCGGCACGAAGACGCTTCGGGTGGACGTCCGCATCGTCGCGGCGACCAACCAGGGTCTCGCGCAGATGGTGCGGGAGAAGCGGTTCCGCGAGGATTTGTACTACCGGCTCAACGTCATCACGATGACCGTGCCGCCGCTCCGCGAGCGGAGCGAGGACATCCGCGTCCTCGCCCAGCACTTCCTCCGCGTCTACGCGGCGAAGAACAATCGCCGGCTCGAGGGCTTCACCGACGACGCGATCCGTCGGCTCGAGGCGTACGCCTGGCCCGGGAACGTGCGCGAGCTCGAGAATGTCATCGAGCGGGGCGTCGTGCTGACCCCGGGCGCGCTCATGGACATGACCGACCTGCCCCCGGAGATCGCCGGCGCGACGCCGCTCCCCGAGGGCGTGCTCTCGATCCGCATCGGCACGCCGCTCGCCGAGGTCGAGGCGCGGCTGCTCGAGGAGACGCTCCGCGCCACCAAGGGCAACAAGACACTCACCGCCAAGCTGCTCGGTATCGACCCCACCACTGTCTTGCGCAAGCTCAAGCGTCAGGACGAGCAAGGCGAGGGCGACGCCGCCTCGTGAAGGCGCTCGTCCTCACGCGCGAGTATCCCCCCCATATCTACGGTGGCGCGGGCGTCGTCGTCGACCAGCTGACGCAAGCCCTCGCGCGCCGCATGGCCGTCGAGGTCCGCTGCTTCGGCGCGCGTCCCCCCGACGCGGGTGAGCACGGCGTCGCGGTCCGCGGCTACGCCCCGTGGGAGCGCCTCGGCGCCGGTCCGGACGGACCGCGCTTCGCCCCGGCGCTCGAGACGCTCTCGATCGCCCTCGCGATGGCCCGCGATCCCGTGGACGCCGACGTCGCTCACGCGCACACCTGGTACGCCGACATGGCGGGGCTCTGGATCCGGGCGCTCTACCGGATCCCGCTCGTCGTCACGCTCCACAGCATGGAGCCGCTCCGGCCCTGGAAGGCCGACCAGCTCGGCACGGGATACCTCCTGTCGACCTGGATCGAGAAGACGACGGTCGAGGCGGCCGACCGCGTGATTGCGGTCTCGGGGAAAATGCGGGAGGACATCCTCGCCCACTTCCGCGTGGACCCGGCGAAGGTGGTCGTCATCCACAACGGCATCGACCCCGAGCGCTTCCGGCCCACCGCGGAGCGCGACGCGCTCGACCGGTTGGGCGTCCGGACGCCCTACGTCCTGTTCGTCGGGCGCATCACGGACCAGAAGGGGATCTTCCATCTGCTCGAGGCCGCGAAGTTGCTCCCCGCGGGCGTGCAGGTCGTTCTCTGTGCGTCGGCGCCCGACACGCCCGAGATCGAGGCGCGGCTTCGACGCGCGATGCCGGGCCACCCGAACGTCCTCTGGATCAACGAGATGGTCCCGCGCGAGGTCGTGATCCAGCTCATGAGTCACGCCGCCGTGTTCGCGTGCCCGTCGGTCTACGAACCCTTCGGCTTGATCAATCTCGAATCGATGGCGTGCGAGACGCCCGTGGTCGCGTCCGCGGTCGGCGGCATCCTCGAGGTGGTCGTGGACGGCGAGACCGGCCTCCTGGTGGAGCCCGGGCGCCCCGACGCGCTCGCCGCCGCGCTCACGCGCGTGCTCGAGAACCCGGCGCTGGGCCGGTCCATGGGCCGCGCGGGGCGCCGCCGGGTCGAGGAGCGCTTCACCTGGGCCCGCGTGGCCGAGCGGACCGAGCAGGCCTACGCCGACGCGGCCGCCGAGTTCGAGCGCGCCTCGGCGGGTGACTAGCGCGCGTGTCGGGCTCGATCCTCGCCGGGGTCCGCGGCTTCGTCTTCGACCTGGACGGCTGCGTCTGGAACGGCAGCGCGCTGAACCCCGGGGCGGGCGAGGCGCTCGCCGCCCTCCACGGAGCGGATCGCGGTCTCGTGTTCCTCACCAACAACTCGCGCGCGACCGCGGACGACATCCGCCGACGCCTCTGGGCGCTCGGGATCACGTTCGCCGAGCACACGCTGACGCCGCTCGAGATCATCGGTGAGGTGATCGCGCGGCGGTTCGGGCCCTCACGCGTGCTCGTCATTGGCGCTCCGGAGCTCGCCGACGTGATCGCGCGCGCGGGCCACGAGATCGTCGAGACCAAGGACTACCGGCGCGCCACCGTCGTCGCCGTCGGCAATGACTTTGACCTGACGTACGAGCGGCTGACCGCGGCCGCACGCGCCGCGGCGGCCGGCGCCCCGCTCGTCACCCCGAACGTGGACCCGCGACTGCCGCTCGAGGGCGGCGAGTTCCTGCCCGGGTGTGGCGCGCTCGTCGAGGCGGTCGCCGTCGCCGCCGGTGTGCGGCCGGTCGTCGTGGGGAAACCGGAGCCCCCGCTCTTCCGGATCGCGCTCGAGCGTCTCGGGCTCGAGTCGGCGGCGACCGCGATGGTCGGCGACAGCGTGGCGTCGGATATCAAGGGCGCCCGGCAGCTCGGGATGCGCACCGTCCTGTACGCGCCCGCCGGCGGGGCGTCCGCCCCCGAGGCCGATCTGGTCGTGCGCTCCTTCGCGGAGCTCGCGCGTGTGGCCGGCGTGGCGTAGGTCTCGGCGAGCCTCGACGGCTCGAACGGCGGCTCACGGCGGTGGTACTCTAGCGTTCGACCATGTTCGACATCGGGCTCCAGGAAATGCTCGTCATCGGGGTGATCGCGCTGCTCGTCTTCGGCCCCTCGAAGCTCCCGGAGCTCGGGCGGATGGTCGGCCGCGCGATGCGTGAGTTCCGCCGCGCGAGCGACGAGTTCCGCCAGACCGTCGAGACAAACCTGAACCTGAACGACCTCGATCCCGTCACTGCGCCTTCGAGCGTGCCGACGGTCGAAACGGCGCCGCCCGCGTCGGCGTCCGTGCCATCCTCCGCCGAGCCGCTTGCCGCTGCCGACGCTCCGGCCGCCACGGCCACGGCCGCGCCCGCCGAGCCTTTCTGCGCGCAGCGCGGTTCGCGCCTCTTCCACCGGACCGAGTGCGCATGGACCGCGCGGATCCCCCAGGCCGAGTGTCTGTACTTCAAGCACGTCGCCGACGCACGCGAGCAAGGCTACGTCACGTGCCCCGTGTGCGAGCCGTGGGAGCCTGCCTGAGGGGGCTCTCTTTTTTGTTGGACATGCTCAACACCCGTTGAGTATTATTGACGTCACGGGAGGCCGCCACATGCGAGAGCTCACGGCTCGACAGCGGGAGGTCCTGGGCTTCATCCAGCACTTCACCGTCCGGCACGGTGTGCCGCCGACCGTGCGCGAGATCGGCGACCGGTTCAAGGTCACGCCCCGCGCCGCGTTCGACCACCTCCGGGCGCTCGAGCGCAAGGGGGCGCTCCAGCGCCGGCCGAGCGCGGGACGCACCTCGCGGGCGCTGACGCCCACGGTCCCCATCGGCACGCGCCAGTTCAGGCCCGTGCCGATCCTGGGCCGCATCGCCGCGGGCTCACCGAACCTCGCCAGCGAGGACGTCGAGGGCGAGCTGCCCGTGGCCCCGTCGGCGCTCGCCGGCCACGGCGAGGACGTGTTCGCCCTGCGCGTCCGAGGCGAGAGCATGATCGAGGCGCACATCTGCGACGGGGACCTGGTCCTGGTGAGGCGCCAGGACTCGGCGCAGCCCAACGACATCGTCGTTGCCCTGCTCGAGTCCGACGCGGGCGGCGACGCCGAAGCGACGGTGAAGCGCTACCTCCGCGACGGCGCCCGCGTCGTGCTCAAGCCCGAGAACCGGACGATGAAGCCCATCGTGGTGGATCCGCGCGAGCGGCGCGTCCGGATCCTCGGCAAGGTCATCGGACTGCTCCGCGGCTTCTGAGGAGTCGGAAAGGAAGGTCGTATGTCCACCCGGGCGCTCACCTATACGCTGGTCCACCGCCGGGGCTCGCGCGCCTTTTTTTTGGCGCGCTCTACTCAACACATGGAGAGACCCTATCGGCTCCGCGAGCTCGCCCGCGCGGCCCTGGCGCTGGCCGGGGTCATCGGATGGGGTGCCGTCGCTCTCCTTCTTGCGGGATGACGTCGGCCCCCGTGCGCCCGTACACCTTGGCGTCGATGAAGAGGTCGAGCAACGCGGCATCGATGCGGCCGGCGCGGCGCTCCTCGCCCAGGATGTCGAGCGCCGTGTCCGGCGGCACCGCATTCTTGTACGGTCGGTCGCCCGCGGTGAGCGCGTCGTAGATATCGGCGATCGCCATGATCTTCGACTGGACGGGGATCTCGTCCGCCTTCATCCCGTACGGGTAGCCCGAGCCGTCGAGCTTCTCGTGGTGCGAGCGGGCGATCTCCGGGATGCGGCGGAACTCCTTCGTCCACGGAATGTGGGCGAGGAACTGGTAGGTGTGGACGACGTGGGACTGGATCTGCCGGACCTCGTCGGGCGTGAGACTTCCCCTGGGGATGGCAAGGGTCGAGGCCTCCTCCGGCGTGATCAGCGTCTGCTGGCCGCCCAGGTGGTCCTCGAAGCTCCGGCGCGCCAGCCGCTCGATCTCCTCGACGAAGTCCCGCGGCAGGATCGCCGGTTCGTTTGCCAGCACGATGCGCGCGAGGCTCGCGTCGAGGTCGGTGAGGGAGGCGCGGAGCTTCTCGTCGAGGGCCCGGCCGTGCTCGCGGTAGCGCCGCTTGCCCTTCGCCAGAAGGTAGTCGATCTTCTCCCCCGCCTGCCGCAGCTGGAGGCCTCGCTTGATCAGCTCGGCGCGCTGGCGAATGCGGTCGAGCTCCGCCGGGTGGAGCTTCTTCGCCTTGACGAGCACCTGCTCGCGCACGCCGACCTTGCCGAAGTCGTGCAGGAGGGCGGCGTAGCGGAGCTCCATCATCTCGTCGGTGGTGAACCGGAGCGAGGCGTAGGGCCCGGTGGTCACGTGATCCACGACGCTCGCGAGCCCCACCGTGAGGTTCGCGACCCGGAAGGAGTGGCCCGAGGTGGTGGGGTCGCGCGACTCGATCGCGGTCACCGAGGCCTGCACGAAGCCCTCGAAGAGCTGGCGGATCTCGTCGTAGAGCCGGCTGTTCGCGACCGCCACGGCCGCCTGCGACGCGAGCGAGCCGACGAGCTTCTCGTGGCGCACGCCGAACGGCTTGACCCACCGTTCGGTCTCCTCCCGCGCCCCGAGCCGTAGCGCGAAGTCGGGCTTGCAGTTGATGAGCTGGAGCACGCCGATGGTCTCGCCCTGCGGCGTGCGCATCGGTACGACGAGGGTCGACCGGGTTCGGTAGCCCGTCTGCTCGTCGAACGCGGGGTTGATGTGGTACGGCGCGCCCGGCGGCGGCGCGTACGCGTCCTCGAGGTTCAGGATCTTTCCGGTGAGCGCAACGTGGCCGGCCACACTGTCGTTCGTGAGCGGTAGCGTGGTCGCCCGGAACGGAATCTCGACCGAGTCGTTCTGCGCGAGCGCGAAGCGGAGGTGGCGCGTGCCGTCGGCCGCCTCGTCCACGAGGTAGAGGGAGCCGGCGTCGCTGTTCGTGGTCTCGCGCGCCTTGGTGAGGATCGTCTCGAGGAGCTCGCGGGGGTTCCGCTCGGCGGACAGCCGAATGCCGATCGCGTTCAGCTCCGAGAGCTCGCGGTCGAGGCGCGCGATCTCGGCGCCCGCCTCGAGGTCGGCAAAGGCGTTGCGCACGGCGCTGGCCACCAGGGGTCGCCCGGCGCCGACGGGCACGAGCGCGTACCACGCGGCAGACCAGGGGCCGTGGGCGGCGGGATCGACGAGCGCGACCATACGGACGTGGCGCCCCATCTGGGGGACGTGGCGCGAATCGTGCTCGATCAGGAGGACGGTCGGGACGGCGTCCGACACGAGATCGGCGGACAGCGTCCCCACGTCGTACTCGTCGGCGAGGAGGTGGGCAGCGGCTGCCGCCGCGCGCGAGCTCGCGTCGTAGAGGACACGGCGACGCATGACTCGAGCCTAGGGTGGGCGCTCGATCGAAGTCAAGAATGGCGGGCGGACCCGTACAATCGAGGCGATGGCCGACTTCGCGCACCTCGTGACCCTCTGCCGCGAGCTCGAGCAGACTCCCGCCCGGCTCGAGAAGCTCCGTCTCGTCGCCGGGTTCCTCCGGACGCTACCCGCCGAGGACGTGGCGACCGCCGTCCTATTCCTGACGGGCCGCGCGTTCCCGCCGTCCGACCCGCGGGCGCTCGGGATCCGCTGGCTTCCGTCCGTGGACGAGCCGACCGTCGGGGCCCCGCTCAGCTTCGCCGACATCGCGGCGGCGTTCGCCGCGGTCGCCGAGGCCCAGGGGCACGGCGCTCGCCAGTCCAAAGAGCGTGTCGTGAGACAGCTTCTGGCCCGCGCGTCCCAGGCCGAGCGTGAGATCCTGGCTCGGATCGTCGGCGGCGAGATGCGGACCGGCGTCTCCGACGGCCTCGTGCTGGAGGCGATCGCGCAGGTCGCCGGGACGCCCGTCGGCTCGGTGAGACGCGCCGCCCTGCGGCTCGGCGACCTCTCGGCCGTCGCCGTTCTCGCCGCGACGGGAGGCGCGGCCGCGCTCGCGGCGGCGCCCGCCCGGCCCGGCGTCCCGCTCCAGCCGATGCTGGCCGAGAGCGCCGACGACGTGGACGAAGCGCTCGCCGCCCACCGGGGCCGCTCGGCGCTGGAGTTCAAGTACGACGGCGCGCGGATCCAGCTCCACCGTGACGCCGACCGGGTGGCGGTGTGGACGCGGCGCCTCTCGGACGTCACGCGGAGCCTCCCCGACGTGGTCGCGATCGCGCGCCGCGACCTCGCTCACGCGCCCTTCATCCTCGACGGCGAGGTGCTGGCGCTCGATCCCGCGGGCCGGCCGCTCCCGTTCCAGGAGCTGATGCGGCGCTTCCGACGCGTCCACGGTGTCGACGCGCTGGTCCGGGAGATGCCGCTGGCGCTCTACTTCTTCGACTGCCTGATGGCTGACGGCCGCTCGCTCCTCGACGAGCCGTACGAGCGGCGCTGGGAGGCGCTCGCCGGGGTCACCGGCGGGCGCTACCTCGCCGAGCGCGTCGTCGTCGCCGACGCCGAGGCGGGGCGCGCGTTCTTCGCGCGGGCGCTCGAGGCCGGGCACGAGGGGATGATGGCGAAGGACCCCGAGAGCCCGTACGAGCCCGGCGGCCGCGGCAAGCGCTGGCTCAAGCTGAAGGCGGCGGAGACGGTGGACTGCGTCATCGTGGCCGCCGACCGCGGCTCGGGGAGGCGTCGGGGCTGGCTCTCCAACTATCACCTGGCCGTGCGCGACGGCCAGGGATTCGCAGACGTCGGCAAGACGTTCAAGGGGCTCACCGACGCTCAGTTCGCCGACATGACCTCGCGTCTCTGGGAGATCGCGACGGCGGATGACGGCTACACCGTGCGCGTCCGGCCCGAGGTCGTCGTCGAGGTCGCGTACAACGAGGTCCAGAAAAGCCCGACGTATCGCTCGGGGCTCGCGCTCCGCTTTGCCCGCATCACGAAGATCCGCGACGACAAGGGCCCGACCGAGACGACGACGCTCGCCGAGCTCGGGGCACTCTACGAGCGCCAGTTCGCGACCAAGGGACGGGCAGTGTAGAATCTCCGCCCATGACCGCACGCGTCTCCACCGGACTCCCGAAGCTCGACGCGATGCTGGGCGGCGGCCTGCTGCCCGGCACGCTGACCGTCGTGTACGGCGCGACGGGCATCGGCAAGACTCACCTCGGCCTCACGTTCGCCGACCACGGCCGCGTCGCCGACGGCGCGCGCGGCGTCGTGCTCGACCTGAACGGGCGCGGCGACTCGCAGCAGCACGACGAGTATGCCGCGCGCCTCTTCGGCTGGACGCTCACGACCTGGCGCCACGCCGTCCCGCCGATGAGCGATCCGTACCCGCCCGCCGCGGAGCTGCAGGCGTTCTACTCGAACGCGCTCCCGTGGGTCGGACGCGTCCGCGAATTCCAGGTACCGACGACCGACGGCGGTGTCGAGTTCGACTGGAACTGGAAGGCGTCGTACAACCACGCGCTCTACACGGTCCGGCCGTTCGTGTACTTCCACTTCGCCGCCGGCACGCGGCGCGTGGTGGTGGACGGCGTCGAGCCGATGGACGCGCCGGCGGACTCGATCCAGCTCTTCGTGTTCGACGAGCTCTACCGGAAGACGATCCACCGCGACGCCGAGACGCTCGGGATGGAGATCTGCCTGCCCGTGTGGAAGCACCGCGCGTTCATCGACGCTCACCGCTACGACCACGCGCGGATCACGACGCTGCTCCTCGTCACCACCGAGGAGACGCGCCTCGAGGACCTGCTCGCGCGGAAGGTGGCCACGGGCGACATCGGCGCGACCGCGAACACGATCGTGGCACTCGGGAGCGAGCGGGTCGGCAACCGGCTGGCCCGGATGCTCTGCGTGGTCAAGCATCGGGGGAGCGCCAAGTCCGACGAGATCGTGGAGTTCCGGATCGGCGCGAACGGTCTCGAGATGTAGGGCCGTCGAGCCGGCGGGCGCCCTCCGCGACCCGTCGCCCCGTCAGACCTCCTGCGTCGGGACGAACTTCCGCTTCGCGATGAACGCCTTCGGGCCGTCGAGGGTGTCGGGCAGCGAGAGGTTCGTGTTCCAGAGCGTGTTCTCGAGCCGCAGCCCTTCCTCCAGCGTGAGCCCGAGCCCGCGGATGCAGGCTTCCTTGTCGGTGCGGAGCGACGACTGCGGGTACTCGCAGATCCGCTCGGCGAGCTTCGTGCATTCGTCCAGGAGCCGGGTGCGCTTGACGACGCGGCTCACGAAGTTGATGCGATACGCTTCTTTCGCGTCGAACCACCGCCCGGTGATCAAGAGATCGAGCGCCACGCCGAGGCCGACGATGTGCGGCAGCCGCTGGGTCAGTCCCGACTCGGCGCCGACGTTCCAGCGGCGGTTCACGACGCCGAACTTCGCGTGGTCGGCCGCGATTCGGATGTCGCACGCCATCGCGAGCTCCATCCCGCCCGCCAGGCAGTAGCCGTTGATCGCGGCGATGATCGGCTTCCACACGGCGATGCCCTTCGTGATGCCTCCGAGGTTCGGCCCCTCGTGGGCGCGGCGCCGGTTCCACTCCGGTGAGCGATTCGCGATCCGCTCGACGTACGCCCGGAGGTCGGAGCCGGCGCAGAACGACTTGGTGCCCTCGCCGGTGAGGATGGCGACGTAGAGCCCCGGGTCGTCGCGGAAGTCGTGCCAGACCTTCCAGAGGTCGTGGTCGACCTCCTCCTCGAGGCAGTTCTCGTGCTCGGCGTTCCGGATCGTCACGTAGGCGAGATGCCCCTTCTTCGTGTAGTCGACCTTGCGCAGCTTGAGCGCCACCGCCGTCCTCCTGCTTGAATCGTGGGTGAGGAGTGTGGAGACTCTACCATGCCCGTTTTTCAGCGCGAGCGGCTGACGCGCGCCGAGATCACGGTCGTGCGGGCGGTCGCCACCCTCGCGGGCCGGCGCGGCGCCCCCGTGCTCGTGGGCGGGGCGGTGCGTGACGCCTGGCTCGGACGTCGGCCGGGGCGCGAGGTCGACCTCGACGTCGCGGTCCCCGCGGGGGCGCTCGACCTCGCGCGGCGGGTGGCGGAGCGGCTTCGCGGCGCCTTCGTCCCCCTCGACCCCGAGCGCGGGACGGGGCGTGTGGTGCTCCCGGGCGTCCGCCTCGACGTCACCGACTTCCGCGGCCCCTCGCTCGCGGCGGACCTCGCGGCCCGCGACTTCACCGTCAACGCCCTCGCGGTTCCTCTGCGCGAGCTGCTCGTCCGGGGCGGCGCGCCGATCGTGGATCCCACCGGAGGCCTCGCCGATCTCCGCGCGCGCCGTCTGCGGGCGCCGGACCTCCGCGTGCTCACCGACGACCCCCTGCGCGCGCTCCGCGGCGTGCGCCTGGAGGCGGCGCTCGGCTTCCGGCTGACGCGGGGGACGGTCGCGGCGATCCGGGCGGTCGCGCCGGCGCTGGCCGCGGTCGCCGCCGAGCGCGTGCGGGACGAGCTGCTCCTGATGCTCGCACTTCCCGACACGGCGCGCGCCTTCCGGCGCATGGACACGCTCGGGCTGCTCGGCGTCCTCCTCCCCGAGGTGGAGCCGATGCGCGCGACGGCCCAGCCCGCGCCGCACCGCTTCCCCGTCCTCGAGCACTCGCTGCGCGCTTTGGCCTCGGCCGACCGCGTGCTCGCGCGTCTCGCCACGCTGGTCCCGTTCGGCGAGGAGCTCCGCGCTCACATGGACGAGCCGCTCGGCGGCGGCGTCACGCGGGACCCGGTGCTGAAGCTCGCCGCGCTCCTCCACGACGTGGCCAAGCCCGAGACGCGGCGCGTGGTCCAGGGGCGCGTCAGGTTCTTCGGGCACGACCTGGTCGGCGCCGAGCGCGCCCGCGCCATCGGCCAGCGGCTGCGCCTGCCCGCGCGGGCGGTCGGCGTGCTCGAACGGCTCGTGCGCCACCACCTGCGCCCGATGCACCTCGGCGCCACGGAGCGGCTGACGCCCCGCGCGCGCTACCGCTTCTATCGCGACCTGCGCGAGGACACGCAGGATCTGCTGCTGCTCGCGCTGGCGGACGCGGCCGCCGTGACCGGCGCCTCACCGCTCGGCGTCTGGCGGCGGGCGCCGCTGCTCCGCGACCTCCTCGGCGGCTGGCAAGAGCAGCAGGCGGTCGAGGCGGCGGCGCCGCTCCTCCGGGGCGAGGATGTCATGGGCCGGCTGGGTCTCGCCCCCGGCCCCGCGGTCGGCCGCGCGCTCGCGCGGGTGCGGGAGGCCCAGGCGCTCGGCCGGGTGAAGACGCGCGAGCAGGCGCTCGCCTACCTTGACTCCCTGTCCGCGGACCCCTAGATTATCGGGAACTCGACCGGTGGATCTTCCGGAACTCGACTGAAATCGATCTCCCTCGTAAGAGGAGGCGTTCAATGACCCTCCGCCAAACCTTCGTGGCTCTGGCCCTCACGCTCCTCGTCCCTCTCGGGGCGTCCGCCGCCCCCGCGGGCCAGGTCGTTATCGCGCAGGGCGTGGACCCGACGACGCTCGACATGATGAACCAGTCGGAGACACCCGCGTCGAACCTAGGGCGCCACATCTTCGACATGCTTTACGAGCGAGACCCGGGCCTCAAGGTCGTTCCCTCGCTCGCGACCGAGATGCCGAAGCTCGTGGCGCCGACGACGTGGGAGGTCAAGCTCCGGAGAGGCGTGAAGTTCCACAACGGGGAGGATTTCGACGCCGAGTCGGCGAAGTGGAGCCTCGAGCGCCTGGCGGGCGGGCAGGGGAAGCTCCGGGGCGCGACCTTCTTTGCGCCGATCGACCGCGTCGAGATCGTGGATCCGTATACGATCCGCGTGCACACCAAGAAGCCGTGGCCGACGTTCACCAAGGTGATGACGTTCGTGCAGGGCAGCATGTATCCGCCGAAGGCGTATCGGGACAAGGACACGACGTTCATCTCGAAGAACCCGATCGGCACGGGGCCCTACAAGTTCGTCCGCTGGTCGAAGGACGAGGAGATCGTCCTCGAGGCGAACGACCGGTACTGGCGGGGCGCGCCAAAAATCAAGACGATCGTCTTTCGGGCGATCCCCGACGACGCCGTGCGGGTGGCGGCGCTCCAGAACGGGGAGATCGACCTGGCGGTGAACATCCCGCCGCACCTGGCCGCGATCATCGACAAGCACCCGAAGCTCTTCCTATCGACGGCGCCGTCGATCCGCACCATCCAGCTCATGTTCTACGCGCACCAGATGGATGCCCAGCACAAGCCGGTCGGGCCGTACGATGGGCCCACCGCGGACAAGCGCGTCCGCCAGGCCATCGCCTACGCCATCGATGCTGACGAGATCATCAAGGGCGTGCTCGACGGTCGCGGCGTGCGCGTGGCCACGATGCTCCCCTCCATGCACTTCGGCTACGACCCGTCGCTCAGGCCGATCAAGCAGGACCTCGACAAGGCGAAGAGGCTCCTCGCCGAGGCCGGGTTCGCCGGCGGTCTCGACGTCACGCTGCACGGCCCACGCGGCCGCTACGTGCGCGACGCCGAGGTGGCCGAGGCGGTGGCCGGTCAGCTCACGAAGGCCGGGATCCGGACGACCCTCCGCACCTACGACTTCGTGACCTACCTGAACAACATGGTCTACGTCCACAAGGCCGGGCCGATCTGGCTGATCGGCTGGGGCGTGGGGACGACCGACGCCGAGAACGTCTACGTGCCGCTGTTCAAGTCGCCCGGCATCTTCGTGAACTGGCACAACGAGGAGTTCAACCGTATGGTCGACGAGGCCCAGGCGATCATGGACGACAAGAAGCGCCTCGAGCAGTACCACCGGATCAACCGCCTCTGGGTCGAGGAGATGCCGGCGGTGCCGCTCTACCAGCAACTCGACCTCTACGGGGTCAGCAAGCGGGTCAACTGGAAAGCTCGCAGCGACGAGGTCATCCAGGCCTTCAGCATGTCGCTCAGGGAGTCGCAGTAGCGTCGCCGCTCTCCGATGCGTACTATAGGAGGCGCCGGGCGGCCGTAATTCAGTGGCAGAATGCCAGCTTCCCAAGCTGGACGTCGCCGGTTCGAATCCGGTCGGCCGCTCCAATTCCTCAGGGGGCTACGGGCACGGGGGCCCGTAGCCCCTTCGAGTTTCTGACATCTTTCTGACATTTCGGTCCAATCGCCTCGCCGCTCTGGGCCCCGCTCCCTGGCTTCGGGTCCGGACAAAAAAATAATCCCGCCCGAGGCCTTTCGGCATGTCGAGCGGGGAGCATTTGGACGTTACCGCGCCGGTCTCCCTAGGCCAAGCCTTGCTCCTGCAGCCGATTGACTCATGCCCAGTCGAGGACGCCAGCCCGCGTCGGCTGTCCCTAGTATGCTAGTATCCTAGCCGAGCCAGCTAGGTGCGGCGCCGGGAGGGCGGCGATGAGCAACGGTACCACCGGTTGGATCACCGTGCTCCTCCGGCTCCCGGTGTTCGACAACCCGGACGCCGCAGGCTATCGCGCGTCGATTGAGGATGACAAGTTTTCTGGGCACGGCGGACGAACTCGCCCGCCGCTTCGGCGGCGGCACGCTCTTCATCTTTCGCCACGACCCGCCGCGAGGGTTCTGGTGGGATCAAGGCGTTGTCGATCGAGACGTGCTGGCACTGATCGAGGGGGATGTGCCCGACACGACGGAGTCGCGCGACTGGCTGCGAGCCTGCGCGCGCGACGTGCTGCGGGACCGGTTCCGGCAGAAGGCCATCTATCTGAAATTTGTTGGTCCGGTCGAGCACCTGATCGTCAGTGAAGAGGAGGTCAGCGATGAAGACTGAACGCGCCAGCAAAGCCGGCGTGCCGCGCCGGGGCACCCGGGTCGGAGACAAGAAACTTTCGGAGCCAGTGACGCTTTTTGCGGCAATCGAAGCCGAGCAGCACGAGGCGCTGCGCGCGATCGCTTTCTCGGAACGGCGGTCACTCGCGGACGTTGTCCGCGAGGCATTGACCGGGTTCATCTCGCAGCACCCGACTCGGCGACGGCTCGCCGCCGCCAAACGGTAGCCGTGATCGAGTAGCGCCGAGGGCGTCGCCGGGCCGTGCTATGCCAAGCCTTGCTCCTGCATGACCTTGGTGAGCGCCGATCCGTCCCGCCGCGTGAGGTTCGGGATGAACTTCGCGTAGTGCCGGATCACGATCTCGTCGCTCGTATGGCCGAGCTGCTTCGAGACCCACCCGATCTGCTCGCTGGTCTGGAGCGCGAGCGTCGCGAAGGTGTGCCGGGTCTGGTACATCGTCCTGTCGCGAAGACCCGCGCGCCGGAGCGCAGGCTTCCACACGCGCTCGCGGACGTTGGTGATGTTCAGCGGCCGACCGGTGTGGCTCGGGAAGATGTAGGTACTCCGCAGCTGGCTCGCGGCCCGCTGCTCTCGAAGCGCGTGCTCGACCATCGGGAGCATCTCGACGAGCGCTTCGAGGCTTCGGACTTGGTCCGGCCTCGCCCGCCTCGCGGACTGACGGCAGCCAGGACTCCGATG
>QHSA01000267.1 GCA_003220315.1 Candidatus Rokuibacteriota bacterium
CCCGGACCGTCGGGTCGCCCTCGAGTCGCTCAAAGGCGCCGGCCAGGCCCTCGAGCACCGCGCGGTTCAGCGCGTTCCGCTTCGCCGGACGGTTCAGCGTCACCGTCGCGACGCCGTCGGCGACCGAGCACAGGAGTTCGTCCCCCATCGCCTCCTCCCTGCCGCTACGCGAGCGCGCCCACGACCAGGCGCTCGTGGAGCATGCTGAGCATCTCGTCCACGGCGGCGCACTGCCAGACGTGGAAGAACGGCGAGTCCAGCAGCTCGAAGAAGAGCCGGGTGCCCCGCGTCTGGGTCTTCTCCGGAGTCTCGCCCGGCCGCGGGGCGCGGAGGTGGCCGACGACGCGGTCCTTGTGGTAGATCGCCGGGTACTCGACGTAGTGGTAGAGGTACTCGAGCGTCTTGGTGTAGAAGGCGACGACCGGGATCGACTGCCAGGCTTGGCCGTTCTTGACATTCAGGAACTCGGCCATGAGATCGGCGTTGCTGTCGGGCGCCTCGGCGAGCGACGGCGCCTGGCTCCGGCTGAAGCGCTGGCCGTCGCGGCGGAAGACCCGGAGCTCGATCCCGCCCGCCTCCGCGAGGCGCGCCAGCATGGGGAGGTCCCGCCGACAGTCGGAGGACCACTCCTCGGAGATGACGAGGACCTTGGCGGGGCCGTTGGGCTGCGCCGCGAGCCAGCGAATCGCGGCGGTCTGCGCGTCGGTGAGGCGCGCGCGCTCGTACGCCTCGCGGAGGTACTCGGACCAGTCGCGGCGCGCCTCGCCCTGCGAGCCCTCGCGCTTGAGGTTCTCGGGGGTGCCGACGTAGGCGATGTACTGGTCGAAGGTCATGCCCGTGGCGAACCGCTCGGGCGTCACGGCGCTCGGCTTGTCCTCCATCGCGGCCTCCCCTGGGGCGCACTCTAGCACGAGCCTCCGATCGCGACGCGGCTTCGATTATGTGGTGAGGCCGGCGACGATCTGCGCCCCGGGCAGGCGCCGCAGGACTTCGGGTGACGTCCGGATCTTCGAGGAGCGGCTCCCACCGCCCAGGATGAGCCACGGAAGATCCATGAGCGTGTCATCGACGTAGATCGGGAGCCCGTCCGGCAGTGCGAAGACCGTCACGCCGCCGATCATCATGCCGGTCAGCGCCTTCGTCTCATCCGCCGAGGCGAACGAGAGCCTCGCGACTCCCATCAGCCGCCGCACGACGTGGTTCACGTCGAGCCGCCGTGTCGCCTTCACGACGCAGGCGGCGTACTGTCTGGGTTCCTTCTTCGACGCGACGATGATCGTGTTCGCCGAGTGCTCGAGCGGCACGCCGTATTTCTCGCAGAACGGCCCGGTGTCGGCGTAGTCGGGGTCGATCGGCCAGAGCTCGTAGGGTACACCGAGGCCGTCGAGGACCTCGACCACGCGGCGCTCGACGTCGTCCACGGCTCTGCTCGCCCTCCCGGCCGAAGTTGACGGCGAAGGTACCACGAATGTACCTTCGGCGCGCATGGCCTCCAGTCTCGGCGACAAGTTCTCGACGCTCCACGAGATCGTCCGGGCGGCGCGCAACAACCTGGCGCCCGGGCCCTGGGACTACCTGATCGGCGGCGCGGAGACCGAGACGACGCTGCGGCGCAACCGGCAGGCACTCGACTCGGTCGCCTTCCGGCCCCGCGTCCTCCGCGACGTCTCGAAGGTCGACGCGACCTCCACGCTCTTTGGCCGGCCGGTGCGCCTGCCCCTCATGCTGGCGCCCATCGGCTCCATCGAGACCTTCGCCGAGGGCGGCGGCGCCACGGCCGCCAAAGCGTCCGAGGAGTTCGGGGTGCCCCAGATGCTCAGCTCTGTCTGCAACCCGGGCCTCGAGGCGGTCGCGGCGGCGGCGAACAACTT
Organism: Candidatus Rokuibacteriota bacterium; assembly: GCA_003220315.1. Classification (GTDB taxonomy): domain Bacteria; phylum Methylomirabilota; class Methylomirabilia; order Rokubacteriales; family CSP1-6; genus 20CM-2-70-11. The sequence continues at coordinate 1,872 of QHSA01000267.1, forward strand.
CCGCATCTTCCAGCTCTACGTTCGCGGCGACGACGCGTGGGTCGACGCCTGGGTGCGGCGCGCCGTGGACCATGGCTACGCCGCCTTCTGCCTCACCGTGGACACCGCCAGCTACAGCCGGCGCGAGCGCGACCTCGCCCGGCGCTTCGTCAAGCCGTGGCGGACGCGCGCCGGCGGCTTCGAGTTCCAGGCGGGGCTCAGCTGGGACCACGTCAAGCGCTTCAAGGACACGCACGCGATCCCGCTCGTGCTGAAGGGGATCGCGACGGCCGAGGACGCGGCGCTCGCGGTCGACCACGGCGTCGACGGCGTGTACGTCTCGAACCACGGCGGGCGCCAGCTGGATCACGGCCGGGGCGCCGTCGAGGTGCTGCCGGAGGTCGTCCGGGCGGTCGGCGGCCGGGCGACGGTCGTCGTGGACGGCGGCTTCGTGCGCGGAACCGACGTCGTCAAGGCGATCGCCCTCGGCGCCCAGTCGGTTGGGATCGGACGCCTCGCCTGCTGCGGCCTCGCCGCGGCCGGCCAGGCCGGCCTGGTCCGGGTGCTCGAGCTGCTCGACGACGAGATCCGGATCGCGATGGCGCTCCTCGGCGTGGACCGGCTCGCGGCCCTCGACCCGTCGTACCTCCACCCGGCGACGCCCGTCGGCCCGCCGCGCGCGACCAGCGCGTTCCCACTCCTGGACGAGGACGGCTACTGAGATGGTAGTGCGAGCCGCAGCACGTCGTGGGGCTGGGGCCCCACCGTGCGAGGCGAGCCTATGAACCTGGTAGTGCGAGCCGAAGCCGCAGGCGAGTCTGTGATCGAGACCCCACCGTGCGAGGCGAGCCTGAGGAGGACACCGTGACGCTCGACGAGGT
>QHSA01000268.1 GCA_003220315.1 Candidatus Rokuibacteriota bacterium
ATGGACCGAGCCGAACGCGCGCTGGGACGCCGCCGGTGTCACGGCGCCCGCTCGGGAGAGCACGGGCGGGTTCGTCCTGACCGGCACGAAGCTCTTCGTGCTCGACGCGCACACGGCCGACGTCGTTGTGGTGGTCGCGCGCACCGCGGAGGGGAAATCGCCCGAGGACGGCGTCGGGCTCTTCCTCGTGCCGAAGGGCGCCACGGGGATGACGGTGAGGCTCCTGCCCACCATGGACGCGACGCGGAAGCTCTGCGAGGTGAGCCTCAAGGACGTCGCCGTCGGCGCCGACGCCGTGCTCGGCGCCAAGGGCGGCGGCTGGCCCCTGCTCGCGCGCGTGATCGAGCGCGCGACAGTCGCGCTCTGCGCCGAGATGTGCGGTGGCGCCCAGAAGGTCCTCGACCTGACGAGCGAGTACGCCAAGATCCGGGTCGCCTTCGGTAAGCCCATCGGGACCTACCAGGGCGTCAAGCACAAGGCGGCGGACATGCTCGTCGGAGTCGAAAACGCAAAGTCGCTGACGTATTACGCGGCCTGGGCGGTGGACGAGAACGTCCCGGAGGCGCCGCTCGCCGTGTCCATGGCGAAGGCGTACACCTCCGACGCGTACCGCGAGGTCTCGGGAACCGGGATCCAGCTCCACGGCGGCATCGGCTTCACGTGGGAGCACGACCTGCACCTGTACTTCAAGCGCGCGAAGTCGTCGGAGTTCACGTTCGGCGACGCGACGTATCACCGCGAGCGGGTCGCCCAGCTCATTAATCTGTGATGTTGAGGGGTGACCCGCGACGGTCCCCCCTCAAACTCCCCTGTTCGCGTCTCAAGCGAGCCGGGGGCTCGCTTGCCTCGGCGATCCACCCGCCCCCCAGACCCCCCGACTCGCGCCTCGAGCGAGCCTGAGCCTCGCTCGCTCCAGCGGACTCGCTGACAAAGCCCGTCATGAGTGCGGCCGTGACACCCGTGGAGCCGAAGCCGGCGGCGTCAGTCGTCCTCGTACGCCCCTCGCCGCCCGGCGCGCCGGAGCCGATCGAGGTCTACATGATCCGGCGCCAGCGGTCCATGAAGTTCCTGGGCGGCTTCTACGCCTTCCCCGGCGGCAAGGTCGATCCGGCTGACGGCTCACCGGCGGCGCTCGCCCGCTGCCATGGGCTCGACACCGTCGGGGCCGAGACGGTCTTCCGGGGCGACGACGCCGCGCCCGCGCTCGCGTTCTGGGTGGCCGCCGTCCGTGAGCTCCTCGAGGAGAGCGGCATCCTCCTCGTGTGTGACGGCCACGGCCGCCCGCTCGACGCGCGGGAGGCCGCGGTCGCCGTCCGGATCGAGCGCTGCCGCAAGGCGCTCATGGCGGCGGAGGCGCCCTTCGCCGAGCTCCTCGCGCGCGAGGGGTGGTACTGCGACCTCGGCGGCCTCCGGTACCTGTCGCACTTCATCACGCCCCGCTCGAGCCCGATTCGCTTCAGCGCGCGCTTCTTCCTCTGCCGCGCGCCCAGTGATCAGGAGCCGCGGCTCTTCACCGAGGAGACGTCGGAAGGGTTCTGGATCCACCCGGGCCTCGGCTACCGGCGCTTCCTCGCGGACGAGATGACGATGGCCGAGCCGGCGGAGTACGGTCTGGCGTGGCTCGCCCAGTTCGGGTCGATCGAGGACCTCTGGGAAGCCCACGCCGACGGCCGCCACAAGTTCCACGGGATCGTCGACCGCATCGATGTTTTCTGGCAGCGCTTCGACTGGAAGCAGAACCGCTTCCCGACGTGATCGAGCACACGACGACGGTCCAGGTGCGATGGGGCGACGTGGACGCGGCGGGCATCGTCTTCTACCCGCGCTTCTTCGAGTGGTACGACCTCGGCTGCGAGGCGCTCTTCGCGTCGCTCGGACTCGCGTGGCCCGAGGCGTTCCCGAAGTACTCGATCGTCGGCGTGCCCATCGTCGAGTCGGGGTCGCGGTTCGTGAGCCCGGCGCGCTACGGCGACGTGCTGACGATCCGGTCGCGGGTGGCGTGGGTGCGGGCGACGACGTTCCGCATGGAGCACGAAATCTCGGTCGGCTCGCGGCTCTGCGCGACGGGCTTCGAGGTCCGGGCGTGGGTCGCGCGGCCCGAGGCGGCGGGTGAGCCGCTCCACGCGACGCCCATTCCTGACGACGTGGCGAAGCGACTCACGGGAGCGTGACGTATACTCGTCCCGCGCCGGCCGCGTCCGGCGGAGGGGGTGAGCACCCGTGTCCGGCGAGCTGGGCTGCGTCTACCTCTCGGTCCACACGCCGCGCTACTGCACCTACGAGGCCGCGTTCGCGGGCAAGGTGGCCCACCCCGACTTCCGCGCCGTGCGTGACGGGCTCGTCGAGCAGGGACGGCACGTCGCGGACGCCCGGCCCGACGTGATCGTCATCAACTCCTGCCACTTGATCACGACCTTTCCGACGGTGGTGGACGGCACGCCCCGCCACCGCGGCGTCCTGACGGCCCAGGAGGCGCCCGAGCTGATCCACGGCGTCGCCTACGACTTCCCGGGCGACTGGGAGCTCGGCTCCGCGCTGATCGAGCACGGCCGGGCGGCCGGGCTC
>QHSA01000004.1 GCA_003220315.1 Candidatus Rokuibacteriota bacterium
GACGCCGCTCGCGCTGGTCGCGGCGTTCGGTCTCGTCGCGTTCGTCGGCGCCGTGCTGGCGGGGACGCTCGAGTCGATGTATCACCGGCCGGGAATGCCGGACTGGATCTCCACCTTGGTCGTGTACCTCGTGCTCGCGGTGGCCGCGTACGTCTTCCGCGCCATGTGGGTGCCGCACCTCCAAGGGCTCGCCAGCCTCGTCGCGCGGGCGATGATCATGGCGACCCGGTAACACGCATGCCGCGCCTGCTCGTGGGCGTCGTCTTCGGCGGCCGGTCGGGGGAGCACGAGGTCTCCCTCGCGTCCGCGGCCTCGGTCATCACGGCGCTCGAGGCGCGCGGTCACACCGTGGTGCCGATCGGGATCGCCCGCGACGGGCGCTGGGTCGTGGGCGGCGACCCCTTGCGGGCGCTCGCCGCCGAGGCGCGCGTCGCGCTGCCCGCGGACGACGGCGCCGGCGAGGTCAAGAAGGCGCTGGCCGACCGCGCCGACGCCGTCGACAGCGCCGCGACGGCGAGCCTCGCCCGGACCGAGCCCGCCGGGGGCCTCCCCGCCGAGGTGCGCCACCTCGACGTCGTCGTCATCATGCTCCACGGCCCGTACGGGGAGGACGGCACGATCCAGGGCCTCTTCGAGCTCGCCGACCTGCCCTACGTCGGCGCGGGCGTGCTCGCCTCCGCGGTCGGGATGGACAAGGCGACGATGAAGGCGGTGTTCCAGGCCCACGGCCTGCCCGTCGTCGAGCACCTCGTGGTGGCCCGTCACGAATGGCGGGGGGCGCCCGAGCGCGTCGCGCGCCGGGTCGCGGAGACCCTCGGCTTCCCCTGCTTCGTCAAGCCGTCGAATCTCGGCTCGTCCGTCGGGATCAGCAAGGTCCGCGACGCGGGCGCCCTGCCCCGGGCGCTCGACGAGGCGGCGCGCTACGACCGAAAGATCCTCGTCGAGCGCGCCGTCTCAGGCCGCGAGATCGAGGTGAGCGTGCTCGGGAACAACGAGCCCGTGGCCTCCCTGCCCGGCGAGATCACGTACGCGGGCGAGTTCTACGACTACGCGACGAAGTACGCGGATGGCCAGGCGCGACTCACGGTGCCAGCCCCCCTTCCGGCCGAGACGACCGGGCGGATCCGCGCGCTCGCGCTCGAGGCGTACCGCGCCATCGACTGCGCCGGCATGGCGCGGGTGGACTTCTTTCTCGAGGGCGATCGGATCCTCGTCAACGAGATCAACACGATCCCCGGGTTCACCGCGACGAGCGGGTACGCGCGAATGTGGGAGGCTTCCGGGCTCGGCTACGGCGAGCTGCTCGACCGCCTGATCGAGCTCGCGCTCGAGCGCCAGCGCGAAAAGACGCGTGGTGGTTGAGGTCGTCATCGCGGGGGGCGGGACCGGTGGCCACACGAGCCCCGGCCTCGCCGTCGCCGCCCTCCTGCGCGAGCGCTCGATCGGGTGCGCCTGGATCGGCTCGCGGACCGGCGTCGAGGCCCGGCGCGCGCCCGAGCGCGACATCGCCTACTTCGCGATCCCGACCGGAAAGCTCCGCCGCTACTGGGCATGGCAGAACGTCGTCGACCTCGCCGTGAGCGTTCCCGCCGGCGTCGCGAGCGCCAGGCGGCTCCTCGGAAGGCTCCGGCCGCGCGTCGTGTTCGCCACGGGCGGCTTCGTCGCGCTCCCGGTTGTCCTGGCGGCCGCGACCCTGCGTCTCCCGATCGTCATCCACGAGCAGACCACGGCGCCGGGGCTGGCGAACCGGATCGGCGCCCGCTTCGCGCGTCGCATCGCGGTCACGTTCCCCGACGGTGGCGGCCGCTTTCCCCCCGGCAAGGTCGTCGTGACAGGCAACCCGCTCAGGCCCGAGCTGCGCGGCGGCTCGCCCGACGACGCGGTCCGCCGCTTCGGCCTGGACGCGGTGCTGCCGCTCGTCTACGTGACGGGTGGCGCCCAGGGGGCCCATCGGATCAACCGGGCCATCGGGCCTCTCCTCCCGCCGCTGCTCGAGCGTGCGCAGGTCATCCATCAGTGCGGCGCCAACCCGGCGACGGGCGATCGCCAGTGGCTCGAGGCCCGGCGCGCCGCGCTCCCGGAACCGCTCCGGGCTCGCTACACGGTCGTGCCGTACGTGGGCTCAGAGCTCGCCGGGATCTACGCGGCCACGACGCTCGTCGTCGCCCGGGCGGGCGCCGGGACCGTGAACGAGTGCTGCCAGCTCGGCTTGCCGGTGCTCTACATCCCCCTGCCCGGCACCAGCGGGGACGAGCAGACGCTCAACGCGCGGCTCGTCGAGCGCGCCGGCGGCGCAGTCGTGCTGCCGCAGGCCGAGCTCTCGCCCGAGCGGCTCTTGGCGGAGCTCCGCGCCCTCCTCGGCGAGCCGCGCCGATTGAAGGACATGGGGGCGCGCGCGGTGACGCTCGCGGTCCCCGACGCCGCGGCGCGCCTGGTCAGCCTGCTGATCGAGGTATGGCGATGAGTCGCAGGGGGCCGACCGGAAGCGTCCGGGCGGGGGGCCCTCCTCGACCACGCTACCCACCAACCCAATTGGCGAGCGTCGCGTCGGCCTGGCGCCCGGCAATGCCCAGAAGCTACGGGTCTCGGAAGGCCCCCGGCCCGGACGCTCGCCGACGACACCCGGCGGCCACGCCGTCAGCGCGCCGGGCCGCGGCTCTGGAGATCGAAGCGCAGCGGACAGCCCTCGCAGCGTGGCACCGTCCGGCAATGGGTCTTGCCCACACGGACGAGGAGCGCGTGAAATTCGTTGAACAGCACGGGATCGGATGGCAGGCGTGCCTCGAGGAAGGCGCGCGCCTCGTCGTAGCCCGCCCCTCGCCGGAGCAGGCGGTGGCGCACGAGCACACGGCGCGCGTAGGCGTCCGCCACGAAGACCGGGCGCGCAGCCGCGTAGAGCAGGATCGCGTCGGCCGTCTCGGGCCCGATCCCCGGCACGGCGAGGAGCTCACAGCGGAGCGGGGCCAGTGGGAGGCGCCGCAGCGGAGCGAAGGCGCCGCCGAAGCGGTCGAGCAGCCACCGGGTCAGGGCTCGCAAGCGCCGCGCCTTGACGCGCGGCGTGCCGGCCGCGCGGATGGCTCGAGCAACTTCCGCCTCGCCGCGCGCGGCGAGGCGTCGCGGCCGGAGGAGGCGTTGGGCGCGAAGCGCGGCGACGGCACGGGCAGCGTTGGTCCAGGCGGTGTGCTGGGTGAGCACGGCGCCCACCGCGACCTCGTAGGCGGTCCGGCCGGGCCACCAGCGCTGCGGCCCGAAGCGCCGCTCGAGCGCCGCGTAGAGCCGCAGGAGCCTCGCCCTGAGGTGGTCGCGCGGCGGTCCGGGGGTTCGGCGCCGGCGCGCGTCGGGGCGACGGACTGAGCCGATGCTGGGACTCATCCTCCTTCTCCAGACACTGACCCTGGCCGTGAGCGGCCCGGCGACGTCATCCGAGTATCTACCGATCCGGGTGGCCGAGGCCGAAGGCTACTTTGCGCGCGAGGGATTGGAGGTCACGGTCCGGACGACGCGCGCCGAGTCTGGCGCCGCCGAGGCGCTGGCGCAGGGCCAGGTGGATCTCACCGCGACGACGCTCGAGGCGTTGCTGCGCTTCGGTCCGCGCGCTCCCGGCCAGACGGCCCGCCTCGTGTTCGGCCTGACCGCCGCCCCGCCGTTCGCGGTGCTCGTCGCCTCCGGGCATACGGGCGCCGTACGGTCCGTCGAGAGCCTCGGGGGGCTCCGCGTCGGCGTGACGACACCGGGCGCTCCCGAGCTCGCCTGGTTCGGCTGGCTGCTGGCCCGCGTCGGCGTCAGCATCGCCCAACTCCATCTCATGAGCCTGGGGGGGCGTGGTCTCCTCGGCGCGATCGACTCGGGCGAGATCCACGCCGCGCTCGTCCCGGAGCCGATGGCCACGCGCCTCCTCGAGGAGGGCCGCGCGACGCTGCTCGCCGATTTCCGCACCCCCGAGGCGGTCGCCAAGGCCCTCGGCATGAAGACCGTGAGCGCCGCCGTCTTCGTTCGCGCAGACCGGCGCCCGGCGGACGCCGACCTCGCGGCGTTCGCCCGCGCGCTGCTCGCCGCCCAGGAGCGGATCCGTCAGGCCAGCGCCGAGGAGCTCACGGCGCGGCTCCCGAGCCGTACGGTAGGCCCCCCGGACGAGTTCCCGCTTCGGCTCGAGGCCGCGCGCGCGTGCAATCTCCCCGACGGGCTCGTCTCGGCCGAGGAGCTTCAGCAGACGATCGGGATCATCCGCGCCCACACGCCCCTGCCCGCAACCACGAGGATCCCGCGCCCCGAAGAGATGCTTCACCTGGAGCCCCTTCAGAAGGCGATCACGGCCCGGCAGGCTCACTGACGGGGACGCCGAGCTCCGCGAGGAGACCGCGTGTCTCCTCGACGGGGAGCCCGACGACGTTGGTGTAGGAGCCGGCGAAATTCTCCACGAGCGCCCCGCCGAGGTCCTGGATCGCGTAGGCGCCCGCCTTGTCGAGTGGCGCCCCCGAGGCGACGTAGGAGTCGAGGGTCGCGTCGGAGTAGGCCGCCATGCGCACCCGGCTCGCGACTGCACGCGTGGCCTCTCGGCCCGTCCGCGTGTCCACGACGGCGACGCCCGTGATGACCTCGTGCTCCCGGCCGCGCAAGCGCCTGAGCATCGCCCGCGCCTCCTCGGGGCCGGCCGGCTTGCCGAGGGCCTCACCGTCGAAGACGACGACCGTATCGGCGGCGAGGACCACGGCTCCCTCGACCCGGGCGGCGACGGCACGGGCTTTCCTCAACGCGAGCCGGGAGACCGCCTCGGGGGTCGGCCCACCCGGGAGCGTCTCCTCGATCTCACTCGGCACCACCTCGAACTCGGGACAGATCTGGCGCAGAAGCTCACGCCTCCGCGGCGACGCGGACGCGAGCACCACCCTCACGCGCGGTGACTGGAACGCGGTCGGGGCCGGGCCGGGTGCCTTCGGAGACCCGTTGCTTCTGGGCGCTGCGGGGCGCCAAGGCCATAGAGCGACGGTCGCGACGGATTGGTGGGTAGCGTGGTCGAGGAAGGCACCCGGCCCGGCCCCGATCGCGTTACAGACGGCGGAGGGTGAGGGCGGCGATCACGATCCCGATCACCCCGGCCAGATTCACCTTGAGGCTCAGGCCGAAGGTGATGGCGAGGACGCGCAGGTCGAGCGTGGCGGGTGGCGTGAGCCCGATCATCGGACCGCGGGCGATGAAATCCTGGACGCGGCCGGAGGGCAGCAGGCTTCCCAGGAGCTCGCCCAGCAAAGCTCCGACCACGAGGCCGACGGCCACCACCAGGAGGATCAGCCCGACGCCGCGGGGGGCCGCCATGGGGCCGCGCGGTCAGGAGAAGATCAGGGGGTTTGAGTCGGTTGAAACCCGCGTCTCGGCGTCGATCGCCTTGCGGAGGAACTTGGGGAGGCCGAACGCGTGCTGGTGGGTGAGGCCGTCCCAGTAATCGAGCGGGGCGCCGACACGCTCGGCGACGAGCTTGTCGATGACCTGAGGGTCCTGGCGGCGCGGGTCGACCTTCTTGCTCCCCACGATGAACCCCCAGGGCGTCCCGAAGCACGAGACGAAGGTCTGGTAGCCGGCCACGACCGGGAAGACGTCCCGGAGCGTCCGGTGGATCGCCGTGAAGAACGAGAGCTCGTTGATCTTCGTCATCCCCGCCTGCACGGTCATCGTGCCGCCGGGCGTGAGCCGGTCCCGAACGAGGGTGTAGAACTCCTTGGTGAAGAGCGCGCACGCCGGCCCCTCTTCCAGGGGCTCCACCAGGTCAACCGAGATGAAATCGAAGCGTTCGCCTGTTTTCTCGAGGTAGGCCCGGGCGTCCTCGTTCCGGACCTCCGTCCGCTTGTCCTCGAACGCCCCACGGTGCATCTCGGCCAGGTGCTTCTTGCAGAGGTCCACGACCTCGCCGTCGATGTCGACCATCACGGCGCGTGTGAGGGAGCGGTACTTGAGGGCCTCGCGGAGGGTCGCCCCCTCCCCACCCCCGATCACCAGGGCGTTCTGGGGCGGCCGGTCGGTCGCGAGCATCCCTGGGTGAACCAGGGCCTCGTGATAGATGAACTCGTCAGCCTGGCTGGACTGGATCCGCCCGTCGAGCACCAGGAGTTTGCCGTACGAGGCCGTCTCCATGATCTCGACGTGCTGAAACTTGGTCTGCGCCTCCACGATCGTCCGCTTGATGGCATGCATGTGGCCTTCGACGGGCGTCGTGGTCTCGAAGAACCACTTGTACGCCTGCGGACTGCTCAACTGACCGCGACCGTGGCCTTGTGGACGATGGGCACCGGAGCGTTGAGGAACATCCCGCGTTGCATCTCGACGATCGACGTGCGCTCAGACGCGAACTGCTCGACCAGGTAGCTGGCCGCGACCTCCGGCTGGAGGACGTCCCCGCAGGAGAAGATGTCGACCGCCGCGTACCGGTACTCGGGCCAGGTGTGGATGGAAAGGTGGGACTCGGCGATGACGACGACGCCGCTGATACCAAAGGGGTTGAACTCGTGGAAGACGACGTCGACGATGGTAGCTTGGGCCCGCTTCGCCGCCTCGATCAGGGCTCCCTTCACGGCCTCGAGGTTGTTGATCACGTCAGGGTCGCAATCGAACAACTCGACGAGAAGGTGTCGTCCCAGGGCGTTCAATCCAGTGGCCCTCCTTTCTCCGATCCGATCATCTACCGCACCTCTCCTGCGACGCCTGCCGGCGTCGCCGCTCGACGAAAAAATTTCTCTTTTACACTCAAAACTTGATTCACTGTATGGCCCGGGTTTTTCGATTGCAAGAAAAAAACGCCTTCGGAGGGCTCCGCGGCGGCGCGCGCCGAGCCCCGTCGCGGCAGGGAAACGGCTCTCGGCTTCGGAAAACCACTCGCCGAGAGCCCGCCCCGAGCCTCCGCCCGACCGGCTCCGATGCCTTCCGAGCACTTTCCGCTTGCATCGGAGCGCGGCGACGGTAGAGTGACGAATCGAGCGAATGAGAGCCGTCGCGCCTCGCTTCATCGCGTGTCCGAGTGACCTCGACCGCGCCCGCATCGTCGTCTACGGCATCCCGTTCGAGGGCCGCGTCAACCTCCGGAAAGGCGCCTGCGACGGGCCGCGGGATCTTCGGCTCGCCTCCGACTCGGTCGAGACCTACTCGCCCGCGCTCGGGCGAGACCTGGAGGATCTGCCGCTCGCGGACATCGGCGACTGCGAGCTTCCCGACGGCGCGCCGCCGCGGGAGCAGCTCGACGCGGCCCGCGTCGAGCTCGCGGCGTGGTGGCGACCGGGGCTCATTCCCTTCATGCTGGGCGGCGACCACACGGCGACGGTACCCGTCATGGAGGTCATCGCCCCCGCCGTCCCCGGTCTCCGCGTGCTCCAGCTCGACGCCCACCCCGACACGCGCGAGGAGTTCCTGGGTGAGCGCTACAACTACGCCTCCGCCATGGCGCGGGTGATGGACGTCGTGCCGGCCGAGCGCGTCTACCAGGTGGGAATGCGCACCGGCTCCCGGGAAGAGTACGAGCGCCGGCGGCCGAACTTCTACCCGGTCCTCGCGGGGCATCCCGTCGAGGTCGTGCGCCGGCTGCTCCCCCAGCTCCGCGGCCACCCGCTCTACGTCACGATCGACGTCGACGTCCTCGATCCCGCGGAGGCGCCGGGCACCGGCTCGCCCGAGCCCGGAGGGCTCCGGGTGCCGGAGCTCGTCGAGATCGTCCGGATGCTCGGCGAGTGTCGCGTGATCGGCGGCGACCTCGTCGAGGTCGCCCACGCGTGGGACCCGACTGGTCGCACCGGCATCGCCGCCGCCGGGGTCATCCGGGAGGCCATGCTCACGTGGTGGGGCGACCTCCGGTGAAGAGCCGCTACCGCGACTACGCCGCCCCCCGGCTCTACGAGATCGCGTTCGACACGAACCGCAAGCTCGAGGTCGACTTCCTCGTCCACTGCTTCAAGCGGTACGCCAGGATCCGGGTCCGCAGGGCGCTCGACATCGCTTGCGGGACCGGGCCGCACCTGATACGTCTCGCCGATCGCGGGTACGCGATGTCGGGGCTCGACCTCTCGTCGGAGAATATCGCCTTCCTGCGAGAGCGGCTCGCCGCCCACGGGCACCACGGCGAGCTGATCGTGGGCGACATGACCGACTTCCGCCTCGAGCGGCCCGTGGACGCCGCCATCTGCATGCAGGACTCGCAGGGGCACCTCCTGACCAACGAACAGCTCCTCGCCCACCTTCGCGCTGTCGCGCGGGCGGTCCGCAGAGGCGGCCTCTACGTCTTCGACCGCTACATGGCCTCGTCCTGGACGAACCCGGCCCGCAGCTGGTCGTGGTTCAAGCGGCGCGGGCGACTGGTCGTGCGCGCCTCGTTCTCGGCGCTCAACGAGGTGAACCCGGTGAGCCAGATCTTCCGTGAGCGCATGACGCTCGAGGCGATCGACAACGGCACGCGCCGGCTCTATCGCCAGTCGCACCTGTCGCGGATGGTCTTCCCGCAGGAGCTCCGGGCGCTCGTCGAGCTGGCGGGTGGCTTCGAGTTCGTCCAGTGGTTCTTTGGATTTAAGCCGCACCAGCTCCTGGAGCGCTCCAGGCGCCCCCTCATCATGGTCGTCGTCCTGCGCCGAACCTGAGAGCCTGCGCCACCATGAGGCCGGCGGGCGCCCCCGAGGCCGGCCGTCGCCCGAGGCGCGGCCCGGTGCTCCGGCTCAAGCGCGGCCGCGAGCGGGCGCGCTCTCACCCCTGGATCTTCAAGGGCGACGTGGCCGACGTGAGCGCCGTCGATCCGGGCGCGGCGGTGACGGTCGTCGATGCGGCGGGGCGCTTCGTCGGTCGCGGCGACTACAATCCGCGGCCCGGGCTCTGCTGCCGCATCTTGACCCGGGATGACGAGGCGCTCGACGCGGCCTTTCTCGAGCGGCGCCTCGGCGACGCCGTCGCCCGCCGCATCTCCGGAGGCGTGCCCGCGCTCGGCCGCCTCGCCTGGAGCGAGGCGGACGGCCTGCCCGGCCTGGTCGTGGATCGCTACGCCTCCGTGCTCGTGGTCCAGTGCGGGACGCTCGGGATGGCGCGGCGGCGGCGGGAGGTCGAGGCGGCGCTCGGGCGCGTGGTGGGTGAGCTACCGGTCTTCAATAAGGACGAAGACGGGCCGGCGAAGCTCGAGGGGTTCGAGCCCGCCCACGGCTGGGCCGGGCGCCCAGGGCCGGCGACCGTCGAGGTGGACGAAGCCGGGGTCGGGTTCACGCTGGCGCTCGGCGTGGGCCACAAGACGGGCCTCTACCTCGACCAGCGCGAGAACCGCCGCCGGGTCGCCGGGCTCGCCGCGGACCGCGACGTCCTCGACGCGTTCTGCTACACGGGGGGCTTCGCGTGCCACGCGCTCCGCGGCGGGGCCCGGCGCGCCGTCCTGATCGAGTCCTCGCCCGAGGCGCTCGCGGGAGCCCGCCGGAACCTGGAGCTCAACGGCGTCGCCGAGCGCGCCGAGATCGTCGCCGCCAACGCGTTCGACGAGCTGCGCCGCCTCGAGCGCGCGGGCGCGCGCTTCGGCCTCGTCGTCCTCGATCCGCCGCCATTCGCGCGGAGCCGGACCCAGCTCGAGGCCGCGGTGCGTGGCTACAAGGAGATCAACCTCCGCGCGATGCGGCTCCTCGAGCGCGGGGGGAGCCTCCTCACATTCTCGTGCTCGCACCACGTGTCTCAGGCGCGCTTCGAAGAGCTCTGCCGCGACGCCGCGGCCGACGCCGGGGCGCGGCTCCAGATGGTCGCCCCGCTCACCCAGGCGAGCGACCACCCGGTCGTCCTGACGATCCCGGAGACCCGCTACTTGAGCGGACTGCTCCTCCAAGCCATGTGATGCCTGCGGTCGAGCGGCTCGCGCCGAGCGATCTGGTGCTGAGAATGGCGGGTCCACGGCGGTGACCGGCCGGGCGGGTAGCGCGCGGTAGCGGGCGGCGGGGCGGTCTTCGGAGACCCGTTGCTTCTGGGGGTTGACCCGACGCCGCGTCTGCAGATGCCCGCTTACGCGTTGCGGCTAGCGTGGTC
>QHSA01000273.1 GCA_003220315.1 Candidatus Rokuibacteriota bacterium
GCAGCCACTTCGAGAGGCCTCGAGCGAAGCGGCTGGCACCCGCACCTGCCCTCACTTGACAGTCCTGCACGACACCAGGTGTCATTGACACGTCACGGCAGGCTGGCGAGAATGCCGCGCGTTCAAGGAAACGGGGTTCGCGTGCACTACGAGTCGGCGGGAGCCGGTGCGCCCGTCGTCTGCCTCGTCCACGGCACCGGTGGGACCGGCGGCGTCTGGACGCGCCAGCTGGAAGGATTGGCCGACGTGGCGCATGTCGTCGCGCCGGACCTGCCGGGACACGGCCAGTCGGGCGGCGCTCCGCGCGCGAGCATCCGGGAGTGCGTCGCCTTCGTCGCGGGCTTCCTCGACGCCCTGTCCGTGCGGCACGTCGTCCTGGGCGGGCACTCGATGGGGGGCGCTGTCGCTCAGGAGTTCGCGCTCACGTACCCGGAGCGCGTGGACGGTCTGATCCTGGTCGGGACCGGCGCCCGTCTCCGAGTCCTGCCGCGGCTGCTCGAGCTGTTGGCAACCGATTACCCCGAAGGCGTGAGCCTGCTGATGCGGATGGCGGTCAGCCCGACGGCCCCGACCGCACTCAGGGCATCGCTGGACCATGCGATGGCCGCCAATCCCGAGGGCGTGGTCCTGGGGGATCTGAGAGCGTGCGACGCCTTCGACGTGATGACCCGGATCGACACCATTCGCGCTCCGACCCTCGCGATCTGTGGCGAGGAGGATCGGCTCACGCCGCCCAAGTACTCGAGGTTCTTCGGTGAGCGGATCGCCGGCTCGCGCGTCGTCGTCGTGCCGGGCTCGGGCCATTACGTCCAGGTCGAGCAGTCCGAGGCCACCACCGCCGCACTGCGTGAATTCGCGCAATCTTGTTGCCGTCGGTGAGGAATTCCCCTACCTTGAGGCGGCGACTGGAGCAACCGATGCGTGTGGTCGGGAGGGTCACGGCATGACAACGAGAAGATTGGTCTCAGGCGTGTCGGTCGGCTTCGTGGGAATCGCGGTCGCCCTGTCCGTGGCCGTGTCCCTCATCGGGTCGACCGCCCAGCAGGCCGTCAGCGAATCGATCCGCATCGACGACGACGACATCGGCGGCGTGGTCACGGGCCCGAACGGACCAGAAGCCGGCGTCTGGGTGATCGCAGAGACGGCCGACCTCCCCACGCGATTCGTCAAGATCGTGGTCACCGACGACCAGGGCCGCTACGTGGTGCCCGACCTGCCGAAAGCGACGTACAGCGTGTGGGTGCGCGGCTACGGGCTGGTGGATTCGCCGAAGGTTCGAACCGAGCCGGGCAAGATCGTCAATCTGAAATCAGTGGTGGCGCCGAATGCGGCCGCGGCGGCGGAATACTATCCGGCGATCTACTGGTACGCGATGCTCAAGGTTCCGGACAAGAGCGAGTTTCCCGGCACGGGCCTCGGCGGCAACGGCATCCCGGTGACGCTGAAGAGCCAGGCCCAGTGGCTGGACGTCGTCAAGACCAACGGCTGCTACACGTGCCATCAGCTGGGCAACAAGGCGACGCGCACGATCCCGAAGGATTTGGGCCACTTCACTTCCTCGACCGAGGCGTGGGCGCGGCGCATCGTCTCCGGACAGGCCATGACGCAGATGACGAACAACATCGGCAGGCTCGACGCTCGGCGGGCCCTGGCGTTGTTCGCCGACTGGACCGATCGGATCGCCGCCGGCGAGCTGCCGGCCTCCAAGCCGACGCGGCCCCAGGGGATCGAGCGCAGCGTCGTCGTCATCCTCTGGGACTGGGCCGGTCCCAAGGACTATCTGCACGACGAGGTGTCGACCGACAAGCGCAACCCGCGGGTCAACGCCAACGGCCTGATCTACGGCGCGACCGAGGAGAGCCGGGACCTCTTCCCGGTGCTGGACCCGGTGAGCCACAAGGCGACCCAGGTGAAGATGCCGGTGCGCGATCCGAACACGCCCTCGTCGAAGCAGAATCCAATGACGCCGTCGCCGTACTGGGGCGACGAACCGATCTGGGACAGCCAGACCAGCATGCACAACCCGATGTTCGACGAGAAGGGCCGGGTCTGGTTCACCTCGCGAGTCGGTGCGCCGGCGAATCCCGACTTCTGCAAGAGAGGATCGGACCATCCGTCCGCCAGGCTGTTCCCGGTCGACCAGTCCAACCGCCACCTCTCCATGTACGACCCGAAGACCGGGAAGATCACGCTGATCAGAACGTGCTTCCCCACGCACCACCTGGTGTTCGCGGAGGATGCCGACAACACGCTGTGGACCAGCGCCGGCGGGCCGCAGAGCGGCGTCATCGGCTGGCTGAACCGGAAGATGTTCGAGGAGACCGGCGACGAGGCGAGATCGCAGGGGTGGACGGCGCTCATCCTCGACACCAACGGCAACGGCAAGCGGGACGACTACGTGGAGCCCAACCAGCCCCTCGATCCGACCAAAGACAAGCGGGTCGTGGCGGCCTTCTATGGCATCGCCGTGAGTCCCGTCGACGGGACGATCTGGGGCACCGTGCTGGGTTTCCCGGGTTACGTCATTCGGCTCAATCCGGGACCGAATCCGCCGGCGACCGCGTTGGCGGAAGTGTTCGAGCCGCCATTCCCGGGATACGGGCCGCGCGGCATGGACGTCGATCGGAGCGGCGTCGTCTGGACGCCGCTGTCGAGCGGACACCTCGCGAGCTTCGACCGTCGACGGTGCAAGGGGCCGCTCAACGGCCCCACCGCGACCGGGCAGCACTGTCCCGAAGGCTGGACGCTCCATCCGTTCCCCGGGCCACAGCTCCAGACGGTGACGGATCCCGGCAGCGCCGAGGCCACCTATTACACCTGGGTCGATCAGCACGATACGTTCGGCCTGGGTACGAACGTGCCCATCGCCACCGGCAACGCCAACGAGGCGTTGCTGGCCTTCGTGAACGGGAAGTTCGTCACCCTTCGCGTCCCGTATCCCATGGGCTTCTACACCAAGTGGATGGATGGGCGCATCGACGATCCGAAGGGAGGCTGGAAGGGCAAGGGACTGTGGGCGACCTACAGCACCCGAGCGCCCTTCCATATCGAGGGCGGCAAGGGAACGACGAGCAAGGTCGTGAAGTTCCAGCTTCGTCCCGATCCGCTTGCGCCTTGAAGCGCACCGTCCGGAGCCGGAGAAGGAGGTGAGCGAGATGTCAGTGATGTGTGCGAAGGCCGCGTGTAAGGCGACGACGGGGATGTGCGCCCACGAGAAGACGGGGGCGGTCGTGGTCGGGCTGATCGTCGTCGGCCTCGTCGCGGGCAAGGCATTGAGTCTCTTCTGAGGCGGCCCGCCGGGGGTCCCGTGTGGGGGCAGCGCCGACGGGACCCCACTCTTACGACGCGTCGCGAGGAGGGGGAGCATGGCAACCGACCCGAAGCACCTCGACAGCCGGCGCAGCTTCCTCCGCAAGGGCGCGATGATCGCCGGCACGGCCCTCGCCGGCCCGGGCATCGCGCGGAGCGCGCCCGGGGCTCCGCTCGAGGTTCCGCCCACGGCCAAGGAGATGGGCCGGCCGATCCCGCCGACCGCCTACGGCGTGCCCTCCAGGTTCGAGGGCCACGTGGCGCGTCGTCGCACCGACGTGTTCGTGAACCGCCAGAACTGGTCCGACTGGAGCATGACGCCGCTCCAGCACCAGCACGGGATCGTGACGCCGAACGGCCTGATCTTCGAGCGGCATCACGCGGGCGTTCCCGACATCGACCCGAGCACGCACAAGCTCGCGATCCACGGCATGGTGAAGCAGCCGCTCCGCTTCACGATGAACGACCTGCTGCGCTACCCCGCGGTCTCGAAGTTCCACTTCCTCGAGTGCTCCGGCAACACGCTGGCCGACTGGACGAAGGCGGCCTCGACGACGGTCCAGCAGACGCACGGCCTGCTCTCCGGCGCCCAGTGGACCGGGGTCCCGGCCGCGTGGCTGCTCGATGAGGCGGGCGTGCAGCCGGGCGCAACGTGGGTGCTGTTCGAGGGCGCCGACGGCGCGAGCCACACGCGCTCGATCCCGGTCGACAAGGTCATGGACGACGTGCTGCTGGTCTACGCCCAGAACGGCGAGATGCTGCGGCCGGAGCAGGGCTATCCGCTGCGGGCGCTCATCCCCGGCTGGGAGGGCAACGTGTCCGTGAAGTGGCTCCGCCGTATCAAAGTCGGCGACCAGCCGTGGAACTTCAGGAGCGAGACCGCCCGGTACACCGACCCGATGCCCGACGGCAAGTGGCGGCAGTTCAGCTTCGTCATGGAGTGCAAGTCGGTGATCACCCGACCCTCAGGCGGCATGAAGCTCGAGCGACCGGGGCTCCACGAGATCCAGGGGTTCGCCTGGTCGGGCAGGGGCCGGATCACCGCCGTGGACGTTTCCACGGACGGCGGAAAGAACTGGCAGGAGGCGACGCTCGAGGAGCCGGTGCTCGACAAGTGTCTCACGCGCTTCCGCTATCGCTGGAGCTGGGACGGCAAGCCTGCGGTCATCCAGAGCCGGGCGGTGGACTCGACCGGCTACGTGCAGCCGACGGTGCAGGAGATCGCGAAGGGCCGCGCGCTCGCGGGGTTCGTCCAGCACCACAACGGGATCTTCCCGTGGTCGGTCAGCGCGAGCGGGGAGGTGAAGAATGCGATCGCGTAGCCTCCTCCTCGGGGTGGCCACGGCGCTCCTCGGGGTCGGC
>QHSA01000137.1 GCA_003220315.1 Candidatus Rokuibacteriota bacterium
CAGCTTCTCATCGAGGGGCACGCCGACCAGCGCGGCACGACCGAGTACAACCTCGCGCTCGGCGATCGGCGCGCGCGCGCGTCGATGAACTATCTCGTCGCCCAGGGCGTCCGGTCGAACCGGATCTCGATCATCAGCTACGGCAAGGAAAGGCTCCTCTGCCGCGAGTCGAGCGAGGACTGCTTCGGCCAGAACCGCCGCGCGCACTTCCTGGTGAAGGCGCGGTAAGTCCGCCGTCCGGAGGAGGAGGAGCGTTCCTCCTCCTCCTCGTTCCGCCCGGCGTTTCGGTTATCGCTTGACCCAGTATCCGCGGGCAGCCGGGAAGACGGTCTTGCAGCGCGTCGCCTCGGTCGGCCCGTCGAGCGTCTCGGCAGCTCCACGCCAGACAGCGTAGTGCGGCATGGTGCGGTGTGCGTCGAGCGCAGCCTGGTCTGTGTAGACCTCGAAGAAATAGTAGACGTTCTCGTCCTTCTCGTCCTGAAGGACGTGGAAGCGCAGGCAGCCAGGCTCGTCCCGCTCAGAACCGAGCGCGTCCGCCTCGATCGCTTCGAGAAAACGCTTTCGGAGTCCCGGCTTGATCCGCACCTTCACCCACATCGCGAGCATGGCGCCCCCCTCGTCTGACACAGGATAGCCCAGCCGAGGCTGGGCCGGGGGGAGGCCTTCCTCACCTCCGTTCGGTCCACCTCTCGCGGCAGCCGGTGTAACCGAGGCCGGCGATCGTCCGCACGAACTCGGCCTGGGTGCCCCGTTCGACGAGCCTGCCGCCACGATCGATTCGCCACGTCACGGGCAGCCCGTCCAGATTGAAGATGCGGAACTCGTTCCGCTCGTCATCGAGCAGCGCGAAGCCGACCTCCCACTTCGGCATCGCCTGAATCGTGTGACAGAGCGGGAGGACGGTGACGGCGAGCAGCAGCGTAAGGAGCCATCGTGAAGCGCGGTTGGGGCGGTGCGTCATGAGCCGCTCCCCTGGGGCGCGTGAAGGCCGGGCCGGGGAGGCCCGATGGTCACTCGTAGAAATATTTTCACTTAAAGTTCTCGCAGCGCGAAATTTCTCGGACGCGCACGCCGAGACCCATCCAGCCCTCGTCGTTCACCAGCCCTCGTCGTTCTTGACCCTGCGTGACGCTGGAGCTACCTTCGGCGCGCCGCCTCGACCTTGACCGCGCGGCGCTGGAGGCTCGGCATGAAGCGCTCCCGATGCGTGCAGGACGACCCGGCCGACGAGCGGTTCTGCGTCGGCTGCCGATCGCCCGCGCGTCGGACTGTCCTGAAGGTCGGGCTGGGCTTGGGGGTGGGGCTCTGGTGGTCCGGCTCAGCCAGCACCCAGGAGGTCGATCCGAGAGCCGCCAGGCCACGGGAAGACGACCGCTTCGTGTTGGCGGGCAGAGGCCGCAGCGGCGGGGCCGTCGGCGTGGCGGACGTCCCGCTCGGAGATCCGCCGGTGACGGCTTACCCGATGGATCCGGCGACGGGGATGGTTCGAGACCAGTCGCGTCTGAACCAGGTCCTGCTGATTCATCTCGATCCGACGGAGCTCGGTGCCGAGACGCGTACCCATGCCGCCGAGGGGATCGTGGCCTACTCTGCGATCTGCACGCATACGGGATGCGACAGCTGGGAGTGGCAGGCGCAGACCCGAACGATCAAGTGTCCGTGCCACTTCTCCACATTCGACGTCAGGGACGGGGCCCGCGTCCTCGATGGGCCGGCGCCCCGACGGCTTCCCGCCCTACCGCTCAAGGTCATCGATGGCGTCCTGGCGGCCGCCGGGGGGTTCTCGAGTCGTCCGGGGTTCCAGCAATAGGGAGGATCACGATGAGGCCGATCAGAAGGCTCGCGATCTCGTGTGCGGCGCTGCTCCTCGGCCTGTTGCCGGCAGTCCTGGCCGCGCAGAGCCCGGTCAGCTACAACCCGGTGACGGACCGCCGGCTCCTCAACCCAGAGCCGCACAACTGGCTGATGTACCGCGGGAACTACCACGGGTGGGGCTACAGCCCCCTCGATCAGATCGCGCCGCACAACGTCAAGAAGCTCGCTCCCGTGTGGGCCTTTTCTTCAGGGGTGACCGAGGGGCACCAGTCGCCCCCGATCGTGAACAACGGCGTCATGTTCATCACGACCCCGCAGCAGCAGGTGATCGCGTTGAACGCCAAGAGCGGCGATCCGCTCTGGCGGTACAAGAAGGAGCTGCCCGAGGATCTCCTGCAATTGCACCCCACGAATCGCGGCGTCGGTCTCTACGAGGACAAGGTGTACATCGCCACCGTCGATGCCCACCTGGTGGCGCTCGACGCCGCGACGGGGAAGGTCATCTGGGACACGACCGTCGACGACTACAAGAAGGGCTACTACTCGACGTTGGCGCCGCTCGTCGCGAAGGGAAGGGTCATCATCGGGATGTCCGGCGGTGAGCTCGGGATCCGCAGTTACGTCGCCGCTTTCGATGCGCGCTCCGGGCAGGAAGTCTGGAGGACCTACACCATCCCCGGACCCGGCGAGCCGGGCCACGACACCTGGACGGGGGACACCTGGAAGACCGGTGGAGCGTCGGTCTGGCTCACGGGACACTACGATCCCGACCTCAACCTGACGTACTGGGGGACCGGCAATGCGGCGCCCTGGCCGGGCGACATGCACCCCGGCGACAATCTCTACACGAGCTCCGTCGTCGCCCTTGACGCGGATACCGGCAAGATCAAGGGACACCACCAGTACCACTGGAACGATTCGTGGGACTGGGACGAGGTCTCGACGCCACTCCTGATCGACGTCCGGCGCGACGGACGGACGATCAGGAGCCTGGTCCATCCCGGGCGGAACGGGTACCTGTGGCTCCTCGAGCGCCGAGCGGACGGCATCGGGTTCGTCGACGCCAAGCCCTATGTCAGGCAGGAGGTGTTCACGAGCATCGATCCGAAGACGGGCCGGCCGAGCTACGACCCCGAGCGGAAGCCACAGCTCGGCAGGGCGACGACCTTCTGTCCCGGTCTCTGGGGCGGGAAGGACTGGCCACCCGCGGCCTACAACCCCAAGACGGGCTACCTCTACATCCCCGCCAACGAAAATCTGTGCAGCACGCTCGTAGGCAAAGAGCAGCCGTACGAGCCCGGCAAGCTGTATCTCGGCATCGACCGGCCCAAGACCACCATGAGCATGCGTCAGGGCGCGACGCACATCGGCGAGCTCCAGGCCTGGGACATGAGCCGCGGTCAGAGGGTCTGGACCCACACATTCAGATACATGAACTGGGGTCCGGTGCTCACGACCGGGGGCGGCCTCGTCTTCCTCGGCGGAACGAACGACCGGCACTTCCGGGCCTTCGACGCCAAGACCGGGTCGCTTCTCTGGGAGTTCAAGACCAATTCGGGCGTGACGGGCGTGCCCAGCTCGTTTGCGGTCGACGGCGTTCAGTACATCGCGGTCCAGTCCGGCTGGGGTGTGGATGCGCAGCGGATGCAGGGGAGACTGGACACGTTCCTCGGTACCAAGACCGATGTCCCACAGGGGGGAGTCCTCTGGGTCTTCGCGATCAGGGACTAAACAAGAGTGCAGCCCACTGACCTTTGGTCCCATCGGGACGGGGCCGCCATCGGCGGCCGGTAAGGTGAGTGGGCTGAGGCTTGTATTCCTATACCGCATCGGGAACGTAGTCAAGGGGCCTTTGGGGGCCCGTGAAAGGAGAGTCTGTCATGAGGAGATCGTGGGGAGTCGTCGTCCTCGTCGGCGCGTGCTCGCTCGCTGCGGGCTTTGGGCTGGGTGCGGCCCTGGGACAACAGAGTCCGCCCACCGAGAACAAGGGACTCGACGCCAGGGTCGAGAGCACGATCGATCTCGGCCCGGATTTCTCCGGCTACCAGCTTCGCCTGCGGACGATCACCTTCGAGCCCGGGGGGGTGGCGGGGTTTCATAGCCATAAGGAGCGTCCTGCGTTCGCCTATATTCTGAGTGGCCATCTCACCGAGCTCCGGCAGGGCGGCTACGCCAAGACGCTCGGACCTGGTGGCTTCATCACGGAGTCGCGCGACGTCGACCATTGGGCGGAGAACCGTGGCGCTGCGAAGGTCGTCCTCGTCGGGGTTGACGTGATCAAGCCGTAGGGTCGTTGACAGAGTCGCCGAAAGCGCACTAGCATCGCGTCCACTCGGACCGCAGAGGGGGTGACCGACCCGACCCGCCCTGTGTGCTGTTGCGTGCGAACGAACAGTCCCGTAGACATCGGAGAACGGTATGGGCACATTCTCGAGACTCGTCCTCGTCCTGCTCGCACTCCTGTCATTCAGTCTGACGCCGCCGCCCGCGCCGGCCGCCGAGTGGCGGGACGTCACCGACGATCGCCTGGCGAACGCCGGGAGCGACCCCGCCAACTGGCTCATGTACAGCCGGACGTACAACGGCTGGCGCTACAGCCCGCTCGACCAGATCAACACCGGCAACATCAAGAAGCTCGTGCCGAAGTGGATCTTTGCGGGCGGCGTCCTCGGCGAGCAGCAGATGACCCCCGTCGTCAACAGCGGCGCGATGTTCACGACGTCGACCGCCCTGGGCGTCAACCGGGTGCACGCGCTGAACGCCGTCACCGGCGAGCTCCTGTGGAAACACGACCGGAAGATCCCGGAGGACGTCGGCGCCCTCGTCCGTGTCATTCCCCACAACCGCGGCGTGGCCCTCCACAAGGACAAGGTGATCTTCGGCACGCTCGACGCCCATCTCGTCGCCCTCGACGCCAAGACGGGCAAGCCGGCATGGGAGACGAAGATCGCGGATTACGCCGATGGGTACTTCGTGTCCCAGGCGCCGCTGGTCATCAAGAGCAAGGTGATCGTGGGCATCGCTGGACCCGGTGAGATGGGGCCCCGCGGATTCGTGGAAGCCTTCGATGCGGAGACTGGCAAGAGCCTGTGGCGCTGGTATTCCGTCCCCGCCGCCGGCGAGCCCGGCAGCGAGACCTGGCAAGCCGATACGTGGAAGATCGGTGGCGGCGCCGTCTGGCACACGGGCACGTACGATCCCGCGACGAACCTCCTCTACGTCGGGACCGGCAACCCGGCTCCTTGGATCGCCGACATGCGCCGGGGCGAGAACCTGTACACCATGTCGGCGGTTGCCCTCGACGTCGACTCCGGGAAGATGAAGTGGTACCACCAGTATCTGGCGAACGAGCCCTGGGATTTCGACACGATGGCCGAGCACCACGTCATCGACGTCGTGCGCGGCGGACAGACCCACAAGGCGGTCGTCCAGGCCAACAAGCTCGGGTACGTGTACACGCTCGACCGGATCACTGGGAAGTTCCTCTCGGCGGTTCCGTTCGCGAAGTCGGTCACCTGGGGCGGTCCAGATCCCGTCACCGGCAAGGGCGTGGAGAATCCCGGGCTGCGGCCGACGATGGGCGGGCCTCCGGTGGAGGTCTGTCCGTCGCTGCTGGGCGCGACCGGCTGGCAACCGAAGGTCTACAATCCGAAGACCGGCTACCTCTACATTCCGTCCAACGAGTTCTGCATGCGCTACGCGTACGTGGCCGATCTGACGTACAGGCGGGGTCAGCTCTACACCGGCGTCACCGTCGAGCACTTCAGCAAAGCCGAGCAGGCGGGCGTCCTCCGCGCGTTCGACGTGAACCAGAACAAGGTGGCGTGGGAGTGGTCGAACCGGACGCCGCTCATCAGCCACACCCTGTCCACCGGCGGCGACCTGGTCTTCCAGGGCACCGCCGAGGGCATGGTCGTCGCGCTCGACGCGAAGAGCGGTCGCGAGCTCTGGTCCTTCAGCCTCGGGACGCCGCAGTCGGGCGGGATCATGAGCTACGCGGTCGACGGCAAGCAGTACGTCGCGGTCGCGGCCGGCGGCACGCTGCGGTCCCAGGTCTGGTTCGGCAAGGAGCCCAAATGGTCCCACGCCCTGAAGATGAACTGGAGCGACCTCGTGGTGGTGTTCGGGCTCAGCGAGTGAGAATCCTCGGCCTCGCGGCCGCCATCCTCCTGACGGCGACGGCGGGCGGGCGCGGCGAGGTTCGACGGATCCGGCTGTGCGCGGATCCGTCGAACCTGCCGTTCTCCAGTCAAGACACGCAAGAGCCCGGCTTCGAGGTCGAGATCGCGCGCGCGATCGCCGAGGCGCTGGGCGCCGAGCTCAGCGTGCACTGGTTCCCGACGGCCCGGGAGATCCTTGCGTTTGGCCAGCTGTACGAGGGCCGGTGCGATCTCTTCATGGGGCTGCCGCTCACCGAGCGGTTCGCGGGCGACAAACCCCGCTTGATCTTCTCCATCCCGTACTACGTGATGCGTCAGGTCGTCGTCTCCTCGAGCCTCGGCGCCTTCCGCTCGCTCGACGAACTGAAGTCGAGGCTCGTTGGCGTCCAGGCGATGACCATCGGCGACCACATGGTCTACGAGCGGGGGTACAACCGGAAGGTCTACCTGAGCCCCGAGGCGACGTTCGACGCGCTCGGCCGAGGCGAGGTCGATGCGGTGGTCCTGGAATCACCGCTCGCGGGCTGGTTCGTCAAGAAGAACCCCGGCTTTCGTGCGACGGAAATCAACGATCCCGCGCGCGACCTTAAGATCGGCGCGGGCGTTCGCCGGGACGACCGCGAGCTCAAGGAGGCGGTCGACCGCGCGATCCGGCAGCTCCAGTCCGCGAAGCTCCCCGAGATTCTCGGGCGCCACGGCATGACGCTCGCCCAGGCTGCGCCCGAGACCGCGCCCTTGAGCTCGGAGCTGCGGGCGGCCCGGTCGACCTACCTCACCCAGTGCTCGCAGTGCCACGGCACCGACGCCAAGGGGACCGCCGCCGCCGCGAATCTTCGGGCGTTCAAGGGGACCGAGGCGGACTTTGTGCGGACCGTCGAGAACGGTCGGCCCGGAACCGGCATGACCCCATGGAAGGGGCTCATGAGCGACGAGGAGATCCGCGCCATCGCGCGCTACATCAAACAGCTCTCGACAGACTCGGACCGCCAGTAGGACGCTCCCCGGTCGCTCCGGCTCCGGGTTACCCGCGTCCGACGAAGGGCATCTTCGTCGCCATGACCGTCAGGAACTGCACGTTGGCGTCCAGGGGGAGGCTCGCCATGTAGACGACCGCGCCCGCCACGTGCTGGACGTCCATCGTCGGCTCGACGGCGACGGCCCCGTGCGCCTGGGGGACGCCGTTCCTCATTCTGGCCGTCATGTCCGTCGCGGCGTTCCCGATGTCGATCTGACCGCACGCGATGTCGTACTTGCGGCCGTCGAGAGATGTCGACTTGGTGAGGCCCGTGATCGCGTGCTTCGTGGCGGTGTACGGCGCCGAGTTCGGCCGCGGCGCGTGCGCCGAGATGGAGCCGTTGTTGATGATCCGTCCGCCGCGTGGCTCCTGGGCCTTCATGAGCTTGAAGGCCTCCTGTGTGCAGAGGAACACGCCGGTCAGGTTGATCTCGACGACCGTCTTCCATTGCTCGTAGGTCAAGTCTTCGAGCGGCAGCGGAGGCGCTCCGGTCCCCGCGTTGTTGAACAACAGATCGAGCCGACCGAACTCCGCCTTCGCCCGCGCGAACAGGGCGCTGACCGACGCGGGATTGCTCACGTCGGTTGGAACGACCAGCGCCCGCGACCCCGACGACGTCCCCTCCCGAGCCGTCGCTTCCAGGAGCTCTTTGCGGCGGCCTGCGAGGACGACCGAGTAGCCCTCCCGCAACAGGGCAAGCGCGACGGCCTTGCCGATTCCGGTTCCGGCGCCCGTGACGATCGCGATCTTCTCAGATGAGGCCATGGTGGAGATCTCCGCCTTTCCAGACCGGGTGTCTGCCTCGGCGGCCTGCCGCAGAGGCGCCGACAGGGTACTGCCTCGCCAGGGCCCTGATCAAGGGGTCGGTTGCGCGCTCAGACGATTGATGAGGCGCGTCAGGCGCTCGAGCTGCGGTCCGGTCAGGTTGGTGAAGTAGAACGCGTAACCGTCGAGGTCGACCCGGATCAGCACGGAGACGATCTCGAGCCGCTCGCCGTCATCGGGCAGCGTGACCGAGAGCCGCACCGCCGACTCTGGCGCCGCCCAGAGCGGCCGGACCTTCATGCCCGACGGGCTCAAGTCGACGCTCGTCGTCAGCCAGTCGACGCTGCCGTACTCGCTCACCTGGACGGGCAGCTGGACCCGCACGCGAGGCGCGCGACGCCGCTCGGCCGGTCGCCCCGCGACCGCCACGGTCTGCGTGAGCGCGAGCGGCTCGAAGACCTCGAGAATCTGTCGAAGACGATCGAACGGGATGGGCTTCGGCAGGAAGTCGAGGGCCCCGAGCCGCAGACATTCCTGTGCGTCCCCCTCGGTCGCGATTCCCGAGATCACCACGATCGGGACGCGGGAGTCGCGCACCGGACGGAGCTGGAGGAAGTCGAGGCCGCTCATGCCCGGGAGCCTGAGATCGAGCAGGACCAGATCCGGGCGCTCGGCCCGAAGTCGCGTCAGCGCGGCTTCCGCAGACGGCGCGAGGTCCGCCGCGTGGCCGAGCTCGCGGGCGAAGTCCACCAGGAGCCCGCCGATATCCGCGTTGTCTTCCACGATCAGGACCCGCACGGCGCTCGTCGCCTCCCTGCGCGATCTCCGGCGTGATGCTGAGCCTCGGATGAGCAAATCGAATGCCAGCGGCGGCGACGGAGTCCGGAAAGCCGAGCGAAGATTCAGGGAGAACTGGAAGCGCGAAGATCCCGCACTTTTAAGAGCGCGTGCTGTGCTCGGCAGTGGGTCGCGGCGGATCCCGCATGCCAAGGTGGCGCGAGCTGCCGTCCAGCGTCAGGGCCCTGGCAGGCGGCAAGCCGGCGCCCGTACTTTGCCAGGCCAGGGGTGCGTGTGCTAGGCTTCGCCCGCCACACGCGCGCTGAAGAGCGGCGCGCATCAAGACATCGCCAATCGGGAGGAACCCGCATGCTCGGGTCCAACATGAGTCGTCTGACGCGGCGCCACGTGCTCAAGACGGGCGGCGCCGTCACCTTCGCTGGCTACGCGGTCGGAGTCGACAAGGTGCTCGCCCAGGTCATCAAGACCGACACCCAGGGGATCGTCGCCGGAGACGTCCAGGTCAAGATCGGGGAGTACGCCATGCCGATCTACGAGGCGCATCCTGCGACGGGCAGTGGCGCGCCGATTCTGCTGGTGATCTCGGAGATCTGGGGTGTTCATGAGTGGATCAAGGACGTCACCCGGCGCTTCGCCAAGGAGGGCTACTATGCCGTGGCGCCCGAGCTCTTCCAGCGTGAGGGCGGCGTTGGACACATCCCGAATATCCAGGACATCCTCAAGATCGTGCTCGCCGTGCCGCGCAGACAGGTGCTCGGCGACTGCGCGGCCGCGGTGGACTGGGCGAAGAAGCGGCCGGGCGTTCGGTCGGATCGCGTGGGCGTGACCGGCTGGTGCTGGGGCGGGTCCACGGTCTATCAGGTGGCGGCGACCAACCCAGACATCAAGGCCGCGGTGGCCTGGTACGGGCCGCCGGCGCGACCGTATCCCGACTCGCCCAACCCCGTGACGGGCTTCGACGTGGCCAAGGACATCAGGGCGCCCTTCCTGGGCCTCTACGGCGAGACCGACACGAGCCCCACGCCGGACGACGCGCGGAAGTTCGGCGACCTGCTCAAGCGGCACAACCGCGATGTCGAGATCGTGATCTACCCGGGCGCAGGGCACGGGTTCTTCGCCGACTACCGGCCGAGCTACAACGAGGCGGCGGCGACCGACGCCTGGAAGCGCTGTCTGGCCTTCTTCGCGAAACGTCTCAAGGCCTGAGCCGTTCGTCGTCGGTTACCAGGAGGAGTGCGATGAGCCACTATCACGATTCGGATGACCTCAAGATCCTCGGCGAGTTCAAAAAGCTGGCCCCGGCCGAGTTCAAGGGATTCGTGGAGCTGGACGCCGTGGTGGGACGGGACGACGGAGCGATCCCGCGGAAGTATCGCGAGCTGATCGCGCTCGCGGTCGCGTGTACGACCCAGTGTCCCTACTGCCTCGACGTCCACAGCCGGGCCGCCAAGCGGGTCGGGGCGACGCGCGAAGAGGTGGCGGAGGCGGCGCTGCTGGCCGCCGCCCTTCGCGCGGGCGCAGCCGTGACGCACGGGGCGCTGGCCGTCAAGCTCTTCGACAAGGCGTAGCCGGGCGAGCGGTCAGCGAGCGCCGTCGATCCGGATCCAGCCGGCCGACTGTAACACCCAGTCGCGCGCGGCCGAGCGTCGAGCCGTGCGGCGGCGCTCGAGCTCGGGCGGGCCCGTCCGGCGACGCCGGTCGGCGCGGCGGCGATCAAAGATCACCCGCACGCCGCCGTCGCCGTCGAACGCATAGGCGAGGGACTCGTGGCGCTCGGGCAGGTCCCGGGACACGACGAACAGCACGCGGCGGCTCCGGCGCGACGGGGCTTTGACCTTCATCGATCCCGAGCATAGGGGAGACCGCCGAGGAGACCAAGTTTTGGGGAGCCACAAGATCCAGCGGCGCTCGGTCGGGCCGCCCACTATATTGTTGATGCGGCGATGATCTACGCCCCGTTCACGCTCGTGCTGCTGTTCCTGCTGCTCGCTCTCCTGGGTGTGTTCCTCGTTCTGGTGGAGATGCGAGTCCTGGCCTACGCGTACCGCAAGGTGGGCGTCCGGCCCCGCTACGCGTTCGCCGTGATGCTGCTGTCGCTCCTGGGAAGCCACGTCAACGTCCCGCTCTACGCGGTCTCGGGGCAGCGCGTCCTCCGTCCGCACGAGCTCTCGAGGTTCGGTCGCACGTACATGGTTCCGGAGACCGTCGAACCGGGCGCGACGGTCGTGGCGCTGAACGTGGGTGGCGCGTTGATCCCGATCCTCGTATCGATCTACCTGGTCGGACGCACGCGGCTCTACGGGCGCATGGCGATCGGCGTGGCGATCGTCGCGACGGTGGTGCACAGCCTGGCGCAGATCGTTCCCGGTGTGGGCATCGCGGTGCCGATGTTCGTCCCGCCCCTCGTGGCCGCCGGGGTCGCCCTGCTCGTCGCGTTCCGCAGGGCCCCGCCCGTGGCCTATGTGGCGGGGTCGATGGGCACCCTGATCGGCGCCGACCTCCTCAATCTCGACCGGATCGCCGAGCTCGGCGCACCGGTCGTCTCGATCGGCGGCGCGGGGACCTTCGACGGGGTGTTCCTGACCGGCATCATCGCGGGACTGCTCGCGTGACACGGCTCGAGGGCAAGATCGCCCTCGTCACCGGTACCCCGCAGGGGATCGGGCGAGGCATCGCGGTCGCCTTGTCCCGCGCCAGCGCCGACGTCGCGCTCCCCGCCCAGGCGCTGGTCGCCGAGGTCGTGGCCGACCCGGGACTTCGTCCTTGACGTCAACCTCAAGGGCGGGTTCTTCTGTGCCCAGGCGGCGGCGCGCGTGATGGTCGCCGGCGGACGGCGGGGCTCGATCCTCAACGTGGCGTCCCAAGCCATCCGGGGTGCGGTGCGGGGCCTCCACTACTCGGCGAGCAAGGGCGGGGTGGTCGTCTTCGTCGCCAGCGACGACGCGCGCTTCATCACCGGTCAGACGGTGCACGTGAACGGCGGCTCGTACATGCCGTGATCAGGAGAGGGTAAGGACATGCTTCGTCTCCTCGCGACCGCGGCGCTGGTGCTGGTCCTCGGGGTTACGTGGCCGACCGTGAGCGAAGGACAGGTACGTCCGGAGGAGTCCCTGACACGCCCCGCGGACTCCGGGTTGGAAGTGTCCCTGGCGACGCGACTCGGCATACCGAGCGGGTACGTGCGCGTCGGGGAGGGGCCGCTTCGTGGCACCCGGCTGCGGCTTCACGACGACCTCGGGATCGACGTGTCGGAGGCCCTCGAGGCGAGCGTGGCCCTCCACGTGACCCCGCGGGATGCGCTTCGAGCCACGTACCTCTATTACTTCCTCGACGGAGGTGCGCGCGTCGACCCGACGGCCTCCTTCAACGGAGACGGCTTCGGTCCCGGTCACGTTCACATCAACGCCGATTTCTACCGTGTCGGCCTCGACTATGAGCGGCTCCTGATGAGCGACTACGGAGCGTTCCTGACGGGCAGCATCGGGCTGACCTACGTCCACCTCGACCCGAAGCTCAGCTGGCAGGGGCACCGTAGTCACGAGGACTTCTACCGACAGGAGCTGCCGGTGCCGATCGTGGGCGTCCGCTTCGACATCCCGATGGGCCCGCGGTTCGCCGCAAGGGCGACGGTCGGTGGGGGCGGCCTTCCACGAGTCGACAGCGGCCGCAAGGAAGGCGGCACCGTGTATCTCCAGCAGATCCACGCCGACGCGGGGATCTCGGTGGTCTACGCGATCACCCGGGCTCTCCAGCTGGACGTCGGCTACCACCTCACGTATTTCTACCAGCACGAGAAGAGCCACGAGGACGACAACGCCTTCGAGCTTTACGACAACGGCCTCCGCGTGGGCCTGACGATTCGATTCTGAGCCGGGCGCGAAGGCGCGCGAAAACCGGGCTTGACTTCGCCGGAGCGAGGCGTTAGTCCTGCGGCCAGTTCTGCTCGCCGGGCACGGGGACGGCGCGCGTCGGGAGGGGGTGGGACGAGCGAGAGCAGGGCTCGCGACGTCGTGTCAATCGGTGGTCTGACCGTCGATTCGATCGGGAGGCAACGTATGGAGTTCAATGTCTTCGAGTACTTCAAGGGATACAAGCGGACCACTCGTGGCCCGATGACTCCCGAAGAGCAGGGGACCTCGTTCTTCCTCGCGGGCCACATGGGCGAGCAGATCAGCGAGCGCGTGGACACCTGTGCCGCCAAGGCCAGGCTGTCCCGTCGCAATTTCCTCGGGACCGCCTCGGGGTTTGCGGCCGCCATGCTGGCGGTGAACGAGATCACCGGCATGAAGTTCTTCGAGGTCACCGAGGCCGAAGCCTACGATGTCGCGGCCGCGCAGGACATCAAGGTCGCGCGGAAGCCGGGGTCCGACTTCATCGTCGACGCCCACACCCACATCTGCTGGCGCAAGGACGGCTATATCCCGGGCGTGAACACGAGCGAACGGGGGATGTGGTTCGTCCAGCTCCTCGACGACCTCGGCAAGGCGATGGGGCTTCCGAACGGGACCAAGGACATGACCGTCGAGAACTTCGGCAAGCTGATTCTCGAGGGGAGCGACACGAGCGTCGCCGTCTTCAACCCCTTCGGCTTCCGGGAGGACTACGGCGGCAAGGACATGATCCCGATCGAGGAGCAGGCGGAGGTCAAGCAGCGCTGGCCCGACCGGACCGTCATGCTCGCCGGAGGCCTGACGCCCAATCAGGGACTCCGCGAGACGCTCGACCGCCTGCAGATGTTCGTGGAGAAGTACAAGATCTCGGGGCTGAAGCTCTACACCTTCGACTCGACCCCCAAGCGCGGGTGGTGGTTCGACGACCAGAAGCAGGCGTACCCCATCTGGGAGAAGGCCCGCAAGCTCGGGATCAAAAACATCGGTTGCCACAAAGGCATCCCGTTCGGCCAGTTCATGGCGCGCTACGCGCATCCCGAGGACCTCGACGCGGCCTGCGACGACTTCCTGGACCTGAACTTCATCGCGTACCACTCGGCGTGGCCGTACCAGAACGAGCTCGCCGCCCTGAAGGGATTCAAGCCGCAGCGGAAGAACCTCTACTGCGAGGTCGGGTCGACCTTCGCCGCCACGGTGACGAACCGACCGCTCGAGTGCGCCCACGTGCTCGGGACGCTGCTGCGTGACCTCGGACCGGACTACGTGATGTGGGGTACCGACTCGGCCCTCTGGGGCAATCCCCAGTGGCAGATCGAGGCGTTTCGGAAATTCCAGATCCCCGATCAGCTCGTTGAGGGGCACGGGTACCCCAAGCTCACCGACGAGATCAAGGCGAAGGTCTTCGGGCAGAACGCCGCTCGCATCTGGAACCTCAAGACTGTCGCCAGCGCCGTGCCCGCCGACAAGCCTCGGATCGTCGCGGTGTAGCTCGAACCGTCGCGGTGTAGGCCGTAGAGGAGCGGGTGGCCGGCGCCGAGTCGGCCACCCGAGCCCTCGCGCGAGAGGAGGATCACGATGCCGGTGTACGAATACGAATGCGCACACTGCCGTGTCATTTACGAGGTGCGGCAGGGGATGAGCGACCCGCCGCTCGCGGCGTGTCCACGGTGCACGGAGCCGGTGAACCGGATCATCTCGGCGCCGAATCTCAACCGGTACAACTTTTCGAGCCCCACCGAGGCGAAGTACGCGAAGGTCACTCCACGGGAGGAGATCGCAAAGGAGCGGGAGCTTCAGAAGGGGTACGAGCGAATCTGGCTCCCCCCACCCGTGAAGCACAACCCCTGGGAGGAGTAGATCCCTAGGGGTGATCACAAGGCGCCCAGGGCGCTCGTCGGCGCCACCGAAATCGGCGGGAGCAGGCCGGCGCCGTCGAGGGTCACCTCGAAGGCGTCCACGACGACGAAGGCGTCACCTGAGGACGTGTTCGCCGTTCCCGTCACCTCGATCACGAGCGTGTGGCTCCCGACTCCGAGCCGCGGGCTCGTGTACATCCCCAGGGAGGCCGCGGGGCGCGTCGCAGCGAAGGTATCCACGGTGGCGACGCGCGCATCGTCGATCCAGACATGGGCGACGCCGCAGACTTCACACGGGACGCCGATCCAGCGGACGCCCGTGCCTGTGAAGGTAAAGGTCGCCGTGGCCCCCGCGGCCGAGCCGTATACGGCTCGGTCTCCACTCAGCGCCACGCCCGAGTCGGCGCTGGTGGTCTCGTTCCAAGCGTCCCTGGGCGCCAGCGTCCCGGCGGTTTCTTCAGAGCGCGCGAGGGTCAGCGTCGGGACCGGCCCGTTGGCGACGTTCACTGTCACGGTGGCGGATGTCGTGATGTTGCCCGTGGTGTCGCGGGCGCGCGCTGCGAGGCGGTGGGTTCCGTCAGGGACCGTCCGCGTGTCCCACGCGACTTCGTAGGGCTCGGAGGTGTCCTCCGCGCCGAGTGGCTCGCCGTCGAGGAGGAGCTGTACTCCCGCCACGCCGACGGTGTCAGAGGCGCTCGCGGTGACTGTCACGGTTCCCGAAACCGTGGCGCCGTCGCCGGGTGAGGCGACCTCAGCAGTCGGCGGAGTCGTGTCGCGCACGGTGATGTCGGCGGTATCCGTTGCGGTCGGGCCCTGCGAGTCGCTCACCGTCAATGTCACCGTGGTGGTGCCGAGGGGAAATGTCACGGTTGCGCGGACGCCGGTCGCCGTGCCGCTCGGCCACGACCAGGCGAACGTGAGGGAATCGCCGTCGGGATCAGAGGATCGTGACCCGTCGAGGGTGACGACGGCGCCGCCAGCATCGGTGGCTTCAACGACCTGGTCAGGACCCGCGTCGGCGAGCGGGGCCCGATTCGGCTGCTGCTCCAGGACAAAGACGCCAGCGCCAGTGCCCGCGTACAGGATGGTCGGCGTCATGGGGTCGATCGCCAGGGCGTAGATGGAGAGATTGGTCAGGCCGGTATTGATGCCGGTCCAGCTCATGCCGCCGTCAGTGCTCTTGAACACGCCGCGGCCCGCAATGCCCACATAAATGATGGCAGGGTTCAGAGGATCGATGGCCAGGGCGCGACCCAGGGGCTGGATGCCGAGCCCGTTGTTGGCGGCGCTCCAACTCGCCCCACCATCGGTGCTCTTGACGACCCCGGTGAGGTTGGGACTGTAGTCGCGCGTGCCCGCGTAGAGAGTGGTTGGAACTTTGGGGTCGACGGCCACCGCGTAGACTCCCAAGACGGTGAGCCCGGTGCGGCTAAAGCTCGCCCCGCCGTCAATACTCTTGAAGAGCGCATAGTCAGTGCCCGCATAGACCGTGGTGGGGGATTGGAGGTCAAAGGCCACAGTCTGAGTACTGACCGGTCCCACGGAGCTCCAACTGCTCCCGCCGTCCGTGCTCCTGAAGAGATTGTCGCCGTTGGTCCCCACATACACGGTAGTTGGAGTTTGGGGGTCGACGGCCAGAGCGAGGATACTGCGAATCCTTAGCACGTTGACGGGGCTCCAACTGCTCCCGCCGTCACTGCTCTTAAAGAGCTTCGTGTAAGTGGAGGCATAGAGCGTGCTGAGGGTCTGGGGGTCGATGGCCATTTCACGAGAAGCGTCGGGAGAAGGCCCAATGTTGACGGCGCTCCAGCTGCTTCCGCCGTCACTGCTCTTGAAGATGCGGTCACTGGTACCCGCATAGATCGTGCGGGGATCCTGAGGATAGAGGGCCACCGAGGAGACCGCGGTTGCGATCAGCCCCGTGTTAACGGGGCTCCACCCGCCCCCGCCGTTGGTGCTCTTGAAGACGCCGCCACCGCTGATTGAAGCGTCGAAGACCCCGAGACCGCTACCGCTGGTTCCGGCGTAGAGGGTGATGGAAGCCTGAGGATCGATGGCCAGAGCGAGCACACTGGTCGCGCTCAGCCCCACGTTGGCGGCGCTCCAGCTGCCGCCACCGTCGCTGCTTTTGAAGACGCCGCCGCCGCTGGTTCCGGCGTAGAGGGTGATGGAAGCCTGAGGATCGATGGCCAGAGCGAGCACACTGGTCGCGCTCAGCCCCACGTTGGCGGCGCTCCAACTGCCTCCGCCGTCCGTGCTCTTGAAGACGCCGCCGTAGGTGCCCGCATAGAGGGTGGTGGGGGTCTCGGGGTCGATAGCCAGGGTCTCGACAGTGAGGTTCGTCAGCCCCGTGTTGACAGCGTTCCAGTTAGACCCGCCGTCGGTGCTCTTGAAGACGCCAGCCCAAGTGCCTGCGTAGAGAGTGGTGGTGGCCTGAGAATCGATGGCCAGGGCGCGGGTATAGCCGGGCCCGGGCCTGATGGCGCTCCAGCTGCTTCCGCCGTCGGTGCTCTTGAAGACACCCTGGGTGGTGCCCGCGTAGAGGGTGGTGGGGGTCTGGGGGTTGATGGCCATGGCGGCGATTGCGCTGACCCGCACCCCATAGGGGTCTATCAGCCCGCTGCTGATGCCGCTCCAGTTGGCCCCGCCGTCGGTGCTCTTGAAAACGCCTCCACCCCAGATCGCCGCGTAGAGGGCGGTGGGAGTCTGCGGGTCGATGGCGAGGGCGCGCACACTCGTCGCACCCAGCCCCGCGTTGACTGCTCTCCAGTGGGTGCCGCCGTCGATGCTCTTGAAGACGCCAGCGCTGGTGGTGCCCGCGTAGAGGGTGGTTGGCGTCTGTGGGTCGACGGCCAGCGCGCTGATCGACCCGCCTTCCGGCCCGTTGGTCGTCCACACGTTGACTCCCGCCTCGGCCCCGTGGAGGCTACCGAACAGTAGGAGCGCTGACAGCAGCAGGGCGGTGCGAATCCTCCGTGCGATCGTCTTCAAATGCGCCCCAAACGACATCCGCCTCATATGCCGACTCGCCTTCTTGTCATGTGTGCCGGCGCTAATGCGGACGCTTCGTTCGCACGCGCCGTCTTCGCCAACGTGGAGAGCATAGGCTCCGGAGGAGGGTGAGTAATCGTGGGAATCCCTGGATCGGCGGACCGGTGAATCCCTGACAGCGACAAGGAGGCATCGGGCGAGCCGCCCCCGACGACCACGTGATGGCTAGATAAGGTTCAAGCGGTCAGCCCTCGACCGCTTTCGTCCTCGGCGTTACGTTTGCTGCGTCATTGGCCAGCACCTGCCAGAGGGCGCGGGGATGACGCGAGGCTCCCGGACGAGCCGTGAGGTGGCCACGCCTCGCCAGGTGAACGGAGCGCAGTGCCCGGGAATTCAGTAGGATGTGGAGGTCACGGAGGGACGCACTGCCCGTGGCGACAGGGGAGGAGCCATCGTGAGCAACGCGAAGGTGGAGACGGTGCGGTCATCGAGCAGTGGCACCATCGGGCGGGCGCAGAGTATGGTGCGCGGCCAACGGCTCGTCCTGGACTCCTCAACCCGGCCTCAGCCGGACGCCCTGACCAACAGTGAGGCGTTCCTGGCCGGCATCTCCTCCTGCGGGGTCACGCTGATCGAGCAGCACGCGCAGGAGAGGGGCGTGCCGGTCAAGCGCCTGGAGGTTACGATCGAGGGAGTGCGGAGCGCCGCCGCGCCGAATCGCTTCGAGAGCATCAGCATGCACTTCACCATTGCTGGCGTCGGTCAGGCAGACGCCGAGCGGCTCGTCGAGACCTACCGGGAGCGCTGACCGCTCTATCGGACGGTCGCGGTCGCGACCACCGTCAAGGTCAACGTCGTCGCCGTCCCGGCCTAGACGCGCCGCCCCGGAGCATCCGATGGAACTGGCACCCGGGCTCAAGCATTCCCAGTCGGTCAAGGTCACCGGGGACATGACGCCTCAGCATCTGCGCGGCGACCCGATTCGCGTCCTCGCCACGCCGGAGATGGTCCGGCTCATCGAGCAAACGGCGATCCAGGCGGTGCAGCCGCTCCTCAAGCCCGATCAGACGACGGTCGGCACGCGCGTCGACGTGGCTCACCTCGCCGCTACCCCGGAGGGGATGACGGTGACGGTCACGGTCGAGCTGACGGCCGTCGATCGCCGCCGGCTCACGTTCCGCGTCGAGGTCCACGACGAGGTCGAGAAGGTGAGCGAGGGAACCCACGAGCGCTTCGTCATCGAGGGCGCACAGCGCGGGCCACGGCTCCAGGCGAAGCTCGACGCCTGGCAGAGGCGCTGACGCCGGTCCTTCAGGCTTCTCTCAGCCCGGGCGGGCCTCACGCGCCGGAAATTAGGCCGATGGCCCGGGCGCGAATGTGTCACACTGAGCGCGTCTGGCCCGGTCGCCGGTTCCATCGTGGACCCCCTCCTTACCAGACCACGGCTCTGGCGCCCTCTTCCGCGTTCCAGGGAGTGTCACCAACTGCGGAAGATCTGTTCGGAGGTGCGCGATGGCACAGAAGCTCTTCATCGGAGGCCTGTCTTTCTCGACGTCCAGCGAGCGGTTGCGCGAAGTGTTCGCCCAAGCTGGCGGGGTCGAGTCGGCGACGGTCGTCACGGACCGTGAGACGGGCCGTTCGCGCGGGTTCGGCTTCGTCGAGATGGCGACGACCGAGGAGGCCGAGGCCGCGGTCAAGAAGTTCAACGGTCAAGAGGTGGACGGCCGGACGCTCAAGGTCGAGTTCGCCAAGCCAGCAGGCTCGGGCTCGGGCGGCGAGCGGCGCGGCGGAGGGTATCGGAGCGGCGGCGGCGGCGGGCGCAGCGGGAGCCGGTGGTAGGCGCGAGCCCGACATGCAAGTCGTCGCGTTCTCGACCCCGACGAATCCCCACTGGCGCTGGCGGATCGTCAACTACGCAGGCGAGGTCGTGGAGGAGTCGCACGAGATCTTCCCGACAATCGCCAGCGCGGTCGCGCAGGGCACGAAGCGGCTCGTCCAGATGAACGTTGTGGACCGCTCGGAGCCGGTGCGCGGCTATCGATCGACCACGCACCTTCGGGGCCGCTGAGTGAGGATCGAGGTCGTCGACAACCAGATCGAGGCCGCGCTGAAGGCGCTCAAGAAACAGATGCAGAAAGATGGCCTCTTCCAGGAGATGAAGCGGCGCGCCCACTACGAGAAGCCGTCGGTCAAGCGAAAGCGTAAGCAGGCGCAGGCACGGAAGAAGCGGCGGCGGGCGCTCCAGCGCGCCCGCCCCTTCGACGAGGACTGATTCGCCCAGTGATCGATCCCCTCGCGCCGGCCGTCGTGGCCGGCCTGCTGCGGAGCGCCGTGACGACGCTACGCGCCGAGTTGACCGCGCTGCCCGAGCCGGTGCTGACCTACCACCCCGCGCCCGGCGAGTGGTGCGCTCAGGAGGTCGTCGGGCACCTGATCGAGGCCGAACGGCACGGCTTTGCCGGCCGCATCCGGATCATTCTCGCCGAGGAGACGCCGAGGCTTCAGGCCTGGGACCAGGACGAGGTCGCACGTGCCCGGCACGACTGCGCGCGAGACGTCAAGACCCTGCTGGACGAGTTGGCGGAGCTGCGGGACGACAGCGTCGCGCTCGTGACGGGCCTGCGCCGGGACGATCTCCGACGGGCCGGCGAGCATCCGAAAGTGGGGCGTCTCTGCGTGGCCGATCTCCTCCAGGAGTGGGTTCACCACGACCGCAACCACCTGCGGCAGATTCTGGCGAACGTGCAGGCCTGGGCCTGGCCCCACATGGGTAACGCGCAGCGGTTCTCGGCCGACTGAGCGAGGGGCGCGCGCGCGTGATTCGCACCATCGGCCACGGCACGCGGCCCGTCGAGGAGTTGATCGCTCTCCTGCGCGCGCACGACATGGCGCAGCTCGTGGATGTTCGGACCATCCCGCGCTCGCGCCGGAACCCCCAGTTCGGCCGCGAGGCGCTCGCCGCGAGCCTCGCCACCGCCGGCATCGCCTATGTCCTCATGCCCGGCCTCGGGGGCCTTCGGAAGGCGCGCCCGGGATCGGTCAACCTCGGCTGGCGAAACGCGGCCTTCCGCGGGTACGCCGACTATATGGAGACTGCCGAGTTCGCCCGGAGCCTCGAGGCGCTCGTCGAGCTCGCCCGGCGGCAGCCGACGGCGATCATGTGCGCGGAGACGGTCCCCTGGCGGTGCCACCGGTCGCTGATCGCGGACGCGCTCACCGCGCGCGGGATCGCGGTTCTCCACATCGTCACGGCCGGACGCGCCGAGCCGCACGAACTCACGCCCTTCGCGGCGCTGGAGGGGACGTGCGTCACCTACCCGGCTGCGACGCCCGCCGGCCGCGCGGAACGAAGCAATCGATGACGAGGGAGGAGCGGCCATGAATCGACCGAGAGGCTCGCGTGAGGAACGCTCTCGATCCTGTGCCAGCCGGGGGCCCGCGCGGCCCCTGCTGTCACGGGGTGGCCGCCCACTTTCTGGCCATCGGAAAGGAACTGGCCGGACTTCCACCCTGGTAGAGCGACCGAGCTGATCGACAAGCCCTGGAAATCGTGTCGGTTTGTCCTGCCTTGCGCGTCGACGACCGCTGGTATTTCTCTTGCTGCACTGACGACGGTATGAGGGTCCTGATCGTGGAAGACGATCGGTCGGTAGGCAGCGTCCTGCAGGATTTTCTCCTCGAGCTCGGCCATGAATCAGAGCTGGTACTCTCCGCGGAAGGCGCGCTCGACCGCCTCGATCAGAACCGCCCCGACCTGATCCTGCTCGACTTCAGGCTCCCCGGTATGAACGGGCTCGACTTCCTCCAGCGCCCGCGGGTTCGGGACTCCCGCATCCCCGTGATCGTTGTGTCCGGCATCGCGAGCGAGCTCCAGGCCGAGGCGTGCCTGCGGCTCGGTGCGATCGAGTTCGTCGCCAAGCCGATCGCCTTCGAGCACCTGCAGCGCATCCTCCAGTCCCTCGAGCCGCAGGTGCTCGCCCGCGAGATCGCGACGGCGCGACGCGCCACGGACCGGCGGCGCACACCCCGCGCGCGGATCGCGCTGCCCGTGCGAGTCCGCGACGCGCATGGCGGCGAATGGGAGACGACGAGCGTCGATCTCAGCGCTGGCGGCATCAAGATCCGTTCGGCCGGCGAGGTACATCCGGTGGCCACCGTGGAGCTCTCGTTCGCGCCGCCCGGCGCGGGCGAGCGCTTCGAAGTCGCCTCGCTCCTCGTCCGAGTCGACGTGGACGGCTACGTCTTCCACTTCGCGAACCTGACTCAGGATCAGCTGGAACGGTTGACGCTCCTCGTCCGTCGGCTCGCCGCGTCGTCCCGCCTCGAGTAACTCCCCAGCCAGCGCCTCGAGCCCTTGACCGTACGGCGCCGCGGCGATAACTTCGGCGCGACGTGATCGCGTGGCCCGTCGCTTCCCAGAGCGGTCTCTGCTTGGTCGCGCTCGCGCTCCTCGCCCTACCGTCCGGCGCGGAGGTGATCGTGCCGTCGGGGTTCGGGGTTCACGCCTATGTGAGCGGCGACGGCTTCGAGGCAGGCGTGGGGAGCAGTGTGCGCGGCATCCCGTCGACCTCCACGCTCGCCTTCGACGAGGCCGGCACGCTCTACCTCGGACGCACGGGGCGCCGATATACCGGGGGCGAGGTCGAGGATCTGTGGCCCCTCTATCGGATCCCGCTCGGGGGCGCGCGGCTGACCCCGGCCATGGAGGCGCAGTACTTCTACGGCCCGCCGCTTCTCAACGCTCAGGTGGCCGCGATGCGCGCGGGGCGCGAGCTCTTCATCACCACCTTCGATCGCGACCGGAAGGTCGGGGTCGTGTATCGGATGCTCGGCGGGCGGGCCGAGCTGTTCGCAGGGGGTACGCCGCCGGCCGGCGGACCGCCACTCCTCGTCCAGCCTGAGGGCGCGGCGGTGGATGCGGCGGGGAACCTCTACGTCGCCGACCGCGCTCAAGACGTGATCGTGCGGCTCGATCCCGCGGGCCGTGTCCTCGACCCGCGCTACGTCAGCGTCGCCCGGCCGCGGCTCATGGCGGCGGGCGAAAGCGGTCACCTGTGGATCGGGAGCGACGGGACGGCAGAGGCGCCGTGGCAGCGGGGCATTGGCGAGATCGTGAAAGTCGTTGCCGGGCGCGCACCGACCGTCGTGCTCCGGGGACCCCTGATCGCCGCGATGGCGGTCAGCCCGACGGGCCATCTCTTCGTCGCCGACCGCCAGGGGACGCGGATCTTCTTTCTCGACAGCGAGGGGAAGCCGGTCGAGTTCGCCAGCTTCACGGACGGCGACGCGCCGCGGAGCCTCGCGTTCGCGCCGATCACGCCCCAGACCCGCGCGGGCCGGATCGCCGGTGACCTGTTCGTCGTCACCGTCAATCGCGGCGCCTGGCGGGTCAACGAGGTCCTCCGCATCTCGGGACCCCTCGACGCGCCCCTCCGAGGGCGGTAGCCGGATGCGAAGGGACATGGCGCGGGTTCCCCTGCGGTCGCTCATCCGGGTGTTCGCCTGGACAGGGCTCATCGCCCTCGGCGGCGGACGCAGCGCCTACTTCTACGACGCGGT
Organism: Candidatus Rokuibacteriota bacterium; assembly: GCA_003220315.1. Taxonomy (GTDB): domain Bacteria; phylum Methylomirabilota; class Methylomirabilia; order Rokubacteriales; family CSP1-6; genus 20CM-2-70-11. The sequence goes on from QHSA01000137.1 coordinate 22,850, forward strand.
CGTCGTCCGTCGGGCATGGGTGACGACCGGCGAGTTCGTCCAGGACCTCACACTGAGCCAGCTCCTGCCCGGGCCGAACTTCGCGAACCTGGCGGTGGCGCTCGGCTGCCGGCTGGGCGGTTGGCGCGGCGGCGTGTGGGCGCTCCTCGCCGTGCTGGTGCCGGGCGCGCTCGCCCTGCTGGGGCTCACCGTCCTCTATTTTCGCGGCGCGTTTGCGCCGGGGACGACGCGACTCATGCACGGGATGGCCGCGGCGGTGGTCGGCCTCGTGCTGGTCACCACTGCGCAGCTCGTCACCGCTTCGCTCCGCGGCCGGGCCGCCGTGGCGGTCGCGGCCGGCACGTTCATGCTGGTCGGTCCGCTCGGCGTGAGCACGCCGGTCGCCGTCTGCCTCGCCCTGCCGGTGAGTCTCTGGTTCAATCGCCCGCCGCGCGGCCGATGACCGATCTGTTCCATCTCGCGGGGACGTTTCTCTGGCTCAGCCTGATCGCCGTGGGCGGGGGCCTCGGGGTCCTCCCCGAGATGCAGCGCCAGGTGGTGACGCGCTACGGATGGGTCACCACCCGCGAGTTCGTGGACGGCTACACCCTCGCGCAGCTCACGCCCGGCCCTAACATGCTCGTGGCGATCTTCGTCGGTTACGGAGCCCACGGTCTCGTTGGCGCTCTGGTGGCGGGGACGGCGATGTTCGTGCCGACCTCCTCGCTCACCGGGCTCATCGCGCGACGGTGGGAGCGGCTGCGGCGCCGACCGTGGGCGCTCGCCACCGAGCGGGCGCTCGCGCCCGTCGGTATCGGCCTCATGGCCGCCGGCGTCTACACTCTCGCGCGCTCGGCGGTGCACGACTGGGTCACCGCCGCGCTCGCCGCGGCGGCCACCGTCGTCCTCGCCGCGCGCTGGCTTCCGCCGGTCATCGTCGTGCTTGCGGGCGGGGTCGTCGGCTGGCTCGTCAGGTCGTAACACCGAACGTGAGGAGGAATGTGATGAAGCGCGGTGATCTGCTCGGCATCGTCCTCGTGTTCGCGCTCGGGCTCCTCGCCGGTCACGGCCTGTCCCACGTGGCCACCGCAAGGCGGGCGGACGCCGTGACCGCGGCGCCCCTGCCCGAGGGGCTCACGCCGGAGGAGAAGCGGGACATCGAGGTCTTCCGCCGCGCGCAGGCGTCGGTCGTGTTCATCACGTCCGTCGCGCTCCGGCGCGACATCTTCTCCTTCGACGTCCAGCAGATCCCTCAGGGAACGGGGAGCGGTATCGTGTGGGACCGTCAGGGCCACATCGTGACCAACTTCCACGTCATCCAGGACGGCAACGCCTTCGCCGTGACGCTCGCCGACCAGTCGGACTGGGAGGCGAAGGTCGTCGGCATCGCTCCCGAGAAGGACCTCGCGGTCCTCCGGATCAAGGCGCCACAGGAGAAGCTCGTGCCGCTCGCGCCGGGCGTGTCGCGCACGCTCCTCGTCGGCCAGCGCGTCCTCGCCGTCGGCAACCCGTTCGGGCTCGACCACTCGCTCACCGTCGGCGTCGTGAGCGCGCTCGGGCGCGAGCTCCGGTCGCCGAATGGCCGCAGGATCCGCGACGTCATCCAGACCGACGCCGCGATCAACCCCGGCAACTCGGGCGGGCCGCTCCTCGACTCGAGCGGCCGAGTGATCGGCGTCAACGCCGCGATCTTCAGCCCGAGTGGCGCCTCGGCGGGCATCGGTTTCGCCGTCCCCGTGGACACGATCAGCCGCCTCGTCCCGCAGCTCATCGCCCGGGGACGAGCGATCCAGGCGGGGATCGGCGTGACGCTGGTCCCCGACCGGTACAACGCCCAGCTCGGCGTCGACGGCGTCGTGATCGCCGAGGTCTTCCCGGACAGCCCGGCCGCCCGGGCCGGGCTCCAGGGCGCGCAACTGACTCCGTCGCGTCGCGTGATCCTCGGCGACCGCATCGTCGCCGTCGACGGCAGGCCCGTGCGGTCGGAGGACGATCTGCGGGACGTCTTCGAGGCCGCGGGCGTGGGGGCTCAGGTCACGCTCACCGTGGTGCGCGGCAGCGCCAAGCGGCAGGTCCGTGTGCAGCTCGTCCAGGTGGACTAGGAAGGGCCGCGTCGGTTGTCGAGGGCGGCCCGGCCGGGGCCGGCGATCACGAGCAGGAGCGCGCCTGCGAGGATCATCAGCTCGAAACGCGCGTCGAGCCACCCCATGAGCCTGAACTTGACCCAGAACGCCGCGACGATGAACTCGCAGACGAAGAACAGCCCCAGGATCCGCGTCCCGTAGCCGACGAGCAGGAGGAGCCCGCCCACCAGCTCCAGCACCGCGATGAGGGGGGCCGCGATCCAGGCGAATGGAATAGGGTACCTGGCGAAGCTCGCCGCGACAGCCGGCATGCCGATCGACATCTTGGTGTAGCCGGCGATGACCAGGATCAGCGCCATGACGACGCGCAGCGGCGTGATGCCCCAACCCGGGTGGATCCCCAAGATTCCCCGCATGGTGCCCTCCTTGGTCGAGGTGCCCCTCGAACGCTGGGCGGGAGAGTACCATTTCGGGAGCGTCAGCGCGCCAGCCCGTCAAGCGTCGTCCTTTCGGCTCAGCGCGCGACCTCGACCCAGGCGCCCCGCGCCGCCGCCTCGAGCGTCGCGTCGAGCACGGCCTGGGCGCGCATCCCGTCGGCGAGCGACGGGGACGGCGTCGTCCCGGTCCTGATTCCTTCCAGCAGGTGTCCGACGAGCGGCGCGATCAGGGTCCGACCCGTGACGTCGAGCGGGTCACCGTCGGCCGCCACCGTCGGCGGGGGCGTCCGGGGCGTCACCGGCGTGAGCGCGGCGCCGGCGCCCGCGCGCAGCTCGCCTTCCCACCAGCGCGCGCGCTCACGGCTCACGCGATAGCTCACGGCCCCGCGCGTGCCGAACGCCTCCAGGGTGTGCTCGTTCACGCCGTGCGCCGCGCGGCTCGCGGTCAGCGTCACCTGGGCGCCGGACGTGAGCTCGCCGACCACGGTGCAGTAGTCCTCGGTGTCCGGCGGCCGGGTGACGCCGGGCGCCGAGCGGAACGGGTACGCGATGCGCGCGTGCGCCGCCACGCGCGTGAACTCGCCGAACGTCCAGCGCACCATGTCGACGAGGTGGACGCCCATGTCACCCATCGCGCCGTGGCCCGCCTGGGCGCGGTCCATCCGCCACGTCGCCGGCGCCTGCTCGTCGGCCCAGCGCGAGCCGAGCCAGCGGAGCGCGAGGTGGAAGACTCGGCCCAGGGATCCCTCCGTCACGCGCGCGTGGAGCTCCTGCATCGCGGCGGTGAAGCGCCAGTTGAAGCACGTCATGGCGACGCGCCCGGTGCGACGCGCCGCATCCACCATCGCCTCGGCGTCGGTGCGCGTCATCGCGATCGGCTTCTCGCAGAGCACGTGCGCGCCGGCGCCGAAGGCGCGGACGGCGATCGCGCGGTGCAGGTGCGGCGGGGTCGCGATCACGACGATCTCGGGCTTCGCCGTCTCGAGCATGTCCTCCCAGCGACCGAAGACGTGCTCGACGCCGTAGCGGTCGGCGACCGCCTTGGCGCTCGGCTGGTCGCGCTGGCAGAGGGCGACGACACGGCAGCCGTTGACCTGGAACGCGGGGATGTGGGCGCGGCCGAAGCCGAGGCCGATGATGCCGACCGTGGGCGCGTGCTGGGTCATGGGATCAGTCCTTGTGGGGGATGGGGAAGATCGTCATTCACGGTGCCAGACTGCAGTGTCGATACGGGTAGAGCCGGCTGTTCTTCGCGCGCGCCTCGATCGTCTCCTTCAGCCTGCGAGAATGGTCGCGCATGAACCGGCTGAGCGTCGGACGAACGAGGATCTGGCCCTTGAGCCAGCCGGCAAACCCACCCTTGATGCCGATCGTGCTCTCGTAGCGAAAGAGGGTACAGCCGTCGAGGTTCTGAAGCACGAACCGGTCCTGCAGCAGGTCGACCGGGCCCTCGACGCCCTCGAACCGGATCTCCTCGGGTTCGAGGAGCGTCACCCATTCAACGGTGCGATACATCTTCTGTCCGCGCTTCTGGCCGTGCCTGAACGTGGGGATCACGGAATGGAACTCTACGAGCTTACGGTCGCCCTCGGCCTTCAGTACCATCGATGAGCTGCCATCTTCCTGTCGCACGCCGAACGCGGTCAGCACCTGGAACGCGAGTCGGCGATCGGCGTGGATATGGCGCTCAACCGGCGTCAGGCGAATCGGGAGAATCATGCTCAGTGAGGCGTCCGAGCGTTCGAGCGCCGGCTCACTTCGGCGACTTCTTGTAGAACTGGACGAGGCCGAGGACGTCTTGCCAGATCAGGCGCCCGATCGGGCCCGAGCTATACTGTGACACCACGATCGTCCGGTCCGGACTCACGACGAAGCCGGTGGATTGCAAGATATTTCTCCGCTCCTCGTAGAAGGCCCCGAGCGCCGCCGCCGTCTCCTTCAACGGGAGCCCATACCCGAGCGGGAACGTCAGGGAGTGTTCGCTCACCGTCTCCTTCGCCTTCTCCAAGGGATCGGTGGAGGCGGCGACCACCGCGATGCCTTCTTCCGCGAGCTTGGGCTGTGCCCGCTCGAAAGCAGCCAACTGCTGCTTGCAGTAGGGTCACCAGTGCGCGCGGTAGATCAGGAAGACTCCCCAGCCGTCGCCGAAGCGCTCGGGGACGCTGATTCGACCGTGGGAAACGGTGTCCATCGCAAGGGCCGGCAACCTCTCGCCGGCATCCAGAACCCGGGTTCCCGCTCTGGCCATGGTCAGGTCCTTTCTCGGGATGTCTGCCTCGAAGGTATACGATACCGCGGAGAGAGGAATAGTATGCGTTCGCCGAGAAGGAGGTGAGCCCGGATGGTCCGACGCGTCCTCACCGTCGCCGCGGTTGTCTGCGCGCTGACCCTCGCCGCCGGGACGGGAGCCGTGGCCCAGCAGAAGGCCAACCCGTGCGCGGCGAAGAATCCCTGCGCGGTGAAAAACCCCTGCGCCGCGAAGAATCCTGCGAAGAAGGCGCTGAAAAAGGGCGAAGCCAAGCAGAACCCCTGCGCCGTGAAGAACCCGTGCGCGGCGAAGAATCCCTGCGCGGCGAAGAAGTAGCATCGTGACTCCCAGGGCCGGGGGCTCGGCCGGCACGGCGGCCCCCGGCACACGTCCCCGCCGCCGTCATTGACAGCGCCTTCCTCGGGGTGATAGAAGCGGGCAACCGTCCGAGCCTGGAGGGGGTGAGACCAAACCCCGGGGGTCCCCCGACGACTTTTCCGGCAACCCGCTGACTTCTAAGGAGTCTTTCAATGCGAGCCACTTCGCGTCGTGAGTTCCTGCGCGCTGCCTCCGGCGCGACTGCCGGCGTAGCGTCCTGGCTGGCGCTCGGCAAAGCTCCCGCATTCGCCCAGAAGCGTGAGCTGACGTTCCTCAGCTGGAATCACTTCGTCCCGGTCTCCGACGACGAGCTCCGGAGGCAGGCCGAGGCCTTCGGCAAGCTGGCGAGCTGCGAGGTCCGCGTGGACACGATAGCGCACCTCCAGATGCCGGCGAAGATAGCGGCGGAGGCCCAGTCGCAGTCGGGCCACGACATGTACCGCACCGCCGGCGCAGACGCCTTCCTCTACGAGCACCTTCACGCCAACGTGGACGACGTCGTGGAGAAGCTCGGCAAGCAGTACGGCGGCTGGTACCCGTTCTCGGCCGAGATGGCCAAGACGAAATCGGGTTGGAAGGCGGTGCCCTGGTTCTGGATCTCGTTCCCGGCGACCTACAACATGGCCCACTTCAAGAAGGCGGGGCTCGAGACGCCGAAGACGTGGGATGAGCTCCTGAAGTCCGGGAGGATCCTCAAGAGGCAAGGGAACCCGGTCGGGATCGCGATCAGCCACTGCGCGGACGCCCACTCGACCTTCTGGTCGGTCGCGTGGTCGTACGGCGCCAAGGTGATCGAGGCCGACGGTAAGACCCCCGCGATCAACTCGGACAGGACCGCGCAGGTGATCGAATGGTACAAAGAGCTGTACCGCGATGCGATGGAGCCCGAGGTGCTCTCGTGGGACGATGCCTCGAACAACCGGTGCATCCTCGCCGGCAAGTGCTCGTGGATCCACAACCCGATCAGTCCGTACAACGCGGCGCTCGCAAACAAGATGCCGATCGCGGACGAGATCAACCACCACAACAGTCCGGCGGGGCCGGCGGGCACGCACTCGGCGCCCCCCATCCTCGGTCTTGGCGTCTGGAAGTTCTCGAAGAACGTCGAGCTGGCGAAGGAATTCATCCAGTTCCTCTTCCGCAAGGAGAACTTCGACGCCTGGATCGTCGCCTCCAACGCCTTTAACCACCCGCCGCTCAAGAACTTGGCCGACCATCCCATCTGGGCGCGAAATCCGAAGTTCGCGATGTTGCCGAAGGAGGCGGAGTTCGCGCACCCGCGCGGCTGGCCCGCGAAGCCGAGCGACGCTGTGCAGCGCATCGACGACAATTACATCCTCGCGGACATGGTGGCGAAGGCGGTCAACGGCATGCCGACGAAGCGCGCGATGGAGTGGGCGGAGCAGCAGGTCGCCCTGGCCCTCAAGGGGCAGCTGAAGGTCGGCTAGCGTGGCCGTCGGTCCGCGCGCGCTCGAGGTGACCGGGCTCCATGTGCCCGGCCGCCTCGCGCGCGCCCGCGAGTGGTGGGAGCAGGAGCACGTCTTCGGGTACGGCCTCATCGTGCCCGCGCTTCTCCTCCTGACCTGCCTCGTCGCGTACCCGTTCGGCATGGCGATCTACTTCAGTCTCTCCGACTATTGGGTGGGATCGCCGGGCGGCTTCGTGGGTCTGGCCAACTACCGCGACATCCTCGCCAACGACGTCTTTCGCCAGACCATCCAGAACTCGTTCGTGTTCACCGGCATCGCGCTCACGCTCAAGACGGTGCTCGGCGTGTGGCTGGCCCTCCTGCTCGCCCGCGACATGCGCTTCAAGCGGCTCATCCGGGGCGCGGTGCTGCTGCCATGGGTGATCCCGACGGCACTCTCGACCCTGGGTTGGTGGTGGATGTTCGACTCGCTCTACAGCGTCGTGAACTGGACGGCGATCCGCCTCGGGATCCTGAGCCCGCCCGGGCCCAACTGGCTCGGCCAGTCCGCCTACGCGATGGCGGCGGTCATCACCGTCAACGTCTGGCGCGGTCTTCCCTTCTTCGCGATCACGGTGCTCGCGGGGCTCGTCTCGATCCCGCGCGAGTTCCACGAGGCGGCCGAGGTGGACGGCGCTGGTCCGTGGGGACGGTTCTGGCACGTGACGTTGCCGCTCCTCAGGCCGGTCCTCGCGGTCGTCATCCTGTTCTCGACGATCTTCACCTTCAGCGACTTCAATATCGTGTACGTGCTCACCCGTGGCGGGCCCGTCAACATGACGCACCTCTTCGCGACGCTCGCGTACCAGATCGGGCTCAACGGCGGCAACCTGGGCCAGGGCGCGGCGATCTCGCTGTTCCTCTTCCCGCTGCTGGGAGCCGTGGTGTTCCTCCAGCTGCGCTACATCCGAAAGGAGTAGGGGTGGCGGGCGCTCGGGACCGCGAGGTGACGATCCGGTCGGCGACGTTCACGTACGCGAACCTCGTGCCGTTCCTCGCCTTCGCGCTGTTCCCGTTTTACTTCATGCTCATCACCTCGCTGAAGTCGAACGCCGAGCTCTATAACCTCAAGTCCATCCCGTTCCTCGTCCAGACGGGAGTGATCGCCGACCACTACCAGTACCTGTTCCAGCGCACCGAGTTCCTCACGTGGATGAAGAACAGCCTCATCATCAGTGTCGTCGCGACGTCGGCGTCGCTCGCGATCGCGATCCTGGCCGGCTACAGCCTGGCGCGCCTGCGCTACCGCGGCGTGGCCTCGTTCGGCACCGCGGTGTTCGTCACCTACCTCGTCCCGCCGACGCTCCTGTTCCTGCCACTCTCTCAGGTGGTCGTGTGGCTCGGGATCTCGGATACGATCTGGGCGCTCATCGTCACATACCCGACCTTCCTCGTGCCCTTCTGCACGTGGCTTCTGATGGGCTACTTTCGCACGGTGCCGCGGGAGGTCGAGGAGTGCGCCCTCGTGGACGGGGCCTCCCGGATGCAAACGCTCATCCGCATCGTTTTGCCGATGGCGGTGCCCGGGATCGTCTGCGCGGCGCTCTTCAGCTTCACCCTGTGCTGGAACGAGTTCATCTACGCGCTCACGTTCGTCTCGCAGAGCGCCAACAAGACCGCGGTCGTCGGCGTGACGGCAGACCTCATCCGCGGCGACATCTACTACTGGGGCTCACTGATGGCCGGCGCGGTCCTCGCCAGCGTGCCGATCGTCGCGGTCTATGTCTTCTTCCTCGACTACTACGTGTCCGGCCTCACCGCCGGCGCCGTGAAAGGCTAGGCGGCGCGCGAGTGACGTCCGCCCCCTCGGGCCGCGACACGCTCTGGACGCTCGCCCGCTCCATCGAAACGGTCATGCGGGGGCAGTCGGCCGCGATCCGGAAGCTGCTCGCCGCGTTCGCGAGCGGCGGCCACGTGCTGCTGGAGGACTACCCGGGCACCGGCAAGACGACGCTCGCCAAGGCCCTCGCCCGGTCGATCGGCGCCACGTTCAAGCGCATCCAGTTCACGCCCGACCTCCTGCCGTCGGACATCCTGGGCGTGTCGGTCTTCGACCAGCGCGATCACGCCTTCCATTTCCACGAGGGCGCGATCTTCACGAATGTCTTGCTGGCCGACGAGATCAACCGTGCCTCGCCGCGGACCCAGTCGGCGCTCCTCGAGGCGATGGCCGAGGGCCAGGTGTCGGTCGAGGGACGCACGCTCAGGCTCGCGGAGCTCTTCTTCGTCATCGCCACGCAGAACCCGGTGGAGTTCCGCGGCACGTACCCCCTGCCCGAGGCGCAGATGGACCGGTTCGCGATGCAGTTCGCGCTCGGGTACGTCGCCCCCGAGGAGGAGGTCGCGATCCTCTCGGCCCAGGAGCAGCACCACCCGCTGGACGATGTCACGCCGTGCGTGTCGATGGACGATGCCCTTCGGCTCCGGCGAAGCGTCAGGGACGTGCGCGTGAGCGACGAGCTCCGGCGCTACGCCGTGGACCTCGTGCGCGCGACCCGCGCGCTCGCCGGGGTGCAGCTCGGCGCGAGCCCTCGCGCCTCGCTCGCGCTGGTGAAGGCGGCCCAGGCCCTGGCGCTCCTCGACGGCGCGGCATTCGTCGTGCCCGAGCACGTCCAGGAGCTCGCCGTGCCGGTCATCGCGCACCGGCTCGTGATCGACCCGCAGGCGCGCTTCTCGGGCGTCACCGCGCCCGGCCTCGTCGAGGAGATCGTGAAGACGGTTCCCGTCCCGGCGTGAAGCGGGTCGCCTACCGGCTCTTCCGGTCCACCGCGTCGTTCCAGTACCGGCTCGGCCGGCAGCTCACGCCCGCGGGCAAGCTCGTCCTCGTCGCGCTCGGCGCCGCCGGGGTCATCGGGTTCGACACCAATCGCACCGTCGGCTATCAGGCGTTCACACTCCTCGCCGCGCTCCTGGTCGTCGCCGCGGCCTGGAGCGTCGTCTTCCGGGTGCGCCTGGACATCCAGCGCGTCCTCCCCCGCTTCGTCACGGCCGGCGCGCCCGCCGCGTACCGCCTCGTGATCCGCAACGGAACCGTGCGCCCCCAGCGCGGTCTGGTGCTCCTCGAGGACCTCGCCGACCCGAGTCCGTCGTTCGACGAGTTCCTCCGCGCGCGCGAGCCGGGCGAGGAGCGGCGGAACTGGTTCGACCGGACGGTCGGCTACCCCCGCTGGGCCTGGCTCATCGAGCGCCGGCGCGGCGCGGGGATCGCGCCGCGTCCGCTGCCGCCGCTCCCTGCGGGGGGCGCGCGCGAGGTGGAGGTCGCGCTCCTTCCGCTCCGTCGGGGACGCCTCGCGTTCACTGGCGTCACGATCGCGCGGCCGGATCTGTTCGGCCTCGTCAACGCGCTCGTCACGATCCCGCTCCCCGGCGCCCTCGTCGTGCTGCCGAAGCGCTACGCGGTGCCGGACCTGGCCCTCCCGGGAGTGCGGAAGTACCAGCGGGGCGGCGTCGCTCTCGCCGGCGCGGTGGGAGACTCGGAGGAATTTGTCTCACTGCGCGATTACCGTCCCGGCGACCCGCTGCGCCGCGTTCACTGGAGGAGCGCAGCGCGCGTCGGCCGGCCGGTGGTGAAGGAGTACCAGGACGAGTTCTTCGTCCGCCACGCGCTCGTCCTGGACACGTTCGTGGAGCACGAGGAGAGCGACGTCTTCGAGGAGGCGGTCTCCGTCGCGGCGTCGATCGCCTGCTCGATCCAAACCAAAGACTCGCTCCTCGACCTCCTGTTCGTGGGGCCCGAGACCTATTGCTTTACCGCGGGGCGCGGCCTCGGCCACACGGACCACATGCTCGAGGTCCTGGCTGGGGTGCGCCCCTGCCGCGACAAGCCGTTCCGCGCGCTTCGCGACGCGGTCCTCGAGCGCTCCGCGTCGCTCTCGGGCGCTGTCGCGGTCCTGCTCGCGTGGGACGCGCCGCGTCGCGACTTCGTCCGGCGCCTGCGCGCCCTCGGCATCCCGACGCGGGCCTTCGTCGTCGGCGACGGGACCACACCGGCGGGCGGGCCCGGCGACCAGGTCCAGCACCTCGAGGTCGGCCGGATCGGCGAGGGGCTCGCGCGGTCATGACCCCGCCGGTCTTGCTCGGCGCCGCCGTGGTGTTCTGGGGCTGGGAGACCGGGCTCCTCCTCCCCGCGACTGCGCTCGCCGTCCTCCTCGAGGGGGCGCGCGCCGTCGCGTGGCGCGTCGACTTCTCGCGCCGTGACTTCCACCGCATCTCCGATCTCTGCACGGTCGTCTTCGCCGGGAGCGCTGTCTACCTCTTCACCGCGAGCGGGACGCGCGTCGCCGGCGCGCCCGGGGCGATGACCGTCCTCTTCCAGTGGCTGCCGCTCCTGGTGGCGCCCCTCGTCGTATGCCAGGCGTACAGCACGGCTGGGAAGGTGGACCTGGGGGCGTTCCTCTGGGCGTACCGAAAGAAGGCGGCGGACGAACGCGACCCCTCGACGGACGCGCTCGACGTCGCGTACCCCTACGGCGTGCTCTGCGTCCTCTCGGCCAGCGCCGCCAACGTGCGGACCCCCGTGTACTACGCGGCAGTCTGCCTGCTCACCGCCTGGGCCCTCTGGGTCGTGCGCTCGCCCCGCTTCTCCCCGCTCTGGTGGGTCGCGTCGCTCGCCGTGGCCAGCGTCGCGGGGTACGGCGGGCACGTCGCCCTCCACCGCGTCCAGCAAACCCTCGAGGAGATGGCCTTCGAATACATCTCGAGCCTCGTCCGCCGGGACACCGATCCCTTCCGCTCGGCCACGGCGATCGGCCACCTCGGGCGGCTGAAGCTCTCCGACCGGATCCTCTTGCGCGTCACACCGGCCGCCGGCCAGGCGCCGCCGTTCCTTTTGCGCGAGGCGAGCTACAACGTCTACAACTCGCCCGCGTGGTTCGCGGTGGGGGCCGCGTTCACGTCCGTCCAGCCCGAGGCCGGGGGCGAGACCTGGAAGCTCGCGCCGGGGCCGGCGCCCGAGGCGAGCGTGGGCGTCTCCGTGTACCTGCCTCGCGGCCGAGGCGTGCTGCCGCTGCCCGCGCGCGCGATGGAGATCGACAAGCTCGCCGTCGTCCGGCTCTCGAAAAACCCGCTCGGCGCGGTGAGGGTGGACGAGGGGCTCGGGCTGGTCACCTACCGGGTCCGTGTCGGGCCCGACGCCCCGCTCGACGCCCCGCCGACGGGCTTCGACATGGCCGTCCCCGCCGCAGAAGCGGTCGCGGTGGCGCGGATCGCGGCCGACCTCGGGCTCGCCGGGAGGCCGCCGGCGGAGCGTCTCGCGGCGGTGGCCGCCTTCTTCCGGACCAGGTTCCGCTATTCGACCTACGCCGACCGGCCGCTCGGCCAGTCGCCCCTCGAAGACTTCCTCCTCCGCAGGCGCTCCGGCCATTGCGAATACTTCGCCACAGCGACCGTCCTGGTACTCCGCGCGGCGGGCGTGCCGGCGCGCTACGCGACCGGCTACTCGGTCCAGGAGTGGAGCCGCCTGGAGCAGCGCTATGTCGTCCGCGCGCGGCACGCGCACTCGTGGGCCCTCGGGTGGGTGGAGGGCGCCTGGCGAGACCTCGACACGACCCCGCCCGTGTGGGCGGACGAGGAAGCGGCGGTCGCGTCGGCGTTCGAGCCCGTGAGCGACGTCGGGTCGTGGGCGGTCTTCCTCTTTTCGCGATGGCGCTACGGCGAGGGCGAGGAGGGCGTCGCCCGATACCTCGTGTGGCTCCTCGTGCCGCTCGTGCTGGGACTCGCGTGGCGCCTCTACGGGCGGCGGCGGATCGGTCGCGTGACGACCGAGGCCGCACGCGACGAGCCCGCACCGCGCCACGCGGGCGCCGACTCGGAGTTCTACCTGATCGCCGACCGGCTCGCGGCGGCGGGTCTCGGACGGGGTCCGGCCGAGCCCGTCTCGACGTGGATCGACCGGCTCGAGGCGGCGCACGCGCCGGTCACCGCCGACGCCCTGCGAGGGATCGCCGAGCTCCACTACCGCTATCGGTTCGACCCCGCGGGGATCGGGGTGGACGAGCGGCACGCCCTTCGGGCGCGCGTCGAGGCGTGGCTCGCCGAACGGGCGGGGGCGGCCCGAGCCCGCGCGCACGATTGAATTGGACGCCGCGTTGTCTTACCTTGTCTCCCTTGACGGCCTAGGTTCCGGGAGGATGCGTGCCCTTCGTGAGCGGATCGTTTCAGAGTCCGAAGGTCAAGCTCCGCGCGATCGGCCCGCGGGAGAGGGGTGTCTTCGCGACGCGGGCGATCCGGAGGGGTGAGATCCTGACGATCTCCGGAGGCGTCGTACTCCCGTACCGGAAGGTGAAGGCGCTTCCGCGATGGCGCCAGCGCCTCTGCTTTCACATCGAGCACGGTTTCTACCTGGTGCCGCCGCGTGGCCGGGAGGTCGCGCTCGGCTTCTACATGAATCATTCGTGCACGCCCAACGCCGGCGACCTCAACGGCGCGTCCGCGCTGACGGCGGTCGCCCTGCGTCCGATCCGAAGGGGCGAGGAGGTCACGTGCGACTACCGGACGGTCGCCGTCCTGGACGACCGACGCTACCGGCCGCTCCTGAAGTTCCGCTGTCGCTGCGGGGCGCGGAACTGCGGGGGCGTGATCCGCGCGTGACCGACGCCCTCCTGCGCACCGAGCAGCTCTCGCGCAGCTACGGGAGTCTCCTCGCGGTGGACCGCGTGGACCTGACGGTCCACGCGGGCGAGCTGCGCTCGATCATCGGCCCGAACGGCGCGGGGAAGACGACGCTCTTCCGGCTGATCTCCGGCGAGGTCGCACCGACCGCGGGCCGCATCTGGTTCCGGGGGCGGGAGGTGACGGGGCTGCCCCAGCACGTCGTCTCGCGGCTCGGGATCGCGAAGTCGTACCAGATCACCAACGTCTTCCCGCGCCTCACCGTGCGCGAGAACGTGCGGGTGGCCGCCCAGGGGCACGCGCGCTCCTTCGACTTCTGGTCGCGCGCCGACCGGCTCGCCGCCCCGCTCGACCGGGCAAGGGCGCTGCTCGCGACGGTGGGGCTCGAGCGGAAGGCTGACCTCCTGGCCGCGCACCTCTCGCACGGCGAGACGCGACGCCTCGAGCTCGCCATCACGCTCGCCGTCGACCCCCCCCTCCTCCTGCTCGACGAGCCCACCGGCGGCATGAGCCCGGAGGAAACGGACGCGACGATGGTGCTGATCCGTGAGCTCGCCGCCGGGCGGACGATCGTGCTGGTCGAGCACAAGATGAAGCTCGTGATGAAGATCTCCGACCGGATCACCGTGCTCCACCAGGGCCAGGTGATCGCCGAGGGCACGCCCGAGGAGATCCGGGCGAACGCCCGCGTGCAGCAGACCTACCTCGGGGCGTGGCGATGACGCCCCGCGCCCCCCTGCTGGCGGTCGAGGACCTGCACACCTATTACGGCGAGGCGCATATATTACAGGGCGTGTCGATGACGGTCGGCGAGGGCGAGGTCGTCACCCTCATCGGCCGGAACGGCGCGGGCAAGACGACGACGCTGCGCTCGATCATGGGCGTCGCGCGGCCCCGGCGGGGGCGCGTGGCTCTCCGCGGGGAGGACGTGACGGGCCTCGGGTCCCACGAGATCGCGCGCCGCGGCATCGCGTGGGTGCCCGAGGAGCGCCGCGTGCTGCCGAACCTTACCGTGCTCGAGAATCTGCGACTCGGCGCGCTCGGCGCGGGCCGCGACAACGGCGCCGCGAGCTTCGACGATGTCCTCGCGTTCTTCCCGAGGCTGCGCGAGCGGATCGCCCAGAAGGGCCGGTTCCTCTCGGGCGGCGAGCAGCAGATGCTGGCGATCGCGCGCGGGCTCGTGGCCCGGCCCCGGCTGATGCTCATCGACGAGCCGACCGAAGGGCTCGCGCCGCTCCTGGTCGAGAACCTGACGGGGATCCTCGAGGAGATCAGTCGGCGCGGGACGACGATCCTGCTCGTCGAGCAGACGCTCGAGGTCGCGATGAGGCTGTCCCACCGGCTCTACGTCATGGACCAGGGGCGCATCCAGTTCGAGGGCACGCCGGAGGAGCTCCGGCGCGAGCCCACGATCCAGCAGCGGTTCCTCGGCGTGTAAGCGCGCGTCGGACTCACCGCGGTTCGAGCGCCCCCCTCCGAGGTTCTAAGCACCCTGGGGGCCCGAGCCGAAGCGGAACATGCCCTCCTGGATGCCGAGCGCACTCTTGCCGATCGCCTCGAGCATCCGGTCCACCGTCGGCGGCATCAGCGTCGCGGTGCGCACGTCCCGGAAGGCGCGCTCGGCCGGGTAGTCCTTGTAGGCGCCGCGCCCGCCGACGACCTGGATGACCTTCGACGTCACGTGGAGGGCCACCTCGGTCGCGAGGTATTTGGCGCGGTTCGCCAGCAGGGCGCGCTCGACCATGTCGGCCGCCACCCAGCTCACCGCGGCCTCGTCGAGGACGAGCCGGGCGGCGTGGAGCTGGGCGGTGAGCTCGCCGATGTGGCGCTGCACCGTCGGGTCCTGCGCGACGGCGACGTTCTCGGGCCGGACGACGCGCTGGCGCGCGTAGTCGATCGCAAACGCGAGCGCCGCCTCGGCCGCGCCCACGTAGATCGCCGCGTAGCCGAGTCCGAAGCTCTCCACGACGCCCACCTGCATCGCCGACCCCGGCCGGCCGAGGGTCGCGTCGCCGCCGACCCGCACGCCCTTGAACGTGACGGACGGGCTGAACGTGGCGCGCATGCCGAGCGTGTTCCATTTGCTGTCGGTGGCGATGCCGGGAGCGTCCGCGGGCACGAGCGCCTGGAGGAGGGCCTTGCCCATGTCGGCCTCGCCGTCGAGCGCGCACCAGACCATGTAGTAGGACGCGCCGAGCGCCATCGTGCAGAAGTGCTTCAGGCCGTCGATCACCCAGTCGTCGCCGGTCCGCCGGATCGCGGTCTCCATGAGGAAGGTGCGCGAGAGGCTCACCGCGGGCTCGCTGCCCCAGCTCCCGAAGAGCTTGCCGAAGCGGATGACCTCGGGGAAATAACGCCGCTTCTGCGCCTCGGTGCCCAGCGAGTCGATGAAGCGCATGACGGTCGAGTGCATATGGAGCGTCATCGCGGTGTTTGCGCAGCCCTGCGCGATCGTGCGGACGACCGCGATGTAGGTGGGCATGTCGAGGCCGAGCCCGCCGTGCACCCGGGGGATCGCGGAGGCGAGATACCCCTCGGCCCAGAGCTCGCGCCAGCTCTCGACCGGGTTCTGCCCGGCCCGGTCGTAGTCGGCGGCGCGAGGCGCGATGCGCTCGCGCGTGAGCTGCTCGACGCGCTCGACGACGTGCCGCGCCTCGGTGCTGAGCCGCGCCATCGTCAGCGCATACCGCTGACGTCGGCGCGGTCGGTGGCCTTGCACCGGCAGCTGCCGGCCTCGTGGAGCTCGATCATGTT
Organism: Candidatus Rokuibacteriota bacterium; assembly: GCA_003220315.1. Taxonomy (GTDB): domain Bacteria; phylum Methylomirabilota; class Methylomirabilia; order Rokubacteriales; family CSP1-6; genus 20CM-2-70-11. The sequence continues at coordinate 38,807 of QHSA01000137.1, forward strand.
CCCCGCCGGGTCGTGCAGGAAGATCTGCTGCGACCGGGGCCCCACGACGCCCTCCGAGACCCAGTAGGAGGCGCCGAGCCGATCGAGCTCCTTTCGGGCCTCCTGGATGTCGGGAACGGCGAGCGCGACGTGCGGCAGCGAGGGATCCTTCCCGGGACCCTGTGCGAACTTCGACTGGCCGTTGACGCCCATGAGGTGGATCTGCGCCCTGCCGCCGACGTCCATCCAGTAGCCCGGGATCGTCGGGATGGACGGGCGCCCCGGATCGTGCGAGAGGCCGAGCACGTCCGCGTAGAACTTCATCGTCTTGTCGGCGTCCTCCTGCGTCGCGCCGACGCGGATGCCGTGATGGTGGAGCTCGAGCACCTTGATGGCCATGGCATTCTCCTCCCCGATGTAGCGCTCGATCATAGGAGGCGGCTCCCTCGGGTGTCAATCGTGGTAAAGTCCGCGCCATGATCCCGCGCGGTACTATGATCTGTCGTATTACCAGAAGGCCAGGAGGTAGGCGACATGGCGGTCAAGGCGCTGCTCCACTACGCGCTCGAGGTGCCCGACCAGGGCGCCGGCGAGAAGTTCTACTCGAATTTCGGGTTGATCGACGCGCCGGGCCGGGACGGCGCGGTGCGTCTCAGGCCGGCGCCGCTCCAGCGTGAGTCGGTCCTCCTTTACGGCGGCCCGAGGAAGCGCCTGCATCACCTCGCGTTCGGCGCGCCGGGGGACGAGTACGCGGCGACGCGCGAGGCCGTGCGGCGCGCGGGCATGCGCGAGGTCGACCCGCCGCGCGGCGCGCCGGAGGGCGGCTTCTGGGTCCGCGACGGCGACGGCAACCTGGTCAACATCCGCGACGAGGGACGCGTGGTGCCGCCGCCCGACGCGCCGCTCTCGCTCAACAGCCCCGGCCACATCGCGCGCGAGGTGCGGCGCGGCTGCCCCGACGCGGGCCTCGGGGCGAGGCCCCGCCGGCTCGGCCACGTGCTCCTCTTCACCGGCGACCTCGAGCGCCAGCTCGACTTCTACACGCGCGTGCTCGGGATGAAGCTCACCGACCGGTCGCGCCAGGTAATCGTCTTCCTGCGCTGCACCACGGACCACCACAACCTCGCGTTCCTCGTATCGAAGGGACCCGGCTTCCACCACGGGTCGTTCGAGGTCGGCAACGTGGACGAGATCGCGATGGGCGCCGCGAAGATGCAGGAGGCGGGCTGGCAGCCGGGGTGGGGTCTCGGACGTCACGTCATCGGCTCGAACTTCTTCTATTACATCCGCGACCCGTGGGGGAGCTTCGCCGAGTACTTCCACGACCTCGACTATATTCCCGAGCACTGCGCGTGGGAGCCGCGCGACTTCCCCGAGGCGGAGGCGCTCTACCGCTGGGGGCCGCCGGTGCCCGAGGACTTCGGCCGGAACCGCGAGCTCGAATAGCGCCCGCCGCCGATGGACCGACCGACCGTGCTCGTGACGGGAATGAGCGGGCTCATCGGCGGCGCGGTGCGGAGACAGCTCGGCGCCCGCTACGAGCTCTCCGCGCTGAACCGGCGGGCCGTCGACGGGGTTCCCTGCCACCGGGCCGACATCGCCGACCTCGCCGCGATCGAGCCCGCGTTCAAGGGCGTGGACGCCGTGGTGCACCTGGCGGCGAGCGTCGGCTCGAGCGCGCCCTTCGACGAGCTCCTCCGCGCCAACGTGATCGGGACCTACAACGTCTTCGAGGCGTCGCGCCGCGCCGGCGTCCGACGCGTGGTCTACGCCTCGAGCGGCGCGACGGTGAGCGCGTACGAGCGCGACATGCCGTACCGCGCCCTCGCGGAGGGCCGCTACGACGAGGTGGGGGCCTGGACGCCGCTCACCCACGAGACGCCCGTGCGCCCGGCCGGTCTCTACGGCGTGAGCAAGGTGTGGGGCGAGGCGCTCGGGCGTCACTACGCCGACGCCCATGACCTCTCGGTCCTCTGCGTGCGCATCGGTCACGTCACCGCCGAGGACCGGCCGCGCGCGCCACGCGACTTCTCGGTCTGGTGCAGTCAGCGCGACATCGCCCGGATCATCGAGGCGTGTCTCCGGGCGCCCGCGACGCTTCGCTTCGACGTCTTCTTCGCCGTCTCGAACAACCGATGGAGCTACCGCGACCTCGACCACGCGCGCCGGGTCCTCGGCTTCGAGCCCCAGGACGCGGCGGAGACGTATCGGACGTAGGCGCGCGGCGGCCACGAACGCTTCCGGGTCGGCTGTCACGGGGATGGCCGGGTGTTCCGCCCGGGTCCGTGAGCCGTTGATCGCGGCCTGAATCAGCGCGACTCCGTCGCCTCGGTCTTGCGCCGTGTGCCTGCCTGCGGAACGGCCGTTCTCAACCCGCGCTCCTCACTTTCCGGCGAGCAGCTCGTCGACGTTGAGCTCGTACATGATGGCGCCCGGGTTCCACCTGGGGACCCGCTTCGAGGTCGCGTACGGCGTGTGGTAGTAGACGAGCGGCAGCCCCAGGTGCTCGGAGCGGAGGCGGTTGAAGATCGAGCGCATCAGCGCGTACGTCTTCTCGCGGTCGGCCTGGTGGATGACCGCGTCCATCAGGCTGTCGAGCTCGGGGTCGCGGATGGACGCCGACTTCGCGCTCGGCGCCGCGTACTTGTCGATCAGCGCGTAGGTGCCGATCCAGTCTCGGTTCGCGATGTTGTAGTAGCCGAGGGCGCCGGGCGCCGTGCGATCGAACCACTGCTTGCGGAACGCGGGGTAGTCCACCGGGATGAGCCGCGGCTTGAGCCCCACGTGCTGCCAGTAGCCGGCGATCGCCTCGGCCATCGCCCGCCCCTCGGGGAAGCCGGGGAGCTGGAAGGCGAAGATGTCGATCGGAAAGCCGTTCGCGTAGCCCGCGTCGGCGAGGAGCCTCTTCGCGCGCCCCGGATCGTGGGCGTAGACCATCTCCGGCGTGATCTTGAACTTGATCTCGGGGAACGACCACGACAGGCCGAACGGGACCGCCGCGGGCGAGGCCTGGCCGCCGAAGACGGTCTCGGCGAGCTCCTTCCTGTCGATCGCAAGGTTCAGCGCCTCGCGGACGCGCTTGTCCCGGATCGGCGTCTGCGCCCAGGGCTGCACGAACCAGCCCTCGATCTGTCCGTCCTCCCGGCGGAGGTGGACGGGGTAGCCGGCGCCCGCGACCTCCTTCATGCGCTCGCGGCTGATCTCGACGACGTCGGCCTCGCCGCGCCGGAGCATCGCGATCCGCGTCGTCTCCTCGGGCACGGCCTTGAACACGACCGTCTTGTACTTCGGCGTGCCCAGACGCCAGTGGGACGGCACGGCCTCGAGCCTGACGTGGGAGCCCGAGACCTGCTCGACGAACCGGTAGGGCCCCGACCCGACGGGCGCGCGCGCGAAGCCGTCGTCGCCCTTGGCCTCGACGTACTGCTTCGGGAGGATCATCCCCTCGGTCGAGAGGAGCCGCGACAGGAGCGTCGGGATCATCGCGGTCGTGTCCTTCGTGACGATGACGACGCGGTCCGGCGCCGGCGTCTCGATCTCCTTGACGAGCTGGCGGAGCCCCTGGGCGTAGCCCGTCGTCGAGCGCGGCCCCAGCGCGCGCAGGATGCTGAACTTCACGTCCTCGGCGGTCAGCTCGTCGCCGGTGTGGAACCTGACGCCGCGCCGCAGGTGGAAGGTCCAGCGCTTGCCGTCGGCCGACGCCTCCCAGCGGGTGGCGACGCCGCCGTCCCGAGAGAGCTGGCCGTCGGGCGTGGCGCCGACGAGGTAGTCGAACATCAGCGACAGGTAGAACTTGACGATGTGACCGGCCAGGATCGGGTCGAGCGCCTCCGTCGAGAGGCTCGAGAGGACCACGGTCAGCTCGCCCGGCGACGGCTGGGCCCAGGCCGGCGCGGCGGTCACCAGGCACAGCACGAGCAGGGAGGTCAGGGTCGAACGTCGCATTCCTGTCTCCTTTCATAGGCTCGCCTCGCACGGTGGGGCCCCAGCCCCACGACGTGCTGCGGCTCGCACTCCTATTCAGAACTGGCCGAGCCTCGGGTCGAGCACGTCCCGGAGCCAGTCCCCCATCAGGTTGAAGGCCAGGACGACCAGCAGGATCGCGAGGCCCGGGAACAGCGACACCCACCACGCGCTCGTGATGTAGTCCCGCCCCTCGGCGATCATGGACCCCCACGCCGGGGTCGGCGGCGGGATCCCGGCGCCGAGGAACGAGAGCGCGGCCTCCACGACGATGACATAGCCGACCTGGAGACTCACGAGGACGACGAGCGTGTTGGCCGTGTTGGGGAAGAGGTGGAACGCGATGATCCGCACCGGCGAGGCGCCGAGGGCGCGGGCCTGCGCGATGAAGTCGCGCTCCATGAGCGCCACGACCTCGCCGTAGATCACGCGCGCGTACCGCGCCCAGAGGATGACCGCGATGGCGACGACGACGTTCGCGAAGCTCGGGCCCAGCGTCACGGCGAGCACGAGCGCCAGGAGGATGATCGGAAACGCGAGCGTCGCGTCGGTGACGCGCATCAGGAGGGCGCCGGTGCGTCCGCGGAGGTAGCCGGCGACCAGGCCGACCCCGCCGCCGACCGCCCCGGCCAGGGCGACCGTCACCACGCCGGCGGCCAGCGACACGCGGGCGCCGTAGAAGAGCCGGGAGAGGAGGTCGCGCCCGAGGCGGTCGGTGCCGAGGGGATGCTGCCACGAGCCGCCCGCGCTCCAGATCGGCGGGGCGAGGCGCGACCGGAGGTGTTGCGCGTAAGGGTCGGCCGGGCTCGCGACGCCTGCGAGGACGGCGACGGCGACGAAGGCGACGATGATCGCCAGGGGAAGGAGCGGCGGGCGGCGCGCCCGCCGGCGCTCAGCCATAGCGGATCCGCGGGTCGATCCACACGTAGAGCAGGTCGACGGCGAGGTTCACCGCCGCGACGACCGCGCCCGTGACGAGCACGACCGCCTGGATGACCGGGAAGTCGCGTCCGGAGATCGCCTCGTACGCGAGGCGGCCCATGCCCGGCCACGCGAAGACCGTCTCGACGACGACCGCCGTCGTCACGAGGATCGCGAACGACACGCCGGCGAAGGTGACGACGGGGATCAGCGCGTTCCGGAGCGCGTGGCGCCAGACCACCGCCCGCTCGGTGGCACCCTTCGCGCGCGCGGTCCGCACGTAGTCCGCGTCGAGGACCTCCAGCACCGACGAGCGGAGGAGGCGCATCAGGCCGGCCAGGACGAACCAGCCCAGCGTGACGCCGGGCAGGACGTAGTGCGCGAGGCCGCCCGTCCCGCCCGCGGGGAGCCACTGCAGGCGCCCGGCCACGACCTCGATGAGCACGATGCCCACAAAGAACGTCGGCAGCGCCTGGCCGAGCGCCGCGACGGTCTTCGCCGCCGTGTCCACCAGCGTGCCCTTGCGGGCGGCGGCCGCCACACCGAGCGGGAACGCGACGAGGAGGCTCAGGGCCATCGCGAAGCCGGCGAGCTTGAGCGAGTTCGGGAAGCGCTCGCGAAGGAGCTCGTTCACCGGTCGCCGCGCGCGCAGGGAGGTGCCGAAGTCGCCACGCGCTGCCCTCACGAGGAAGCTCACGTACTGCTCGGGCAGGGGCCGGTCGAGCCCGAGGTAGCGCCGGGCGTTCGCGTAGTCCTCCTCGGTCGCCGCCATCGGCAGGATGAGGCTCAACGGGTCGCCGGTGGCGCGCGCCAGGATGAAGACCGCGAGCGAGAGGAGCAGCAGCGTCGCGAGCGACTGGACGAGCCGCACGGCGAGGAAGCGGCGCATCGACCGCTCAGGGTCCGAGCCGCGCGAGCAGCGTGCCCCAGATGCCTTTCGGAAGGAAGAGGACGAAGGCCATGAAGATCGCCCCGACCACGAGCGGCCAGGACTCGGTGAAGACCGCGAGGCGGTCCTCGAGGACGAGGAACGTCGCGGCGCCGACGAAGGGGCCGAAGAAGGTGCCGGCGCCGCCGAGCAATGTCATGATGACGACCTGCCCCGAGGTCGTCCAGTAGAGCGACTCGATCGGGACGACGTTGAGCCGGAGGGCGTCGAGGGAGCCGGCGAGCCCCGCGAAGAGGGCGGAGAAGACGAACGACAGGAGCTTGACGCGACTCGTGTCATAGCCGCACGCGGAGGCGCGCTCGCTGTTCTCGCGGATCGCCTGGAGCACGGCGCCGAAGGGCGAGTCGAGGATGCGCTTGAGGGCGGCGACCGCCGTGGCAACGAGCGCCAGGGCGAAGTAGTAGAAGGCGAGCGACGTGTCGAGCGGGATCGTGACGCCGGGGAGCGCCAGCGGCGGCAGGGTGATCCCGCGGAGGCCGTCGTCGCCGCCGGTCCAGTCGGCGAGGTGGAATCCGACGAAGTAGAGGAGCTGGGCGAACGCGAGTGTCAGCATCGCGAAGTAGATGCCACGCCGGCGCAGGCAGAAGAAGCCGATCACCGCGCCGCCCGCCGCCGCGAGGCCGAGCCCCGCCGCGAGCCCGAGCCACAGCGAGCCGACCTTGAGCTTCGCGAGCGCGATACCGGTGCCATAGGCGCCGAGCCCCCAGTAGGCGGCGTGGCCGAAGGAGAGCAGCCCCGTGTAGCCGTAGAGGAGGTTGAAGCCGAGGGCGAAGAGGCCGTAGATCAGGACCTGCGTGGCGAGCGCCTTGTACGGCACGAGGTACGGGAAGATCGCGAAGACGACGAGGAACGCGACGACGGGGTGGGTCGCGATCCAGCTTCTCATTGTAGCGGGGTCCGCGAGGCCGGAGCCGTCGGTGGGTGGCCTGCCACGAGGTGCGACCCGGCTGCGTTCCCCAAGTCGCGTTTCATTCCAGCGACCCGGCTCCGTTCCTCGTGTCGCTTCTCATTCCATGAGGCCAGACTCGCCGAAGAGGCCGCTCGGCCGGACGAGCAGGACGAGCGCCATCACGATGAACACCATGATCTCGGCGAACTTCGGCGCGAAGAGGGTCGTGAGGCTCACGACCTCGCCGATCGCGATGCCGGCGACGATCGCGCCCACGAGGCTCCCCATCCCGCCGACTACGACGACGACGAACGATTCGATGATGATCGTCACCCCCATCTCGGCGTAGACGCCGCGCATGGGCCCGGCGAGGATGCCGGCGAGGCCCGCGAGGGCCGTGCCGATGCCGAAGACGAGGAGCCACACGCGTCCGAGGTCGAAGCCGAGCGCCTTCACCATGAGGGGGTCGCGCGAGCCCGCGCGGATGATGAGGCCGACGTTGGTCTTCTCGAGAAAGACGAAGAGCGCCACGAGCACGACGACGGTCACGCCGATGACGAAGAGGCGGTAGAGGGGGAAGTACGTGAACCCGAGGTTGACGGCGCCCGCGAGCTCGCGCGGTGGGTCGAGGGTGAGGCCGATCTTGCCCCAGATGAGCCGCACCGTCTCGACCATCACCAGCGAGAGCCCGAACGTGAGCAGCAGTGGATCGTCGATGGAGCGCCCGTAGAGCGGGCGGACGAGGAAGCGCTCGATCCCGAATCCGAGGGCGCCGACGAGCAACGGCGCCACGACGAGCGCCAGCCAGAAGCTCTTCGTGTAGCCGATGAGGAAGAACCCGAGGTAGGCGCCCAGCATGTAGAGCGAGCCGTGGGCGAAGTTCACCACGGTCATCAGCCCGAAGATGAGGCTCAAGCCGATCGCCAGCAAGACTAAAATCATCCCGAGCACGAGCCCCGTGAAGGCTTGGGCGGCCAGCGTCGCCAGCGTCAGCTCGGCCATGGGCTAGACGAAGCCCTTCTCCTTGCAGGACCGGTCCAGCTCCTCGCTGGCCGCGACCTTCTGCACGATGTCGACGAAGTCCCACTCCCCCTTCATCTTCGATCGCTCCCGCCCCTTCACGATCCAGAGATCCTGGAACGCCTTGTGATCGCACGCGCGCCACCACTGCTTGCCCTTGTAGTGGTTGTAGACGGGGTTCGCGATCAGCGCGGAGGCCACGGCGTCGGAGTTGACGACCTTCGCCAGCGTGATGCCGCGGGCGACCTCGTGGATGGCGCTGTAGGCGTAGGCGCTGTAGTCGCCGGGCGGCTCGTTGTGCTTCTTGCGGTAGAGGGCGACGTAATTCTTCGCCTCGGGGATCGCGTCCTCGAGCTGCCACGAGAAGTTGATCCCGGCGTAGATGTCGGCGTAGAGATCCGGGCCCCCCTCCTTGAGCTGGGGCAGCCAGTGGAGCGGCTGGGCGATCTTCATCTCCTTCTTCATGCCGAAGCTGATGGCCTGCTTGAGGAAGGCGATGTTGTCGGCGCCGGGCGTCATCGTGACCAGGACCTCGGGCTTCGCGGCCAGGATCTTCGGCAGGTGCGCGGAGAACTCCGGGTTGCCGAGTGGATACGGCGTCGAGCCGAGCAGGACGCCCCCCTGCCGCTTGAGCACCTCGGTGAGGACGGCGTTGTTCTGCTTCCCCCACGCGTAGTCGGCGTAGAGGATCCACCACTTCTTGCCGAGGTTCTGGGCCAGCCAGTTGCCGACCGCGCGACTGGTGATGGTCGGGTTGAGCGCCTCGTGGAACGTGAGCGGGCCCCAGTCGGGCCGGGCCGTGATCTCGTCGGACTGGCTCACCGAGATGAAGAGCTTTCCGGCCTTCTTGGTCTGCTCGTTGATCGCCATCTGCACGTGCGCGGCCAGGCCGCCCACGATGAACTCGCACCTCTCGTTCTCGATCAGCTCCTTGGTCCGCTGGGCGCCGACGGCGGGCTTGAGCTGGTCGTCGCGGAACAGGATCTCGAGCCTGCGCCCCAGGATCCCGCCCTTGGCATTGATCTCTTCCATCGCCACGCTCGCGCCCTGCTGCTGGTCCTTGGCGAGGGCGCCGAAGGGACCGGTCGTCGGCCCGGGGAAGCCGACCTTGATCGTGTCGCCGCCCTGCGCCTTGAGGATCGCCGGGAAGGCCGCGACGGCGGCGCCGGCTGCGGTGGTGGCGAGGAACGCGCGTCGATTCATAGGGCGCCTCCTTGGTGAGAGTGGCGCCGATCATAGGGGGGGTCCGCTCGCGTGTCAAACGCAGCCGGGTTGCGTTACGCAGCCGGGTTGCGCCGGACGGAGCCACTTCGCGCCTACAGCAGGCCACCCACGGAGTGCTCCGGCCCCGCGGGCCCAGCTTCAAATCAGCCGTGCTAGACTCCCGCGCGTGCGGCACGTCGGCTCGCGCGCGAAGCGTCCGGACGATCCCCGCATCCTCACCGGGCGCGGGCGCTACGTCGACGACCTGATCCTGCCGCGTATGGTCCACGTCGCCTTCGTCCGGAGCGTTCACGCCCACGCGCGCCTCGGGCGCGTCGGCGTCGGCGCGGCTCGTCGCGCGCCGGACGTCGTCGGCGTGCTCACCGGTGCGGAGGCGGCGCGCCTCTGCAAACCCTATCGCGGCGTGCTCGCCCACTACCGGGGCATGAAGACCGGCGCGATGCAGCCGCTCGCCGTGGAGCGCGTCCGCTACGTCGGCGAGCCGATCGTCGCCGTGGCCGCGACGTCCCGGGCGGCCGCCGAGGACGCCGCGCGCCGCGTCGCCGTCGAGTACGAGCCGCTCCCGGCCGTCCTCGACCCCGGGACGGCGCTCGCCCCGGGCGCGCCCCTGATCCACGAGGCGCTCGGCGACCACCTGATCTACGAGACGCGCCTCACCGCGGGCGACGTGGCCGGCGCGCTCGCGGCGGCCCACCG
>QHSA01000269.1 GCA_003220315.1 Candidatus Rokuibacteriota bacterium
CATCATGAGATCGAGGAGCACGAGATCCGGCGGATCATGCTGGACCAGCGTCAGGGCATCCCCGCCGTGCTGAGCGAATTCCACGCGATAGCCAGCGGTCGCGAAAAACTGCCGCATGACGCTAATGACCGAGTCGTCATCGTCGACGACGAGGATACGGGGCCACTCGCGCGCCACAGTTACAGCTACTTCACCTCTCTAGACTCTAGACCTGAGTCAGACCCAAGCGAATCGCGTAGCGGACGATGCCGGCAGTGTTCGGCGTGTCGAGCTTCTTCATGATCCGGGTGGGACTCGACGGTCTTGGCGCTGATCCCGAGGAGCTTGGCGGCCTCCTTCGTCGTCTTGCCCTCCGCGACTAGCTGCAGCACCTCGCGTTCCCGCGGCGTCAGCGGATCGGCGGGCAGCGCCGACTTCGCCAGGTACGCCTGCACCAGGGTGCGCGAGACTCGCGGGCTCAGGTACACCATGCCCGACAGGACCTCGTGGATCGATCGGATCAGATCCGCGGGCGCCTGGGTCTTGACGACGAACCCCTTGATACCCGTCCGGAGCGCTTCGAGGACGTAGTGGTCATCCATATGCATCGTCAGGAGGATCGTCTTCGTGCGCGGGCACGCCTGCATGATCTCGCGTGCCGCACCGATGCCGTTCAGGAGCGGCATGCCGTAATCCAGCACGGCGACGTCCGGGCAGTTTTCAGCGGCGAGGCGGATCGCCTCCTGGCCGTTCGCGGCTTCGCCGATCACCTCGAACCCCTCCCGTTGGAGGAGGAGCCGTAGACCCTGCCGAACGATCTCATGATCGTCGGCCAAGAGAATACGCGTCGTCATCTTGGCGAAAGGCTACCGGGGGGAACGTCCGGAATCCGGGCTTCCCACGCAGCGCCTGTCGCCCCTGCGATGAGATAGCCGATTGCTCCGGTGACCGCGACGGCGAGGACGACGAGGAGGTCCTTCATGGGGATCCTTCGTCGAGGAAGACACTCATGGCCAGCACCTCACCACCGCCCAGCCGTACGTCTGGAGATCCTCGGTGACGTCCCGTTGGCGCCGATCCCCACGGCGCCTCTCGGCCGCCGCTCGCTCACGGAGTGGGAACCGCCGACGCTCCTCCGCACGACGGTCGAGGATCACGTCCGTGGTCTCGCTGGCGAAGGCATGCTTGAGGTACGTGATGCGTGACGGTTCCGTGCGGGAGACGATGACGAGCAGACGGGCCACAGACCACCCTCCGTGGGACTAGCCGCTTCCGATCCGCATCGTCACGGCTGGCAAAGTCACGGCTGGCAAAGCGGAGCGGCGCGACGCCGCCCGGTCGTTCCCTGCGCGGAGGATCGAGAGCGCGCTTGCCATGCTGTAAGGCTAGACGCGGTCCATTTCTTCCGGAAATTCGGGTAAAACCCGAAACGATACATGGAAAAGCCTTGACGTGACCATCAGCGGTCGCCGGACGGGCGAGGGGCGCCTCGGCGCGCGCGTCAGGCGCGCTGAGAAAGCCACCGACGGACATCCACCGTCTCGTTCGACGCCGCGCACCGGGCTCGAGTCGTCGAGCCGCTCAGTTCGCCTGGGAGGCGCTTCTCAGGCATCTTCCCTATGCCGACCCCCTGAACCACCTGATGCCGGCTCGTTCACCATCGAGCCTAGGCTGAACTATGGTCGCGGCGCGCTTGGAGAGTGGAGGATGAACCGGCTCACTGTTGAAGAGCGTCGTCGGATCTACCTGGCCCAGCAACGGACGCGCGAGACGATGCGGGCCCGACTCCATTCCGAAACTGTCGGGGCCCTCGCCCCGCGCTCAGACCAGCGAAGGCTCAGGTGGATCGCCGTGGTAGCGATGATCGCTGCGCTGCTGGGGCTCTTCGCCTCGCCGACGCTGGAGTTTCACCCGCTGGAGTCGCTCGTGGGGGCCCTCCTGCCGAGGCTGTAACGCCGGGACAAGGCGAGGACGCTATGGAGTGGACAGACCCGCTCGATCATCGGATCGTGCAGGAGTTCGAAGCCCTCCTCCTGAAGCAGCGTGTGAGGCTCCGGGAGTCCGTCCGCGCGAGGATGACAGAGCGCCGGATGGGCGAGCCCCGCCGGAGCCCGGAGGACGCGACCAACGCGGTCGAGTCGCTTGGTGAAGAACTCGAGGTGGCCATGCTCGACCGCGAGAGCCGCGAGGCCGCGCAGATCGATGCCGCTCTCGAGCGTCTGGCTCGGGATGAGTACGGGATCTGCCGCAACTGCGGCACAGTCATCGGGCTCGCTCGGCTCAGGGCGCTGCCCTTCGCCCAGCGCTGCACCGCGTGTCAGGCGGGCGTCGAGGCGCGCGAGCGCGGAGTCGAGGCCGAATGGCGGCCCCGCTCCATCCGCCCCGAGCCCCGACCGTCCAGCCACTCCGTACGCGTCGCGCCTCCTGAGCGCGAGCGACCATACCTCCCGATCTGTGAAATCTGTGGCGAACCCGTCGCGCGGGTGCCGGACCTGACGCATGGCCGGCGCCGCTACCATCCGGGCGCTTGTGAACAGGCCGCGCGCAGAGTGCGAAATCCGCGGAAGCCGGGCCCGGTCAGGCTCGCCTGGGTCGAGCCAGGATTATGACGGCCCTGGTCTGGTTTCTGATCGTCTATACCGGCCCCGTTGGTTGGGGTGGCAACTTCGGGCCGGCGAAACTCGGCCCGTATCCAACGCCAGCAGTTTGCGAGGAAGCACGCAGGGCCGTCGCCGCCGAGGTCAGCTATCCGGCGGCGTGCCGGGAGGAGACGAGAAACGCACAAGGAACCGCGCGATGAATTGCGTGATGCGGACCCGTCTGATCGGGCACTTGTGCGTCCCGTCTCGCCTGCTCGCCGGTTGCGGCGCGAGCGTCAAGTCGATGCATAGCGAGCACGACCCGTAGTCGGGTGACTGCCAGGCGATCTGAGGACGGCCGAGCGGCCTGTCCACAATCGTCTCCCTTATCTGTTGGGGGGCAAGCATCTCGCGCGCTGGACGACCAGGGTCGCTCGTACCGGGTGGCGCGTGGTTGCCGGTACGCATCGAGGCGTTCCGCTTAACGGTTAACGGTCCACGCCTCCGCAAGGGCTGCTTCGGCCTCAGGACGGAGGGCGCTGGCCGATCCTTCTTCGCCAGCCGATCGACGGTTCGCTGTCGGCCGTCCCGTTTGCATGTACGGTTGGGACTTCACTGGTTCCGTACATGCGGTCCGTCACGCGGGCGGATGGCCCCTGCGATGCGAAATCCGCTCTCGTTGCCGACGGCTGAACCGACGTGTTGGGCAGCAGGGAGGGCTTCGTAACGTGCGATCCGCGGCAAGTGGGGGACACGGCTACGCCCTCTCGTGATAGCCTTCTCGTATGGCGAAGCCAACGCGCGAACTCGAATCCAAGGCCCTAAAGCTCTCGGCCAGGGAGCGCGCCCGTCTCGCGCAGCGGCTCATCTCGAGCCTTGAGCGGGAAGTAGATGCCGATGCTGAGAAGCTCTGGCGTCAGGAGGCGGAACGCCGGTTGGGCGAGATCAAGTCCGGGAAGGTCGCAGGAATCCCCGCTGAGAAGGTGATCAGGAAGGCCCGCTCCTCACTTCGGTGAGAAGCGTCGGGTTTCATCCCGAAGCTCAGGACGAGTTTATATCGGCAGCCCAGTTCTACGAGCGCCAAGCGGACGGCCTCGGGCTCGACTTCGTCCTTACGGTTCAGCACACGTATGAACGCCTGCTCGAGTTTCCTGCCTCTGGCTCTCCGTTCGGCCGGCGCCTCAGGCGTGTTCTGGTATCCAAGTTTCCCTATGGTCTCTTGTATCGCGTCGAGCCTGGGCGAATCTATATCGTCGCTGTCATGCATCTTCACCGCCGACCAGCCTACTGGCGGTCCCGCCTGTGAAACGTAAGTGATCGGAGGCGCCCGCCGGCTCGGTCGCGTTCGTGACGGCAGACTTCGACATGAGCGCTATTCGGTGTCCGCTCGCGGCCCGGCCCCGGGGGGCC
>QHSA01000005.1 GCA_003220315.1 Candidatus Rokuibacteriota bacterium
CGCGGTGCGCTTCGACCGGCTCGGCGTCTTCACCTACTCGCCCGAGGAGGGAACCCCATCGCCCGTGTTCCCCGACCAGGTGCCCGCCGAGGTGGCCGCCGAGCGCGCGGCGATCGTTCAAGAATTTCAAGACCGGATCGCGTGGGAGGGGAACGCGAAGCTCGTGGGGACGCTCACGGATGTGCTCGTCGACGGCCCGAGCGAGGATCCGGCGTTCGCGTTCGAGGGCCGCACCGCCGGCCAGGCGCCCGAGATCGACGGCGTCGTCTACCTCCGCGGCCGCTTCGAGCCCGGCCGGTTCGCGCGCGTGTCCATCGCCGAGGTCGAGGGATACGAGCTGGTCGGCGAGCGCGCCTAGCCGCGTCGCCGCGGCGGACCGCGTCGCGCTGATCATCGCCACGGCCGGCGGTGCGGGGTGGGTCCCCGTCGCGCCCGGCACCGTCGGCAGCGCCCTCACCGCGCTCGTCCTCTGGCTCGTCCCCGTCCCCCGCGCCGGGCTGATCGCCTCGGTCGTGGTCGTCAGCGTGGTCGGGGTCTGGGCGGCGCATCAGGCCGAGCGCGTCCTCGGTCAGAAAGATCCGGCAGCGATCGTCATCGACGAGGTGGCGGGGATGACGCTCGCGGTGCTCGCGTTTCCGCTCACGCTCCCGACACTCGCCGTCGGCTTCCTCCTGTTCCGGCTGTTCGACGTCACCAAGCCGTTCCCCGCTCGCGCGAGCCAGCGCGCGCCGGGAGGCCTCGGCGTCATGGCCGACGACCTGATCGCAGGCCTCTATGCCGCCATCGTCCTCGGGCTCCTCCGGACGATGATCCACTGGCCGTGACCGCCGTCGCCCGCGTCATGACGGTCGGCGGGGTCCCCGGCGCGGCGCTCGCCGACCCGGAGGGCGCCGCCGTCGCGGCCGCGCTCGTGGAGGCGGGCGTGCCCGTGGCGAGCCGCGTCGTCCTCGACGAGGACGAGGCGGCGCTCGAGCGGGCGCTCACCGCGGACGACGGGCTCACGGTCGTGATCGCGGGCGGCGGCGGGTCGTCCGGCGACGTCGTGCGCCACGTCCTCTCGCGCGCGGTCGGCGCGCGGCTCGTCCTGAGCGAGCGGTTCCTCGCCGCGCTGGAGGAGCGCTACCGGCGCCTCGACCGGCCGGTGCCGCGGCGTGCCGAGCGCCTGGCCCTCCTGCCGCAGGGCGCCAGCACCTGGCCCGTCGACGGCGGCGAGCCGGGCTGGGCGCTCGAGAGCGGCGCGCGGGCGTTCGCGGTCCTCGCGCGCGACGCCGGCCTTCCCGCGGCGCTCGCCGAGCACCTCGTGCCCTTCGCCCGGGCCCGCTTCGCGGGGCGCGGCGTCGTCCTCGTGCGGACGCTCCGCGCGGCGGGCGTCACGGTCGGCGAGGTCGAGGAGCGCCTCGCGGAGTGGCTCGGCGGGGCCGAGAAGAGAGCCGCCGACCTCGCCGTGGTCCCGGCCGATGGCGAGGTGTGGGTGAGGCTCCGCGCGCGCGGCGCGACCCCCGCGGAGGCGTCGAGCGCCTTGAGCCGCGTGGAGTCCCCGGTCCTCGCGGCGTTGGGCGACGACTGCTACGGCCGCGACGCGGAGTCGCTCGAGCTCGTCGTCGGCCGCCTCCTGCTCGAGCGCCGCCTGACGCTCGCGGTGGCCGAGTCGTGTACGGGCGGGCTCCTCGGCCACCGGCTCACCAACGTCCCGGGGTCGTCCGCGTATTTCGAGCGCGGCGTGCTCGTCTACTCGAATCGCGCGAAGGAAGAGCTGCTCGGCGTGCCGGCGGAGATCCTGCGCGTCCAGGGCGCGGTGAGCGCGCCGTGCGCCGAGGCGATGGTGCGCGGCGTCTGCGAGCGCGCCGGCACGCCCTGCGGCCTCGCGATCACCGGGATCGCCGGGCCCGAGGGCGGCACCGCCGCAAAGCCGGTCGGCACCGTGTTCGTCGCGCTCGCGGTCCCGGGAGGGGTGTCGAGCCGACGCTTTCGCTTCGCCGGCGACCGGGCCTCGGTGAAGTGGCAGTCGACGCAGGCGGCATTTGATATGCTTCGGCGGGCGCTCGGAGGACGAACATGAGGGTTCTGATCACGACCGTGCTGCTCGTCCCGCTGGCGGCGTGCGCGTCGCCCACCGCCTTCGACCGGGGGCTCGCGAACCTTCGCGCCGGGCGTTACGCGGAGGCCAAGGCCGCCTTCGACGAAGCGCTCCAGGCATCGGCCGCGGCGCTCGCGAACCGCGGCGTCGCGCGCGCCCGCCTCGGGGATCTCGACGGCGCCATCGACGACTACACGCGCGCGCTCGATCTCGCGCCGGGCGACGGCGACATTCTGTTCGACCGCGGCAACGCCTGGGCGGCGAAGGGCGAGTACCACCGCGCGATGGCCGACTTCAGGCGCGCCGCGGAGGCGGATCCGCGCCGCGCGCAGGCGCTCTTCAGGAACGCGGCGATCGAGCTCCAACGCGAGCCGAACGTGACGGCGGCGCCGCGCCCGCGCGAGGCCGTCGCGGCGCCCGCGCCCGCGGCGACGCCGCCGCTGACCGCGACTCCGCCCGTCGCGGCGGCGCCGCCCGCGGCCGCACCGTCTCCGCCTCCCGCGCCCGAGCGAACCGCGCCTGCTCCCGCGGGAACCCCGCCCGCGCCCGAGGCAGGGCCCGCCACTCCGGAGCCAGCGCCGACGTCGGCTCCGCCTCCGGCGCCCGCTTCCGAGGCGGCGCCTGAGAACGGTGTGCCCTCGGCGCCGCCCGCAACCACGGCGCCGTCGGCGCCACCACCCGCGCCGCCCGCGGCCTCGGAGCCGTCGGCGCCGGCGGTGGCCATGGTACCGCCGGCCGCGCCGGAGCTCGACGCCCGCGCGCTCGGGAGCCGCGCGCTGACCCGCGAGCTCCAGGGGGACCACGCCGGCGCGCTCGAGGACCTGCGCGCGGCGATCGTGAGGGAGACGGATCCCGAGCGCCTGACCGGCCTCCGCAATCTGCTGCTCCTGCTCGAGAGCCAACGCGATCGACGAGATCAGGACGTTCGTGGCGATTCGACTCGATGAGGCGGTCCGGGCCGCGCTGGGCGCCGCCATCGAGGGGCTGCGCCGCGTGGCTCGCGACGTCGCCTGGGTCGCTCCCGAGAACCTCCACCTCACGCTCAGGTTCCTGGGCCGGGTCCGCGAGGCGCGGACGCCGGAGCTCGTCGTGGCGCTCACCCGGGCGACGGCGGGGCTCACCGCGTTCGAGGCGAACGTCGCCGGGCTCGGCGCATACCCATCGCCGGCGCGCGCGCGCGTGATCTGGGCGGGCGTGGGGCGAGGGACTGACGCGCTGGTGGAGCTCGCGGGTCGTGTGGACGCCGCGCTCGCCGGGCTCGGGTTCGAGCGCGAGCCGCGCGCGTTCTCGCCGCATGTGACCCTCGGCCGTGTGCGCGTCCCGCGGCGCGATCCGGCGCTGGCCGACGCCCTGTTGGCCGGCGAGGGACGCGAGTTCGGGCGGCTCTCCGTCGAGCGTGTGACACTCATGCGGAGCGACCTCTCGTCCCGCGGCGCGCGCTACACGGAGCTCGCCGCCGCGAGGCTCGCCTGACGCGACGGCGTCAGCCGCCGACGAGGTTGAGGGAGCCGACGACGAGGGCGGCGGCGAGGATGAACATGCCCTCGAGCTCCATCCCGAGGAGGGTGTTGCCCGCGGCCAGCTCCGCGCCGACGTCGCGGGGGTCGAGCCAGTCGAAGACCATATAGGTCGCGATCAACAGGAGCACGCCCATCAGGCCGTCGAGGCGCCGTCGCGATTCGTGGACATTGACGGCACCCGCACGCGACTCCTAGAATGCTCGCAACGAGCGAAGGCTCACAACGACGCTGAAGAAGGAGACGCGCATGGCGGAAGTGAAGAGCGACCGGCGCCAGGCTCTCGAGCTGGCGATCGCGCAGATCGAGCGGCAGTTCGGCAAGGGCTCCATCATGCGCCTGGGCGCCGGGGGCCCGCTGGAGGAGATCGCGGTCATCCCGACGGGCGCCCTGTCGCTCGACGTGGCACTCGGCGTCGGCGGCCTGCCGCGCGGCCGAGTCACGGAGATCTACGGGCCGGAGTCCTCGGGCAAGACCACCCTCGGGCTCCACGTCATCGCCGAGGCCCAGCGTCTGGGGGGCATCGCCGCCTTCATCGACGCCGAGCACGCGCTCGATCCCATCTACGCGAAGAAGCTCGGCGTGAACACCGACGAGCTCCTGATCTCGCAGCCGGACACGGGCGAGCAGGCCCTCGAGATCGCCGAGACGCTCGTGCGCTCCAACTCGGTGGACGTGATCGTCGTCGACTCCGTCGCCGCGCTCGTGCCCCGCGCCGAGCTCGACGGCGACATGGGCGACAGCCTGCCGGGGCTCCAGGCGCGCCTCATGTCGCAGGCGCTCCGCAAGCTCACCGCGGCCATCTCGCGCTCGGGCGCCGTGCTCATCTTCATCAACCAGATCCGCGAGAAGATAGGCGTCATGTTCGGGAACCCGGAGACTCAGCCGGGCGGGCGCGCGCTCAAGTTCTACGCGTCGATCCGCATGGACATCCGTCGGCTGGACGCGATCAAGCAGGGGACCGAGTCGCTCGGCGTGCGGACCAAGGTGAAGGTCGTCAAGAACAAGCTGGCGCCGCCCCACCGCGAGGCCGAGTTCGACATGATCTACGGCGAAGGGATCTCGAAGTCGGGCACGGTGCTCGACGCGGGCGTCGAGCAGAGCATCATCGAAAAGTCCGGTACCTGGTACACTTATAAGAACGAGCGTATCGGGCAGGGGCGCGAGAACGCGAAGAAGTGGCTCCAGGAGAACCCGGCGACGCTCGCCGACCTCGAGGCGAAGATCCGGGAAGCCCTCGGGCTCCGCCCGGCCGCCTTGAGCAAATAGGAGTCAGCGATGCCGATCGATTTCGAGAGGCTCCTGGTAACCGGCGTCGAGCGCGGCGCGTCGGACTTCCACCTCAAGGCGGGCGCGCCGCCGATCCTGCGCATCCACGGGCGCCTGATCCCCCAGGGCGACTTCGGCGTCATCACGGCCGACGACATGGACGGGCTGGCCCGGAGGATGCTCGCCGAGCGCTGGTACAACCAGCTGCGTGACGGCAAGGAGATCGACTCCGCGTACTCCATCCCGAACTTCGGGCGCTTCCGCGTCAACATGTTCCTGGCGCTCGGCGCCGTGCGGGCGGTCCTGCGAGCGGTCCCGGCGAACAAGCCGCGGTTCGACGAGCTCGGCCTGCCTCCCGTCCTCGAGCAACTCGCCATGGAGCGCCGCGGGCTCGTCCTCTGCACCGGCATCACGGGCTCCGGCAAGTCGACCACGCTCGCGGCGATGATCGACTTCATCAACCGCAACCGGAACGACCACATCATCACGATCGAGGACCCGATCGAGTTCACGCACGAGGACATCAACTGCGTCATCAGCCAGCGCGAGATCGGCCACGACTCGGCGAGCTTCGCCATCGCGCTCCGCGCCGCGCTCCGCGAGGACCCCGACGTCATTCTGTTGGGCGAGATGCGCGACCCGGAGACGATGTCCGTGGCGCTCCACGCGGCGGAGACCGGCCACCTGGTGTTCTCGACGCTCCACACGCTGAACGCGGGGGAGACGGTCAACCGGATCATCGGCACCTTTCCGCCTCATCAGGAGCAGCAGATCCGCGATCAGCTCGCCGCCGTCATCGAGGGTGTCATCTCGCAGCGGCTGGTCCCGAGGATCGGCGGCGAGGGGCGCGTGCCCGCGGTCGAAGTGATGATCGGCACCGGGCTGATCCGGGACTGCATCCGCGAGGCCAAGCGGACGCCCGACATCCCGGCGGCCATCGCGCAGGGCCAGGTCCAGTACGGGATGCAGACCTTCGACCAGTGCCTGCTCCGGCTCTACCGCGAGGGCCTCGTCTCCTATGAGACGGCGCGCGAGGCGGCGTCGAGCCCGGACGACTTCGACCTCAAGGTCCGCGGCATCTTCTCCACGGGCGAGCAGTCGTTCGAACAGAAGAGGGACGAGAGGCCGCCCGACATGCACCCCCGGGCGGGCGCAGCGGGCGCCAGCCCCTTCTTCAAACGATCGTAGCCGCGAAGCGGCTCCTCGATGCCGCCGCCGCGCGCCTGACGGCGGCCGATCTTCTCTCGCGGCGGGCGTGGACCCGCCGCGAGCTCACCCGGCGCCTGGAGCGCCGCGGCGCTCCCCCGTCCGTGGCCAGCGAGGTGGTCGCCGACCTCGCCGGGCGTGGCGACGTGGACGACGCGGCCTTCGCACGCCAGTGGGTGGAAGTTCGGGCGGCTCGTGGCTACGGTCCGGCGCGCCTCCGCGCCGAGCTCCGCGCGCGCGGGGTCGCCCCCTCCCTCATCGACGCGGCGCTGCCCGCCGTCACCCGGGAGGCGCAGCTCGCGCGGGCGCGAGCGGTGGCGCGCCGGCGCCTGCCGGCGCTGCGCCGGCGCGATCCCGTCCGCGCGGCCGCACGCCTGCGCGACTTCCTCCGGCGCCGCGGATACCCCGCGTCGGTCGTGGTCCGGGTCCTGCGCGAGTCCACCGGGCTCTCGGTCGAGGATTGACCGGAGTACAATGGGCCTTCCGATGACCGGCAGCGCGATCCGCGAGAAGTTCATGGCCTATTTCGAGGAGAACGGTCACACGCGCGTGCGGTCGTCGCCGCTCGTCCCCGGAGCCGACCCGACCCTCCTCTTCACCAACGCGGGCATGGTGCAGTTCAAGGCCGTGTTCCTCGGTGAGGAACGGCGCGACTACGTGCGCGCGACCACCTGCCAGAAATGCGTCCGCGCGGGCGGCAAGCACAACGACCTCGAGAACGTCGGCCGGACCGCGCGCCACCACACCTTCTTCGAGATGCTCGGGAACTTCTCGTTCGGCGACTACTTCAAGGCGGAGGCGATCGCCTTCGCCTGGGAGTTCCTCACGCGCGACCTTGGGCTCGACCGGCGGCGCCTCGCGGCGACCGTCTTCACCGACGACGACGACGCGTTCGGGCTCTGGAAGAAGGTGGCCGGCTTCACGGACGACCGGGTCCTCCGCCTGGGGGAGGAGGACAACTTCTGGGCGATGGGCGACACGGGGCCGTGCGGCCCGTGCTCGGAGGTCCATTTCCACCAGGGCGATCACCTCCCGTGCCCGGAGGAGGCGGCCGGGCGGTCGTGCCTCGGCCCCGCCTGCGAGTGTGACCGGTGGCTCGAGATCTGGAACCTCGTCTTCATGCAGTTCAACCGCGACGCGAGCGGCGTCATGAGGCCGTTGCCGCGCCCGTCGATCGACACCGGGATGGGGCTCGAACGCGTGGCCGCGGTCATGCAGGGCAAGACGTCGGACTACGACACCGACCTGTTCGCGCCCCTCATCGAGCGCATCGCCGCGCTCTCCGGCAAAGTCTACCGGGCGCGTCAAGAGCATGACGTCTCGATGCAGGTGATCGCCGACCACGCGCGCGCGACCACGTTCCTGATCGCCGACGGCGTGACGCCGTCGAACGAGTGGCGTGGGTACGTGCTCCGGCGCATCATGCGCCGGGCCATGCGGCACGGCCGCCTGCTCGGGCTCACGGAGCCCTTCCTCTGGCGGACCGTGGACTGGGTGGTCGGGCTCATGCGTGACGCCTACCCGGAGCTCGCGACCGAGCGGCCGCGGGTCGAGCAGACGGTCAAGACCGAGGAGGAACGCTTCGCCGAGACCCTCGACACCGGCATGCGACTGATCGAGGAATACGACGAGGCGCAACGGCGTACGGCGAGTCCAGGCGTGACGAGCCTGAGCGGGAATTTCCTCTTCAAGCTGTACGACACCTACGGGTTTCCGAGGGACCTGGCCGAGGAAATCTTCAGGGACAAGGGGTGGCTCGTCACCGACGCGACCCAGGCCGCGTACGAGGCCGAGATGGAGGCGCAGCGCGAGCGTGCACGGGCGGGCGCGGCCTTCGGTCCTGGCGCGGACGCCGAGGCGGCGGCGATCTACGCGCGCCTCGCCGCCGAGCTCCCACGCGTCGAGTTCGTCGGCTACGACACGCTCGCGGCGCCCGCGCGCATCCTGGCGATCGTGGAGGCGGGCGGGGGCGGGCTCCGGCGCGTGCGCGAGGCGACGGCGGGTGCCGAGGTCGAGATGATCCTCGACCGCACGCCCGCGTACGCCGAATCGGGCGGCCAGATCGGCGACACCGGCACGATCGCCGGCCGCGCCGGACGCGGCCAGCTCCTCGACACGTACTATCGCGGCTCGAAGCTCATCGTCCACCGCGTGCGCGTCGTGCGGGGCGAATTTCATGAAAACGAGGACGTCGCGGTGAGCGTCGAGACGCCGCGGCGACAGAGGCTGCGCCAGCACCACACGGGCACGCACCTCCTGCACTCAGCGCTCCGCCGCGTCCTCGGCCCCCACGTGGCGCAGGCGGGCTCGCTGGTCGCCCCCGACCATCTGCGCTTCGACTTTTCGCACGGCGCCCAGGTGAAGGACCGCGAGATCGTCCAGATCGAGGAGCTGGTGAACGAGCAGGTCCAGGCCAACGTCGAGGTGGCCCGGATGGAGATGGACCTCGACGAGGCGCTCCGGATGGGCGCCCTGGCCCTGTTCGGCGAGAAGTACGGCGACCGTGTGCGCGTCGTCAAGATCGGCGACTTCTCGACGGAGCTGTGCGGGGGCACGCACCTGGAGCGGACGGGCGAGCTCGGCCTGGTGAAGGTCACGACCGAGGGCGCCGTCGCCTCCGGCGTCCGGCGCATCGAGGCCGTGGCGGGGAGCGCTGCGCTCGAGACCGTCGCGCGGAAGGAGGCGGCGCTCCGCGAGGCGGCGGAGATCCTCAAGATCGCGCCGCTCGAGGTGCCCAAGCGGCTCGCCAAGCTGCTCGAGGAGCAGCGGCTGCTCGAGAAGCAGCTGGCGGCGTTCGAGGTCAAGCTGGCGCGCTCCCGCGCGGAGGAGCTGGTCCGAGCGGCGCGGCAGGTCAACGGCGTCGCCGTGGTCACGGGGCGGATCGACGGCCTCGACGCCGACGGCCTCCGCGCGGTCGCCGACACGCTGCGCGACCGTCTCGGCTCCGGCGTCGTCTGCGTCGGGAGCGTCGTCGACGGCAAGGTGAACCTCGTCGCCGCAGTGACGACGGATCTCGTCAAGCGCGTCCAGGCGGGACGGCTCATGCAGGAGGTCGCCCGGGCCGTAGGCGGCCGGGGTGGCGGGCGGCCCGACCTGGCCCAGGGCGGCGGCCCCGACCCGAGCAGGCTGGACGACGCGCTCAAGCTCGTCCACGACCTGGTCGCCCGCGCTGGCTAAGTCAACGCCGGGGGGAGAACGGAGCCCGCGGGCGAAGGGCGGCCGGCGCGTCCCTCAAGGGTAGAATAGGAGCGATGAGCCCCTCCTTGGGCCGCATCCTGGTTGTGGATGACGAGGCCCCGGTGCGCGAAGTGCTGAGCGAGTACTTCACGTCACAGGGCTACACGGTGGACGAGGCGCCGAACGGCGACGAAGCGCTCGCCACGATCCGGCGCGACCGACCCGACCTGGTCCTGCTGGACATCCGCATGCCCGGTATTGACGGCGTCGAGGTGCTCCGGCGGATCCGCAAGCTCGACGGCACCCTGTCGGTCATCATGGTCACCGCGAACGAGGACGTCACCCTGGCGCGGGAGACGCTCAAGCTCGGCGCCTTCGACTACGTCGCGAAGCCCTTCGACTACGAGTACCTCGATCGAACAGTCTCCGCGGGGCTCGTGCAGTCGAGCGCGACGTCCGCGGCCGACGAGGCCGTGAAGGCGGACCCGTGGCGGCGTCTCGCGCACGCCATCTTCCGCGCGACGCGCGCCATGAACGCGACGGCGCGGGCATCCACGGGCACCCGCCTGGAGGCGGCGGCGCTCGCCGCCGCGCGGGAGGCCGCCGCCCGCCGGGCGTCCGTCGCGACCGAGCACCTCGAAGAGATCGAGCTGCTCCTGTCCATCGCCGCCGACCTGGGCGACCTGCCCGGAACGGACCGCACGCTCGTCGAGACCGCGCTTGAAGCGGCGCGTCGCGCGCTCCCTGCCGCGCGCTGACGGGCGGCGCCGGGCGGCCGCCCGGCCGGCGGTGGAGCCGCATCTGGCGATCCTCCTCACCGTCGCCGAGGCGGTGAGCCGCACCCTCGACGTGAACGACGTGCTGCGCACGGCCGTCGAGGCGTTGACGCGCGTCACGGGCCACGAGATCGCGAGCCTCCACCTCCTGTCGGAGGACGGGAAGATGCTCCACCTGCGGGGCGAGCGCGGAATGTCGCCGGCCCTGCGCGGGGTCAACCAGACGCTGCCGGTCGGCCAGGGCCTGATCGGCCGTGTCGCCTCCACCGGCCGGACGGTCCGGGTCGAGAAGAACTACGCGGACCCAGACCTGCTCCCGGCGGCGCGAGCCGCCGTCCAGCGCGAGCACATCCGGGGTTTCGTGTGCGTGCCGATCCACAGCCGCGGCAGGATCCTCGGCACGCTCTCGCTCGGCCGCAAGACCGTCGACCGCTTCGCGGCGAGCGAGATCACGCTCCTGGAGGCGACCGCCGACCAGATCGGCCTCGCGCTCGACAACGCCCGGCTCTACTCCGAGAAAGAGCGCCAGCTGGAGGAGCGCAAGCGCATCCAGGCACAGCTGGTCCGCTCCGAGAAGCTGTCCGCCGTGGGTGAGCTCGCCTCGGGAGTGGCGCACGAGATCAACAACCCGCTCACGACGATCCTCGGCCAGGCACACCTCATCCTCGCGCATCCCCAGGCGACGGAGCCAGTGCGCGAGCGGGCCCGCATCGTGACGGACGAGGCCGCGCGCGCCGCGCGCATCGTCCAGAACCTCTTGCTCTTCGCCCGGCAGTACCCGTCGGAGCGCCGGCCGTGCTCGCTCGCCGCCCAGGCGCGCCGGGTGCTCGAGCTGAAGAGCTACCAGCTCCAGCAGGACAACGTGAAGGTCGTGACCGAATTCGCCCCGAGCCCCTACGTGCTGGGTGACGAGAACGCGCTCCAGCAGGTGCTCCTGAACCTCGTGCAGAACGCGCACCAGGCGATGGTCCAGATCGCGGGGGCGCGTGTGCTCACGGTGCGCGTCTGGCCGGACGGCGCCAGCGTGTGCCTCGAGGTCCGCGACACCGGGCCGGGGATCCCGGAGGAGGCGATGCCGCGGATCTTCGACCCGTTCTTCACGACGAAGCCCCCGGGCGAGGGCAGCGGGCTCGGCCTCTCGGTGTCCTACGGCATCGTCACGGAGCTCGGTGGCCGGCTCTGGGCCGAGAATCATCCTGACGGCGGCGCGTCGTTCCGCCTCGAGCTGCCAGCAGGAGACGACGCGAGCTGATCCGGCGCCCCGTCGCGCTCCTGTCGCTCGCCCTCGCCCTGAGCTCCTGCGGCGGTGTCGGCGATCCCGTTCCGGGCGCGCCTGCGCATCACCGCGAGCGGGGGTTCGCCAACACCGGTCCCGCGTACGCGCTCGCGTCCGGCTGGGTACGGCTTCGCTTTTTCCTCTCGCGCATCTGGGAAACGACGGTCCATCCACGGACCGCGAACCTTCCCGTCGTCGCGAGTGACCTGAGCATGATCCGGTCCAATCCTGCCACCACCACGGTGACCTGGGTCGGCCACTCGACGCTCCTGATCCAGCTGGCCGGGGTCAACATCCTGACCGACCCGCAGTGGTCGGCGCGCGCGAGCCCCGTCGGCTTCGGCGGGCCGAGACGGGTCACTCCGCCCGGCCTCAAGTTCGAGGATCTACCGCCGATCGACATCGTGCTCATCTCGCACGACCACTACGACCACCTCGACGTCGCGACCGTCACGCGCCTGGCTCGGACCCACCGGCCGCGCTTCCTGGTCCCCCTCGGGCTCCGGGCGTGGTTCACGGAGCTCGGCATCACGGAGGTGGACGAGTTGGACTGGTGGCAGAGCCGAGCCGTCGCCGGGCTCACGCTGACCTGTGTGCCGGCCCAGCACTTCTCGGGCCGCACCCCGTGGGACAGGAACCGGCGGCTCTGGGGCGGCTGGACCGTCGCCGGCCGCGCCAAGCGGCTCTACTTCGCGGGCGACACGGCCTACTACCACGGGCTCAAGGAGATCGGGGCTCGGCTCGGCCCCTTCGACGTGGCCGCGATTCCCATCGGCGCGTACCTGCCGCCCGTGATCATGAAGGCGAGCCACACCACCCCCGAGGAGGCATTGCAGGTGCTGGCCGACGTCCGGGGTCGCCATCTCGTACCGATCCACTGGGGCACGTTCGATCTGGCCGAGGAGCCGATGGAGGAGCCGCCAGCACGCCTGCTGGCCGAGGCGCGACGGCTCGGGCTCGGCTCCGAGCGGGTCTGGCTGATGAAGCACGGCGAGACCCGACGCTGGTAGTCGGCCTGGGCGGGTAGCGTGGGGCCAGCGGGCGGTGGGGCAGTCTTCGTCGACCACGCTAGCCGCAACGCGTAAGCGGGCATCTGCAGACGCGGCGTCGGCAACCCCCAGACGCAACGGGTCTCCGAAGACCGCCCCGCCGCCCGCTACCGCGCGCTACCCGCCCGGCCGGTCACCGCCGTGGACCCGCCATTCTCAGCACCAGATCGCTCGGCGCGAGCCGCTCGACCGCAGGCATCACATGGCTTGGAGGAGCAGCCCGCTTAAGTAGCGGGTCTCCGGGATCGTCAGGACGACCGGGTGGTCGCTCGCCTGGGTGAGCGGGGCGACCATCTGGAGCCGTGCCCCGGCGTCGGCCGCGGCGTCGCGGCAGAGCTCTTCGAAGCGCGCCTGAGACACGTGGTGCGAGCACGAGAATGTG
>QHSA01000006.1 GCA_003220315.1 Candidatus Rokuibacteriota bacterium
CGTCGTCGCAGGGGTCTATGCCGACGGGACGCAGGAGGCGGTCGAGCTGGCGCGCGACGCCAAGGCCGAGGGCGCGGCGGCCGTCCTCGTCTTCCCGCCGACGCTGTTCATGTGGGGCGCCCGGGGGAAACCCGAGATGGCGCTGCGCCACTTCTCCGAGATCGCCGCGCAGGCCGACCTGCCGATCATCGTCTTCGAGTACCCTCCGGCCTCCGGCATCGGATACAGCCCCGAGACGCTGGCGCAGCTCGCCGCGATCCCCCACGTCTCGGCGGTCAAGGACTGGTCGAACGACATCGTCGCCTTCGAGGCGAACCTCCGGGCGCTCAGGGCGACCGGGCGCCCCGTCGCGATGCTCTCGGCCTTCACGATGTCGCTCATGGCGACCTTCCTGCTCGGCGCCGACGGCGCAATCTCGGGAATGGGGAGCGTCGTCGCCGACCTCCAGGCCGAATTATTTGAGTTGTGCCAGAAGGGGGACGTGGACGGCGCGCGACGCATCAACGACCGTCTGGATCCTCTGGTGCAGGTCTTCTATGCGCCGCCGTTCGTGGACATGCACAACCGCATGAAGGCGGCGCTGGTGCTGCTGGGCCGCCTGCCCGCCGCGCACGTGCGCCCGCCGCTCACCCCCGTGAGCGCTGCCGAGCGAGAGGCGATCAGGCAGGCGCTCGCGGCGGCGCGCCTCGCTCCCGCGCGACCGAGCCCGTAGAGGAGACGGGCCAAGATGGACCTCGGCATCCGGGGACGGAACGCGATCGTCTGCGCGTCGAGCCGCGGGCTCGGCAAGGCGTGCGCCATGTCGCTCGCCCGTGAGGGCGTCAACCTCACGCTGATGGCGCGGACGAAGGACGCCCTCGAGGCGGCCGCGAAGGAGATCCGCGACGCCACGGGCGTCCGCGTGACCGCCGTCGCCGGCGACGTCACGACCGAGGCCGGGCGCGCAGCGCTGCTCACCGCGTGCCCCGCGCCCGACATCCTTGTCAACAACGCGGGCGGTCCGCCGCCCGGCGATTTCCGGGACTGGGACCGCGACACATGGATCCGGGCGGTCGACGCGAACATGATCACGCCGATCCTCCTCATCAAGGCGACCGTGGACGGCATGATCGCCCGTCGCTTCGGCCGTATCGTCAACATCACCTCGAGCGCCGTGAAGCACCCCATCGACATCCTGGGGCTCTCGAACGGGGCGCGCGCCGGGCTCACGGGATTCGTCGCCGGGCTCGCGCGCAAGACCGTCGCCCACAACGTCACGATCAACAACCTCCTCCCCGGGCCCTTCGACACCGACCGGTTGCGCTCGACCATCGCCATCCAGGCGAAGACGAGCGGCCGGACCGTCGAGGAGGTCGTGCGTGATCGCCGCCGGACCAACCCGGCGGGCCGCTTCGGCGAGCCGGCGGAGTTCGGCGAGCTCTGCGCGTTCGTCTGCGGCGCGCACGCGGGCTTCATGACGGGCCAGAATTTCCTGATCGACGGCGGGACCTACCCGGGATCGCTCTGAACCCGGGCCTCTTGCGCGGTCCGACCGGTTTAGTGTAGTAAGAGGCAATCCTTTTCCCGAAATCACCCGCCCACGCCGTGGGCTTCCGTAGGGAGGCTGGCGATGACCGAACGTTGGCAAGAGGAGCCCTGGGCTCAGGACCTATGGTGGAGCGGCAAGACCACGCGGCGGCGCTTTCTCGGGCTGTCGGCCGCGACCGCCGCCGCGCTCGGCGCGACCATGCTGGTTCCGGCGCCGTGGCGCAAGGCGTTCGGCCAGGCGAAGCCCTACAAGGTCGGGATCATGCAGCCGCTCACCGGCGTCGCCGCGGCCGGCGGAAAGACGGCCCTGGTGGGATCGATGATGGCCATCGACCGGGTCAACAAGACGGGCGGCGTCAACGGCCGGCCGCTGGAGGCGATCGTGGCCGACTACGAGTCCAAGCCGGACGTCGGCCGCCGCAAGGTGGAGAAGCTCCTCGTGGAGGACCAGGTCGACGTGGCCGAGGGCGGCTATCTCTCCAACGTCTGCGTGGCCTGCATGCCGGTCTTCGACGAGCACCGGACCGTCTTCATGGTCGGCGTCTGTCTTGACACCACCATCACGACGACGAAGTGCAGCCGGTACGTCTTCCGACCGTTCGACTATGCGCCCGCCCAGGCGGTCGCCTTCGCCCCTTACCTCGTCAGCAAGCTGGGCAAGAAGTGGCACATCGCCTACCTCGACTACGCCTGGGGCCAGTCGACCCGCGACGCCTACGCCGCCGAGATCAAGAAGCTGGGCGGAGAGGTCGTCGGCACGACGGGGATTCCGCTGGGCACGGCCGACATGACCTCGTTTCTTTCGAAGATCAGCGGCAGTTTCGACGGGTTCTTCGGGATCTTCTTCGGCGCCAACGCCGTCGTCCTGGCCACGCAGGCCTACGACCTCGGTCTCACCAAGAAGTACAGGTTCGCGGGCGACGGCGCCGTCGCCGAGTCGACCCACCTGCCCGCCCTCGGCCAGAAGGTCGAAGGCTTCACCGGCATCAACCGGTACATCCCCGTCCTCGACCCCCCGCTGAACACGCCCTATCACAAGAGGTTCTACGAGGAGGCTCGCGCGCGGCTCAAGCAGATCGACCCCTCGGGGCCGGACCCGGACCGGTACGTACAGTCGAACTTCGAGGCGATCAACTTCCTCAAGCTCGGCATGCAGAAGTCGGGCTTCCGCGGGCGCGAGGACACGATGAAGCTCATCGAGGCGCTCGAGGGCATGGAGGTGAAGGAGAGCGACGACTTCCCCCAGGGTGACAAGACCCTGCGCAAGGAGGATCACCAGGCGTTCATCCGGGAGTTCATCTTCGACATCAAGAACAACAAACACCGGCTCCTGGAGGTCATCTCGAAAGAGAAGACGTTCGTCCCGCCCGCCTGCTCGTTCCAGAAGGCGTGACCCGGCTTCGTCCTGCTGAGGCGACGTCCCCGGCCCGCACCGGCGGGGGCGCCGCCCCGTCCGCGATGCTCCGCACGGAGAGACTCTGCATGCGGTTCGGCGGGCTCAACGCGCTCAACAACGTCGATGTGGCGATCCACACGGGCGAGATCCGCGCCATCATCGGCCCCAACGGCGCCGGCAAGTCCACGCTCTTCAACTGCATCACGGGTGTGCTTCGCCCGACGAGCGGCCGCATCCTCTTTGCCGGCGAGGACATCACGGGGCTTCCTCCGCACCGGATCTCCCGGAAGGCCATCGCACGCTCGTACCAGATCACCAACATCCTGCCCGGCGCCACGGTGCTCGAGAACGTCCGAATCGCCGCCCAGTCGCGTCATCACGCATGGAGCCTGCTCCACCACCATCGCTCGTACACCGATGTCATCGATCGTGCGCGCGACGTCCTCGCCGCCGTGGGCCTCGCCGGCAAGGAGGACGAGCTCGCCGCCAACCTCTCCCACGGCGAGCAGCGGAACCTCGAGATCGGGATCGCGCTCGCGACGGAGCCCCGGCTCCTCTGCCTGGACGAGCCGACGGCGGGCATGAGCGTGACCGAGACGCACGCCATCGTCGCGCTGATCCGGCGCATCGCCACCGACCTGACGATCCTGATCGTCGAGCACGACATGGAAGTGGTGATGGGGCTCGCGCGGACGATCACGGTCCTCCACTACGGCGAGGTGCTCGCCGAGGGCACCCCCACCCAGATCCAGGCCGATCCACGCGTCCAGGAGGTTTACCTCAAGAGCTGATGCTGTCGCTCCAGGACGTCCACACGTACTACGGCAAGTCTCACGTCCTGCACGGCGTGTCGCTCGAGGTGGGTCCGGGCGAGGTCGTCGGCCTGCTCGGGCGTAATGGTGTCGGCAAGAGCACCACCCTCAAGACCGTCATGGGGCTGGTCCGTGCCGCCGACGGCCGCGTGGTGTTCGACGGTCGTGACCTCACGGGGCTCGCGCCCCACCACGTCGCCCGCCTCGGCATCGCCTGGGTCCCCGAGGATCGGCGGATCTTCCGGCTGCTCACCGTGATGGAGAACCTCCGAACCGGGCTGGACCGCCAGGGGGTGACCGAGCCGCGGCGCCGAGAGCTCCTCGACAAAGTCTACGCGAGCTTCCCCGTCCTGCGAGAGCGGCGCCACCAGGCGGGCGGCACGCTCTCGGGCGGCGAGCAGCAGATGCTCGCCATCGCGCGTGCGATGACGCTCGAGCCCAAGATCATCCTGCTCGACGAGCCGACGGAGGGCCTGATGCCACGCATGGTCGCCCAGATCCGGGAGATCATCGACGTGCTGCGCCGGGACGGTCTGGCGATTCTCCTCGTCGAGCAGAACGTGCCGCTCACCCTGGAGGTCTGCGCGCGCGTGTACATCATGGAGAAGGGCCAGGTCCGGTACCGCGGTCCCGCCGGCGAGCTCAGGGCGAACGAGACGATCATTCACCAGTACCTCGGCGTCTCGGCGTGATCCCCTTCGAACAGCTCCTCGTCCAGGCCATCAACGGCATCGTGACCGGAATGATCCTCGCCCTCGTGGCCTCGGGGCTCACGCTCATCTTCGGGATCATGGACGTCGTCAACTTCGCCCACGGCGACCTGTTCATGCTGGGCGCCTACGTGGGCACCACGGTCTTCGTCACCACCGGCAACTTCTGGCTCGCTCTCCTCGGCGCCTGCGTGACGATGGCGGCCCTTGGCGCCGCGCTCCAGATCACCACGCTCCGCCCGCTGCTCGGGCGCGATCCCCTCACCACGATCCTGGCCACCTTCGGGATCTCGCTCGTCCTCCAGAACTACGCCCTGTGGCAGTACGGGCCGGTGCCGCGCAAGATCATGGAGCCGCTCACGGGGCACTTCCAGCTCTTCCACATCGAGTACCCGTGGTACCGGTTGCTGATCGCCATGCTCTCGGCCGTGATCATCGGTGGGCTCTGGCTCTTCATGAAGTACGGAACGTACGGGATCTGGATCCGGGCCACCACCCAGGACCGGCTCATGGCCTCGGCCATGGGCATTCCGGTGCCACGGGTGCACACCGGGGTGTTCGCCATCGGCGCGGCCATGGCGGCGGCGAGCGGCGTCCTCTTCGCTCCCCTCGTCGGGGTCAACCACGCCATGGGCTTCGACTTCACCCTCAGAGCCTTCGTGGTGGTCGTGGTCGGCGGGATGGGGAACCTCGGGGGCTCCATCCTCGCGTCCATCTTCCTGAGCCTGCTCGAGGCGTTCGCATCGCTCTGGGTGAGCCCCGCCCAGGCCGTCATCGTGTCCTTCATCGTGCTCATCCTCACGCTGCTCTTTCGGCCGACCGGCCTCTTCGTGCCCACCCCGAAATGAGGACGCAGCGCACGGGGTACTGGGTCGGGTTCGTCGTCGTCCTCGGCCTCCTGACGGTGGCTCCGCTCGTGCTGCCGGAGTTCTGGCGCCGCTTCGTGACCGAGATCCTGATCTGGGGTCTGCTGGCGATGTCGTCCGACCTCCTCATCGGCTACACCGGGATGGTGTCCTTCGGACACTCCGCGTTCTTCGGGCTCGGCATGTACGGGACGGCGGCAGCGCTGCTGGCCCTCGGTCCGCCCAACCTCTGGCTGGCGCTCTCGTCCGGCCTCGTGAGCGCGGCCGTGGTTGCGGCCTTCGTCGCATACTTCGCGACGCGCCTGCGCGACATCTATTTCGCGATCACGACGTTGGTGTTCTCGCAGATCTTCTACGTCATCATCTTCACGTGGACCGACATGACCGGCGGCGAGAACGGCCTCACGTTCAGCCAGCCGCCGTTCTCCATCCCGGGCCTCGGGTCGGGACGCTTCACGCCGGTGACCCTGCACTGGTTCGTCCTAGGGGTGGTGACGCTCTCCTATCTCGGCCTCCGACGAATCACACAGTCGCCCTTCGGGATGGTGCTGCAGTCGATCCGCGAGAACGAGGCCCGCACGCGCGCCATCGGCTACCACGTCGAGCGCTACAAGATCGTCGCGGTCATGCTGTCGGGGCTCTTCGCGGGCCTCGCCGGGGTGCTCTACGCGATCCAGAACAAGTTCGCGGCGCCGGACTTCGTCCTGTTCCTCGTCTCCGGCGAAGCGGTCATTTTCAACGTGATGGGAGGGATGGGGACGCTCGTGGGGCCGGTCGCCGGCGCGGCCTTCTTCCTCCTGCTCCGTGAGGCGTTCTCGCGCTTCTTCCCCGAGTACTACCTGATCCCCGTCGGCGTCATCTTTACGCTGATGGTCGTCTTCCTCCCCCAGGGGCTGCTGGGCTTCCTCCGCCGACGGCTGAACGCGTAACCGCCCTCACGCCGCTCCGTTCAGCACCTCGCGCACCGTCTGGGTGAGCGCCGCGATGGTGAACGGCTTCGGGAGCAGCGGCCCGAGGCTCAGCGCAGGCGGCGGCACGTCCGCCTCCGGGTAGCCCGACACGTAGATCACCTTGATCCCCGGGCGGGCGGCGACCACCCGCTGCGCGACATCGTCGCCGCCCGCGCCCGGGAGGACAAGGTCCGTGATGAGCAGGTCGATCGGCCCCTCGTGGCGCTTCACGATGGCGAGCGCCGCCTCCCGATCGGATGCCTCGAGGACCGCGTACTGCTCGAACTGGAGGATGTCGCGGATCAGATCCCGCACGTCGGGCTCGTCCTCGACCACGAGCACGGTCCTGGCGCCCGACGGCACGGCGCTCGACGGCTGCTCGGCACCCCCGGTCGCGTTCTGCGCGCGCGGGAGGCGGATCGTGAACGTCGAGCCCCGCCCGACCTTGCTCGACACCTCGATGCGTCCCCCCGCCTGGGCAACCACGTCCCGAACGGTCGAGAGCCCGAGCCCGGTGCCCTTCCCCGGCTCCTTCGTGGTGAAGTACGGCTCGAAGAGACGCGCCTGGGTGACGCCGTCCATGCCGACGCCCGTGTCGCTGACGACCAGCACGATGTCGGACCCGGCGTTCAGCGTCTCGATGGTCAGCCGACCGCCCTGGGGCATCGCGTCCCGCGCGTTTACGACAAGGTTCATGATGACCTGGCCGAGCTGACCGTGGTTGACCGCGACACGACCCACACCGGGATCGAGCCGCGTGACCAGCGTGATCTGGTCGCCGACGGCCGGCTGGAGCACCTTCGCGACGTTGGCCACCACCTGGTTCACCGCGATCAGCGCAGGTCCCGGGTCGCGGCTCGTCATGAGGATCTGCTGCGCGAGCGCGATGCCCCACTCGGTCGTCTTCTTGATCGACTCGGCGTTCGACCGGAGCGGATCGTTGGGCCGGAGGCGGCGCAGCATGAGCTCGCTGTAGCCGGCGATTACGGCCAGGAGGTTGTTGAAGTCGTGCGCGAAGCCCGACGCGATCCGGCGCAGGTGCTCGTTGTCCACGGGCAGGAGCGACGGGCTCTCGGGGGTGATCATCGCGCCGCCTCGTCCGCGGGGCCGGGGCCCGTCGGCACCTCGGCGATCAGCGGGAGGACGACCGTGAACACGGTCCCGCCCGCGCGCCCGCCGCGGAAGGCGATCGTCCCGCCGTGCTCCTCGACGATCTTGTGCGCCAGGGCGAGGCCGATCCCCGTCCCGCCCTCCTTCGTCGTGTAGAAGGGAGTGAAGATCCGGTCGCCCTCGGCCGGGGGAATGCCCGGGCCGGTGTCCTCGACCTCGAACTTCATGCGGCGGTCGGGCGGCCGCCGGCGCGGCGGGAGGGGATCGCGGCTCTCGCTCCACCCGGCGCGGAGCGTGAGGCGGCCCCCGCCCTCCATCGCGTCGACCGCGTTCGCGACGAGGTTGACGACGACCCGATAGAG
Source organism: Candidatus Rokuibacteriota bacterium (assembly GCA_003220315.1). Taxonomy (GTDB): domain Bacteria; phylum Methylomirabilota; class Methylomirabilia; order Rokubacteriales; family CSP1-6; genus 20CM-2-70-11. The sequence goes on from QHSA01000006.1 coordinate 7,734, forward strand.
CGCCTCCGCGTCCGCCTGGAGGGGCGGCACGTCCCGCGCGTACTCACGGACCACGACGATCTGTCGCGCCTCGATCTGATTGCCGTACAGCTCGACCACGCGGTCGAGCAGGACGGGCAACCGCACGAGCGCCAGGCTCATCCGTGCCGGACGCGCCAGCTCGAGGAGCCGCTCGACGATCCCGTTGATCCGCTCGAGCTCCCGGGGTACCACATTGTGGAACTTCTCGCGAAAGTGCGGGTCGTCGAACCGACGCTCGAGATGGCGCGTGAACGTCAGGAGCGATGTCAGCGGGTTCTTGATCTCGTGGGCGAGCCCCGCGGCGAGGGTGCCGAGCGCCGCGAGCTGGTCCGAGCGCCGGAGGTCGTGCTCGAGCTGCCGCACGAGCGTGAGGTCGCGGAGGACCCCGATGACGCCCAGGTCCTTGCCCTCGCCGCCCTTGAGCGGCGCCGTGCTCAGCTCGATCGGGACCGTGCTCCCATTCCGACGCCTGAGCGTCAGGGGCACGCTCGCGATCGGTGCGTGGCTGGCGAGCGTCTCCATGAGGATGTCGCTCAGCTGTGGGGTGTGCGCGAAGGCCTCGCTGCAATACCGCCCCGCGACCTCGCCCTTGAAGAAGCCGGTGAGCAGCTCGGCGGCCGGGTTGAGGGTCACCACCCGCCCGTCCAGGTCCACCGAGACGATGCCGTTCGTGAGCGAGGCCAGGATGTTGTCGGTGTACGACTTGAGATCGACGAGCTCGACGACGTGCCGCTGCAGCTCGGCGTTCGTCTCCTCGAGTGCTCCGCGCTGCTGAACGAGCTGCACGGCCATGTGGTTGAACGCCGCGGCGAGCCGTCCGATCTCGTCGGCGGTCGTCGGCTCGATGCGTTGCGCCAACTCGCCTCGCGAGATGGCGACCGCGCCCTCGGCGAGCCGCTGCACCGGGCGCGCGATCCGTCGGGCCATGAGCGCCGCCGCAAGGCCGCCCAGGAGCAGCACGACGAGCGTGAGCGCACCGAGCTCGACCCGAGTCTTGCCGATCTCGGCCTCCATCCGCTGCTTGGAGAGCCCCACGCGGATCGTGCCCCACTTCCGCCCCTCCACCTGGACCGGAAGGGCGAAGTCGTAGATCGCCTCGCCCCGCGACGTCACCGTCTCCTGGACCATGAGCTCGCCCGCCTGGGCCGCCCGCCGGTGCGCGGGCCCCTCCAGGACCGCCCCGACACGCTCGGGGTGGCTGCTGTGGGCGGCCACCCTGCCGTCGGAGTCCAGCACGAGGGCGTAGATCACGTCGGCCTCGCCCGCGACCCGGGCGACGTTCTGCTCGAGCACGGTGTAGTTATAGAGGAGGAGCGGTCCGTAGGAGATCGCCGCGAGGTTGCGCGCGATGACCTCGCCGCGACGCTGCACCTCCTCGATGATCGCGGCGCGCTGCCGGTGCTCGACCACGACCATGACGGCCGTCATGACGAACCCGATCACGAGCAGCGTGCCCCAGAGGAACTTGGTCTGGAGCGAGCGGAGCTTCATCGTGGCGCCTCGAGCCAGACCTTGCGCAACGGGACGTACGGGTCGCCGAGGCCGTTCACCTCGACGCTCCGGACGTACGGCTGGAAGAGCCGCTCGTAGGTGTGATGCATCATCGGGATGAGCGGCGCGTCGTCGAGCACGAGCTGCTCGGCGCGCTGGTAGAGCTCCACCCGCCGCTGGAGGTCCGGCGCGTTCTGCGCGGCCACGAGCAGCTCGTCGACCGCGGGATTCGAGTAATGGAAGAAGTTGCGGGGGCTCTTCGAGTGGAAGAGCTTGAAGAGGAAGTTGTCGGGGTCGGGAACGTCCGCGTACCACGCGTACACGAACACGGGCAACCGGCCCTCGGCCAGCGCCCGCGAATAGGACGGCCAGTCGGTCAGGTAGCGGATCTCGCTCGACACCCCCACGGCGTCCAGGTACCGCTTGATCTGCTCGTACTCGCGGATCACGCCCTCGTGCTTCACGCTCGACCAGATTGTGATCGACGGGAACCCCCGGCCGTTGGGGAATCCCGCCTCCGCGAGGAG
>QHSA01000276.1 GCA_003220315.1 Candidatus Rokuibacteriota bacterium
CGCCGCACCTTGACCGCGAGCTCCGGCGAGCCGATGAGCAGGAGCGTCACGAGGAACCGGTTGTCCGTCTGGAAGTTCAGCAGCAGCCGGAGCTCCTCGAAGACCGCGTCGTCCTCGATCAGCTGCGCCTCGTCCACGATCACCACGCTGTCGCGCCCGGCCTGGTAGTTCCGATAGAAGGTGTCGTTCAGCAGATGGAGAAGCTCGGGCTTGTGCTTCTCCTCCGTCTCGACGCCGAGCTGATAGAGGACCTCGCGGAGGAAATCGACGGCGTTCCAGCTCGGATTGGTGAGCAGGCCGATCTCGTAGCGCTCGGCCTCGAGGCGCTGGATGAGCGCGCGCGAGAGCGTCGTCTTGCCGCAGCCGTACTCGCCGGTGAGCATCCCGCAGCCCTTGCGGTGGCTGACCATGTAGACGAGGCGCACGAGCGCCTCCTCGTGCTCGGGCGACAGGTAGAAAAACTTCGGGTTCGGGGAGTTGTCGAACGGCGGTTCGCTGAGCCCCCAGTACGCTTCGTACATGGGCTATCTGACGACCGGCCCGTTGAAAATGACGAAGAGCCCGGTGACGCCCAGCATAATCGACGCGACCGCCTGCGCGATCGCCAGGTAGTCCTGCCACCACTTCACCGCGACCTCGGGGACCGACACGACCGCGCCCGGCTCGAGTGGCGGCGCGTCCGCCATCGCGTAGCTCTTTCCGTCGCGGAAGGTCACGAAGACGCTCTTGACCTTGGCGCGGTTGGTTGGCCCGCCGGCGAGCGCCACGTACTCCCGGGGCGTGAGGTCGGGCCGGAAGTCGACCGCGCCCGGGGCCTTCACCTCGCCGATCACGTACACCTTGTCCTCGACGATCGGAAGCGTGAGGACATCGCCGTTCTGGAGCAGGATGTCCTGGGCCTCGTCCTTTTCCACGATCAGCCGCTGCAGGTCGACCGGGATCCGCTGCCGTGGTCCCAGGACCGCGCCGCGCTCGACGAGGGCCAGCCGAAGGTCGGCGTACGCGGCGGTGCCGCCCGCGCGCAACACCAGGTCGCGCACGCGGTCCCCCTGGGCCAGCTCGAACCGCTGCACGATCGTCGCCTTCCCTGCGACGGTCGTCTTGGTCGACTCCGGCGTGCCGTTGAAGGCGCCGCGCACTTCGACGACGTCCTGGAGCACGGAGAGCGGCGGCACGAACAGCGCGTCGCCGGCCTCGAGCGCCACGTCCGCGGGCGGTGTCAGCGCGGCCCCGAGGTCAACGGCGACCGTCTCCTTGCGCCCGTCCGCGCCGACGCGCGTGAGCCGCGCCTCGCTCCCGGCAGAAGCCTGACTCAGGCCGCCCACGAGCTCGAGCAGGGCACGGAGCGATCCAGTGGGACCGATCTCGTACTCACCGGGACGCCGTACCGCGCCCGTCAAGGTTACGGAGGGGCCGCGAGACGGGACGTGGATCCGCATGCCCTCCTCGGCCGACGGGTTCTGAGTGAGGTCGCCGCCTAGCTCGAAGCTCAGCAGGTCCACCTCGGTCACACCGCTCTTCCGCGTCACCTGCACGCGTCGCATGCTGCCGCGGGTCGTGATGCCGCCCGCGTCGAGGATCACCTCGTGCAGCCGCCGCAGCGCGCTCACGGCGACCGTCCCCGGCCGCTCCACCTCTCCCGACAGCGTGACCTCGAACGTGCGCGGCAGAATAACCGCGAGCGTGACGTTCGCGAACCGGAACACCCCGCTGGCGCGTGCGGCGACGCGCCGCTGGGCCTCGAGCAGCGTCAGGCCTCCGACCAGGATCGAGCCGAGGGGAGGCACGCTGATCGCGCCCGTCGGATCCACGATCACCTGGGAGCGCTCGACGTCGAGTCGGCCCGCGATCTGTACCTCCAGCACGTCACCTGGACCGAGCCGGTACTCCGGCCCGGGCATGGCTATCCGCGCGCCACTCCCGAACGGCGTCGGTGTCGTGACAGACCGTCCAAGAGTCGACGGCGCAGGCGACGGCGACGGTGCCGGCTGCGGCTGACCAAAGCCGAAGCTCGGCGCCAGCAGGGACGCCACAAGGACCACGCAGAGCGTCCTGCTAAGATTGTGCCGGTTCATCAAGGCCCTGAAGAGGGGTGTCGCAATTGGTTCATTGTCTCTTTTGGCGCTCGCGAGCGTCAAGGAAAATGCATGATTGCAATAGTTTCCTTGACACTCGAGCATCAGGTCGATAGCATCGGTTCGACAATCCGGCCTGGGGCGGACTCTCGAATCGTCAGGAGACCAGATGGCTCCCAAGAGCGCCCGTAACATTCTCCTGGCCGCAGCACTTTTTGCCTTTTCGGGCCGTTCGCCGACGACCCCGCGTTCAAGGACTTTTTCGACCAGTTCTTCGGGCGCGGCCCGGGGCGCCGCGAAGAGTTCCATCAAGCGGGGCTCGGCTCGGGCGTCATCATCGACAACCGGGGCTACGTTCTGACGAACCTCCACGTCGTCCGCGGCGCCGACGGAGTCGTCGTGCGCCTGTCTTCGAAGGAGGAGGCCCGCGGGCGGATCATCGGCACCGACGCCAAGACCGATCTCGCCGTCGTACGGTTCGAACCGACGGCGCCGCTCACCGTGGCCTCGCTGGGCGACTCGGACAAGCTCCGCGTCGGTGAGTGGGCGATCGCGATCGGCAACCCGTTCGGGCTCGACCAGACGGTGACGGTCGGTGTCGTGAGCGCGACGGGACGGTCCGACGTCGGTATCACGACGTACGAGAACTTCATCCAGACGGACGCGTCGATCAATCCGGGCAACTCGGGCGGGCCGCTCGTGAACCTGCGCGGCGAGGTCATCGGGATCAACACCGCGATCGTCGCGACGGGTCAGGGCATCGGCTTCGCGATCCCGGCCAACATGGTCAAGCGCGTGACGAGCCAGCTCATCGATCGTGGCAAGGTCACCCGTGGCTGGATCGGCGTCGCGATGGAGCCGCTGACGACGGAGCTGGCGCAGGCGCTCGGGGTGCGGGACGCGCGCGGCGCGGTGGTCGCTCGCGTCTACCCGGGAAGCCCCGCCGCGGCGGCCGGGCTCGTCCAGAACGACGTGATCGTCGCATTCGACGGCACGGCGATCGAGGACTACCATCACCTCCAGCGCCTGTCGGCGGACGCGGAAGTGGGGAAAATGGTCAAGCTCGGGATCATGCGGAGCCGCGAGCGCCGCACGCTCGAGCTCCGCATCGCGGAGGCGCCCGACCGCGCCGCCGACACCGCGCTCCCGCCCCGAGAGCCGCGCTAAATAATCGGCGCGATTACGCGACGAAGGGCGGGATCGGCGGGATCTCGACCTGCTGCGTCCGGACCTCGCGCACCCCCGGGACCTTCTGCGCGACCTCGACCGCGCGCTCGAGCGCGGTCGTCCCCTCGAGGGTCACCACGTCGCCCTGCGCCTCCACGTTGATCCGGTAGCGGCGCGTGTCCGCGTGCGTGGCGAGCGCCACCTGCACGCGGGAGGCGAGCGCCCGGGAGGCCACGATCCGCCGCCCCTCCTCGGTCGTCGCCATCTCCGGACGGCGCACGAGGCGCTCGAGGATCTCCACGACGGCCTCGTGTCGGAGCTTCTCCGTGTTGATGATGAGCTCGTACAGCAGGGGGTCCGCGATGTCGACCTCGTACAGGTAGCGCATGCGGCCCGCCTTCTCGGCGTCGTCGCGACGCACGAAGTCCGCGGCGGCCCGCTGGTTCGGCGTCTCGCCCGTCATCTCCGCGGTGCGTTTGATCCACTGCTTCACGCGGTGCTCGAAGGGTGCGACGAGCCGGACGCGCAGCGCGTGCGGCACGCCGCGCAGCAGCCACTGGCCGCCGCCGCGCATGAGGACGGCGTTGTCCGTTTCGGCGAACTCGAACTGCGTCGTCTGCAGCACGGTGATGTGGTGGCGCGTCTCGGTGTCGAAGCGCTCGAAGAGCGTCGGCTTGGACTCCTCGAGGTGCGACAGCTTCTCCTCGGCGAGCCCGTAGCGGCGCGCCGCGTCCAGCAGGAGCTCCTGGTTCACATAGCGATACCCGAGCCGCTGCGCGAGCGCCGTGCCGATTTCGGGGCCTCCCGCGCCCATCTGATGCGAGATGACGATGATGGCCATGGCTCACCCCCGCCGGTACTTCTCTTTGAGCGCCGTCGGCGCGATCGCGATCCGCTTGCCGCCGACGTCGTCCAGGATGTACACCTCGTCCGTGAGCGATCCGCTCGCGAATACCTCGAAGACCTCGAGCGCCGCCTCGAGCGTGGCGTCCGGACGCTGGTTCATCATCTGCTCGACGGCGGTGCAGGAGAGACGCGTCATGAGGTCCCCCTCGAAATCCGGCCCAAGGGTATCCCGAAACGGCTCGGACCGGCAAGACGTCGGCCCGCACCCGAGCCCTCAGCCGGTGATGGGGTGCTCGCGTCGATCCTCCGCAGGTGAGCCGCAGGAGCTTCACGTTCATCTCGACACGCCCCCGGAGCTGACCGAGCGCGGCGCGGATCCGCGCGGCGTGCGCCGCGAGCCAGCCCTCGAGCTCGCCGGCGTCCAGCGCGGTGCCGAAGCGAAACGGCAGGACGCCGTCCGCCTCCATCGTCGCGGCGACGACGTCGTGGTGGAGCGCGCGCGTGCGCGTGTTGGGCTCCGGAATCCGCTCGAGCTGGCTCGAGACCACGACGAGCTCGTCGAAGGCTCGCGTCTCGATCATGCCCAACGCCGATCGCGGCGGGCGCCACGAGACGGGGGGGCCCTGGACGATCGCGAAGAGGAGCCGCTGCATTCGACTGCCGTGTGCGAGCGTACGGAGACGGCCGGGCCACGTCAAGCCCTATGACATAATGGGACGGTCGTGCGCATGAAGGATCGCCCGATCCGCGTGCTGGCGCTCGCCGGCACGCTCGTGGTGCTGCTGTTGTCGAGCGTCCTCGCGGCGCGACCCGAACCGGCCCTCCCCGCCGAGATGCCCGCGTCCGAGCGGAGCCGCCTCGCGGCGGTCACGGCGACGGCGTCGCTCGCCACCCATGCGGCGGGCGAGCCTTTCGTCGCGCGGCGCGAGGTGTTCGAGTACCTGCTGGACCATCCCGAGTTCGCGGCGCACCTGACTCGAACCCTCCGGATCGCCCGCTATCGGATCTGGCGCGAGCCCGACGGCC
>QHSA01000007.1 GCA_003220315.1 Candidatus Rokuibacteriota bacterium
CTCGGCGGTTCCCGGACGAGAGCGAAAAAAGGTGGCAGCGTGCCTGCAGTCGTCTCCCGTGAAGTACTATTCTCGTCGTGAGCGGGCCCATGCACCGGATCGTCGAAACCAATGGCATTCGAATGCACATCGCCGAACACGGTGCAGGGCCGCTCGTGTTGCTGTGCCACGGCTGGCCGGAGTCCTGGTACTCGTGGCGGCACCAGCTTCGCGCCCTCGGCGAGGCCGGCTACCACGCGGTGGCGCCCGACCAGCGGGGCTACGGTGGCACCGACCGCCCGGAGGCGATCGATCAGTACACACTGCTCCACCTAGTCGGCGATCTCGTCGGGCTCCTCGACGCCCTGGGCGAATCGACGGCGATCGTCGCCGGCCACGACTGGGGCGCGCCGGTCGCCTGGCACGCGGCGCTGCTGCGTCCGGACCGGTTCCCGGCCGTGGTGGCGCTGAGCGTGCCGCATCGCGGACGGGGGCGGGCGCGCCCGACCACGGTCATGCCGCAAACGCCGGAGGCCGTGTTCTACCAGCTCTACTTCCAGAAGCCAGGCGTGGCGGAGGCGGAGCTCGAGCACGACGTCCGGGCCAGCATCCGGCGCCTGCTCTACGCGATCTCCGGCGATGCGCCGCCCGGGGCCCGCCTCGGACTGGTGCCCCGCAGGGGCGGCCTGCTGAGCGCGGCGGTGGATCCCGACCCGCTGCCAGGCTGGCTCACGGAAGCGGACGTCGACGTCTACACGCGCGAGTTCGAGCGGACCGGGTTCCGGGGCGGGCTCAACTGGTACCGCAATATCGATCGGAACTGGGAACTGTTGGCTCCGTTCAGCGGCGCCCGCGTGACGGTGCCCGCGCTCTTTATCGCGGGCGACCGCGATCCGGTCCTGTCCTTCCCGGGCTCACAGGCGGCGCTCGACGGTATGGCGACGCTGGTCCCGAATCTCAGGAAGACCCTGATCCTCGAGGGCTGCGGTCACTGGACCCAGCAGGAGCGTCCCGCCGAGGTCAACACGGCCATGCTGGAGTTCCTCCGAAGCCTCTAGGCGAGGGGCCGCCGCGACGCCGCGACCGGCCCTCGCCTCCCTCGCGATGGTCCGGCGCGCCCCTATGGCCCGGTGCGCCGGAAGAAGACGCTGGAGGCGTCGGCCCCATGCGGCTGCGTGAAGACCGCGAGCGTGTCGTGCCCGCTCGCGGCCAGGCCCATGTAGTCACCGAGGAAGAAGCCGCGCGCCACCGGCGCGTTCAGGATGTCGAACGAGGTGTCTGTCAGCCGGACCTCGTTCCCCCAGCTCGACCGGCTGCCGCAGGCCGCATGGCAATGCACGGCGAAGTAGTCCGCCAGCTCGCCCGAGCTCCCGTCGTTGCGGAAGTCGTAGGAGGTCACGACGATGGTCCCGTCGGCGGTCACGGCGACCGAGGGGAGGAAGGCCTGCGCTCGCAACGGGTTCGTCGTGTCGACGGGCGTCTGATTGACCTTGATCGGCGTGGACCACGTGAGACCGCCGTCCGTGGACATCGAGAACGCGACCTCGTCGAACCGGAAGCCGCTGAAGCGCGAGTCCTGCCAGACGGCGTACAGGTTGCCCGTCGCCGGGTCCACGGCGACGTCGAAGAGGAACCTGCCGTCCCGGATGCCGCGATGGTCGTCGGGCGTGACCGTTCCGCGAGGCAGGAGCTTGTTGGTCCGGATGGGTGGACCCGCGGGCAGCCACGTCACGCCCTTGTCGAACGAGCGCTTGAGAGAGAGGTTGAACGGTCCGGGGCCCGCGCTATTCCGGACGCCGAGGATCTCGTCGAAGAAGGCGACGAGGGTTCCGTCCGGCAGCACGACCAGCTGGTTCCCGATCGTCTGCGAGATCGCGCCCGGATCGTAGAGCACGCGCGCCGACTCCCAGCTCGCACCGGCGTCGGTGGTCCGGGTGAACATGGCGGCGCCCTTGAACGAGAGATCGCCAGGGACGCGCTCTGGGTTGATGAGGTTGCCGGTCGACTCCTTCAGCCGGTCCCACACGGCGTAGACGAGATGCGGGTCGGTCGGGTCCGCCGTGATCGACTGCTTGTCGTTCAGGAATCGAGGATTTTCGTCCTCGATGAGGGTGATCGGGGCGGTCCAGGTGAGCCCGCCGTTCGTGGAGCGGCTCACGAGCAGCGCGTTCCGCCCGTTGCCGCCCGGCCGGTTGGCCGGCGGGTCGATGTCGAGCGCCAGGCTGATCTGATGGACCGTGCCGTCGGGGGCAAAGGAGAGCCACGGGTCCGTGGCGCGCGGGAGACTCCCGCCCGAGCACTGGGAGATCCCCGGGATCACCACCGACGTCCACGACACGCCGCCGTTCAGGCTCACGCCGGCCACGAGCCCGCGGGACCCGCCGTCGGACCAGCGATCCTGCTGCCAGAAGGCGACGATGTTGTTCGGGTTCGTCGGGTTCACATCGACCCAGGGCTCCACCTCGGAGTTGAGGTAAACCTTCCGCTGCCCCGTCGGGTCGCGCGCAATCTGCCCGGCCACATCGTCGGCCGTGCAGCCTGCGAACGGGCTCGTGCCCGAGACCTGGACCAGCGCCCCCGTGATGAACGGGCCCGCCAGGGTCCCGAACGCACCGAGCAGCAAGAGCGTCGCCGCCACGAGGGACACGGCAAGAGCGGGATGGCGTCGCACGGCTCCATCGTGCATGGCGTACCTCCTTGGGTGCTGAACGATTATCGCGTGGCGCGCTCACCTTTCAAGTCCGAAATGCGGGTCACGGACTCGAGCACCAGCTTCATGAAGGTGTCGACGTGCTGGTCCTCGATCCATCGGACCACCGTAACGAGGTCGTGATCGGGATCGATCCAGATGATGTTCGTGGCGGCTCCGAGCACGAATAGGCTGGTTGCGGGTGCAGACGGGAAGCGCTGCCGGTCCGTGTTGAGCCACACCAGGTACCCGTAGACCGGCTGAACCGAGGAAGGCGTCGTGACGTCTTTGATCCAGGTCTCCGAGAGAAGCCGCCGACCCTTCCAGACACCGCGTCTCAGGTACAGCAGGCCGAACCGCGCCTGATCGCGCGAGCCGATGAACAGCCCGCCGCCCCAGTGGCCGCCGCCGGACACGGACTGCATCTCGATGCCGTCGATCCGTACAAACGAGTTCCGATAGCCATGCCACCGCCAGGCGTGGGAGGCGCCGATCGGGTCCATGATTTCCTCTTTCAGGACCCGAGGCAGCGGCTTTCTCCACACCCGCAGGAGTGCATAGGCGAGGAGGTTCACGCGGACGTCGTTATAGGTCCAGGCCGTGCCGGGATCGACATACGGCCGCTTCTCGCCCTTGAAGCGATCGGCCCAATCCGGCTTGCCCCAGAGGGTGCCTTCCCATTCGCTCGTCTGATTGAGCAGGTGCCGCCACGTGATCTTGCTGTTGTGTGGCGACTCGAACGTCCCGTCGTCGACGTAGCGCTTCACGGGATCGTCGACGCTCCGGATCAATCCACGATCGAGCGCCAGGCCGGCGACCGTCGACAGGTAACTCTTCGTCGCGCTGAACGTCATGTCGGCGCGCAGCGTGTCACCCCATTCGGCAACAATGTACCCGTGACGAACGATCAACCCGTTCACGCCCGCGCGGTCCTTGACGGGTCCGATGATGTCGTTGAACGGTTCGCTCGCGATGCTCCTGGCGATGGCCTCTCGCATCTCACGCGATGGCCAGGTGCTTTCGTGCGCGCTGGCCCAGCGAATGGCTTCCCGGATCTTCGTGGCATTCATGCCGACTTCTTCGGGTCGTTTCGTCTGCCATTCCCAACGCGCCGGAGCGTAGGCTGAATCCGCCCCATCCCGTTGCGCCTCGGCGCTCAGGAGGACGCCGAGCAACAGCAGGACCCCTAGGCTCGAGGCGACCCTCCGGCGCAGATGTGCCCGAGAGCTGCCCGCCGGAACGGTACGCGGCATCACGGGCGCAGATTCAGCCCGCGAGGGTGAACCGCGGGTCGGCGGCGGGGATCGGAATCTCGGGCAGCTTCAGCTCGCGCCGCACGATGTTGGCGCCGAGGTTGATCGCGACGCACTTGTAGAAGGCGATCCGGCGGGCGAGCCCCTCCCGCCCGAAGCCGCAATCGGTGGAGAGGATGAGACGCTCGGGCGGAAGGTGCTCGAGCGCCTTCCGGATCAGGTGGGCGACGACCTCGGGCGGCTCGACCGCGGTGCTCGTGTGGCTCACCACGCCGAGCGCGACCTTTTTGTCCGTCCGGTGCTTCCCGAGGAGCGCGAGGTCCTTGCCGCCGGTCGACGCGCACTCCAGCGTGATGACGTCGGCGTTGGTCTGGAGCAGATGCGGGAGCGCGCGCTCGTAGGATGGGCGCTCCCAGTGGAGCGGCTGCTGGTTCGGGTTGCCCCAGCAGGTGTGCAGCCACACCTCCGTCTCGACGCCCTTGATCTCGCGGTTGATGGCGTCGGTGAAGAACTGGAGGTCCCTGTCGGTGGCGCTGCCGTCGGCGCCCGAGATGTGGTGGCGTGGCTCCTCGACCTGGATCACCCGGCACCCGGCCCGGGCCACCGCGCGCAGCTCGGCGTTGAAGATGTCGGCGAGGTCCAGGATCAGCTCGCGCTCAGAGGCGTAGTGCTTGTTGACGAGCATCTTGGCGAGCGTCTGGGCGCTGATCGCGCCGAACTTCACCGGACGCTCGGTGAAGCGCTGGGCGACCTTCCAGAGGGAGGCGTAGTCGAGCGGGCCGGCGCCGAGCTTCTCGCCGACGATCGCCGGCTGGTAGGCTTCCATCACCTCGTAGAGGATGTGGCCGGGCCGGAGCGTCGCCCAGCCGCCGGCCGTCGAGCGATCCTGATGGCCGGTCAGGCCGCGGAGCCGCTCGATCGGATAGGAGAACCACGACTTGCCGCCGACGGTGAGCTCGAAGCGAGAGTCGCCGTCGGTGACGATGTCGAGTCCCGCGCGCTCCTGGTCGCGGATGAGGCAGGCGACCGCGTCGAGGTATTGTTCGCGGAAGACGGAGTCCCCGAGCGCGTCCTTGAAGGCACGCCCCCGCAGCCCTTCGGTGAACCACTGGGGCCGCGGGTACGAGCCCGTCATCGTCGTCGGGAGGATCTTGTCGCGCGTCGCGACGAGCATCGGGGCTAAGCTACCAGAAAAGGAGGGGCTCATGCGAAGGCGAGCGTTCCTTGTCGCGATGGGGGCGGCCGCGCTCGGTCTGGCCGGCCGGCCGCGGCTCCCCCGGGCCGCGGAGCGTGGGCCCATCCGGATCGGGTATTTCGGGCCGCTCACGGGTAACTTCTCCCAGACCGGTAAGGACATGACGGACGGCTTCAACCTGTTCTGGGAGGAGGTCGGCCACAAGGTGGCGGGGCGTGAGGTCCGAGTGATCGTGGCGGATTCCGATCCGGAGCCGACCGGCGCCCTGACGAAGGTGCGGCTCCTGGTGGAGCAGGAGAAGGTGCATACGGTGGCCGGCGGGCTCCTGGCCGCGACCGGCTACGCCATCGCCCCCTACCTGGAACAGAACAAGATCCCGACCGTCTACCCGGTGATGGCGCCGGACGACATCACTCAACGGAAGCCGGTGCGGTGGATCGTGCGCACGTCCTTCGCCGGCAGCCAGGTGACGCATCCCCTCGGAGATTATGCCTCCAAGCGGCTGGGCCTGCGCCGCATGGCGACCATCAGCATGGACTACGCGTTCGGCTGGGAGTCCAACGGGGGGTTCCAGCGCGTCTTCGAGGAGCTCGGCGGGAAGGTGGTTCAGCGAATCTGGACGCCGCTGAACGTCCAGGATTATGCGCCGTACCTGGCCTCGTTGAAGCGAGACGTCGACGGCGTGTACGCGTGCCACACCGGGGGCCTCTCGCCGCGCTTCCTCAAGGCGTGGAGCGACGCCGGTCTGAAGGGGAAGATCCCGCTCGTCGGCGTCGGGACGCTGACGGACGAGAACGTTCTGAAGGGCATGGGCGACGAGGCGCTGGGCGTCATCACCTCGCTCATCTACAGTGCGGCGCTGGACACCCCGGCCAACAAGAAGTTCTCGGCGTCCTACGGGAAGCGTCACAAGCGCACGACGTCGATATATTCGGCGGAGGGCTACACGGCCGCGCGGTTCTACTACGATGCGCTGAGGGCCGTTGACGGCGACGCCGAGGACAAGGAGCGGTTCCTCGCCGCGCTCCGGAAGGTGGAGATCACCGATGACGCGCGGGGTCCGTTGAAGATGGACGAGCTGGGCAACCCGATCCAGAACGTCTACATCAGAACGGTCGAGCGGGTGGACGGCCAGCTGCAGAACAGCGTGATTCACACCTACCCGAACGTGTCCCAGTTCTGGACGTACGGCAAGGGCGAATATCTCAAAGCGCCACCGTACGATCGCAACTACCCGCCCTGCACGTTCTGCGAGTAGCGCCCTTAAAGTAACCTAAAGAAAGTAACCTAAAGGTTCTCTGGACTCTCGCCGGTACGACGCGTTTCCGGAATCTCCTCCGCATTTGTGACACGTTCGGTCACCTATGAGGGCGAGCTGTCACTCGCGGTCCTCGGGACTGACCGCTAAGTCCCCGATTCCCCACCAGCCCGCGCGCTGGCACCGGGTGTGCTCGTCATGGCGCGACGGTCAGGTAAGGCACTCGAGCGCGATCGAGTCCGGATATCCAGGCGGACGAGCGCGGGAGGCGTGAGGCGATGAGACGGCTCGTAGTCATCGGCCCGGTCGTGCTGGGATTGCTCGCCTTCACAGTCGAGGGTGCCGCCGAGCGTCAGATCACGGCGCTTGCGTCGGTCGAGACGGTGCTCGACGGACGGGACGAGCTGGTTGGCGTCGCCGTGACCGCCGACGGCGCGCGTTACGTCTCGGACCGCGGTGCCGGAAGCGTCTACCGCGTCTCCGCGGTCGGTGCGCTGAGCATCGCCCTCAAGAGACTGGACCGCCCGGCCGGGCTCGCCCTCGACGCCGAGGGTCGCCTGCTCATCGCCGAAGAGGGAGCGGGCCGCATCCTGCGGCTCGAGCCCTCGGGCGCGCTGACCGTCCTTGTGACGGGCATCAAGAAGCCGCGCTGGATGGCCGCCGCCGACGGCAGCCTGTACATCAGCGCCCATCGCCAGATCCCTCGTGACGACGGCCGTCGCGGCCGCGCCCCTCGCGACGACGCCGACGCGAGCGGCGAGGAGGCGATTCTCCGCCTCGCCCCTGACGGCACGCTCGCCACGGTGGCCGACGGCATGCAGCAGGTGGAGGCGCTCGCCCTCGGCGAGGGCTACCTCGATGCCGCGGCGAAGGGTCTCGGGGGCAAGGCGGACACCACGGGCATCGTCCTGCGCTATCCGGTCCTCGCTGACGGGAGCCTCGGGACCCCCATCACGCTGGTCCGTGGCGAGCTCACGCAGCCGGTGGGCCTCGCCCCTGATGGACTCGGAGCCGAGTACGTGTCGATGAAGGGCCTGACGCTCGAGCAGGACACCTCGAAGCGCGCCATCGGCAAGATCCACCCCGACGGCCAGCTGACCGACTTCGCCGCCAATCTCATCGACCCGCAAGGGCTCGCCTTCGGCCCCGACGGCGCGCTCTACCTCGCCGACGGGAAAGCCGGGCGGCTCCTGGAGTTCCGCGCGCCGTCGGCGCTCACGCTGAGGGCGCCCGCCTTCACCAACCGGTCACCGGTGACGGTGAGCGGGACCACCACTCCAGGCGCGCGCGTCGACCTCTTTCTGAACGGCGCCACCGCACCGGCCACCGTGACGGCGGATGCGATCGGCGGCTTCACAGCCTCGATCACGCTCACGCCTAACAGCACGAACACCGTCGTCGTCTACGCGACGGCAGGCGCAGGGAACGGGCTCAGCTCGCCGCCCGCCGAGGCGATGATCGTCCACGACGATATCCCGCCCACCCTCGCCTTCCCGACACCGGCCGCCGGCAGCTACGCGCGGCTCGACGTGAGCGTCAAGGCTCAGGCCGGCGACGGCGGCAGCGGCGTGGCGACCCTCGCGCTCAGCGTGGACGGCCGGCCACTCAGCAGCACGGTCGCTCCCCCGCTCCCCACGCCGAGCGCCGCGGCTGGGGCGACGTGGTCGACGACGACCGTACCCGATGGCGCTCATACCCTGGGCGCCGTCACGGTCGACCGGGCGACGAACGCCACGGCGACCACGCGCGTCGTGATCGTGGACAACACGCCTCCCGACACGCAGATCACGAGCGGGCCGAGCGGCGTGATCCAGGTCGCGAGCGCGACGTTCACCTTCACCGGGACCGACTTCCTGACGCCCGTGGCGAGCCTCCGGTTCGCCTGGCGCGTGGACGGTGGGGCCTTCGCGCCGTTCGATCCCCAGCCGACGGCGCCGCTCACCGGCCTGAGCGAGGGGCTTCACACCTTCGAGGTCAAGGCCCTCGACCTGGCGGGCAACGAAGATCCCACACCGGCGGTGCGGACCTTCACGGTCCGATTCCCGCCGAGCATCACCAGCGTCGACCCGGCGCGCGGGCCGGCGGGCACCCTCGTGACGATCACGGGTGAGCGGTTCGATCCCGACACGCAGGTGACGTTCGCCGGCGTCTCCGCGCTCGTGCTGTCGCAGGCACCGACGGGCATCACAACGCGGGTGCCGGTCGGAGCGGTGACGGGCCCGCTCGTGGTGACGAACTCGCGGGGCAGCGCGACGGCCACGTTCACCGTGCCGCCGCCGCCGGTGATCACCTCGTTCGTGCCGACGCGCGGTGGGATGGGGGACACCGTCGTCATCATCGGGACCGGCTTCGACCCGACCCCGGCGAACAACGTCGCGCGGTTCAACGGCACGCCCGCCGGGGTGGTGTCCGCCGAGCCGACACGCTTGACCGTCCAGGTGCCGGCCGGCGCGACGTCGGGGCCGATCGGCGCGACGACGCCGGCCGGCTCAGCGACGAGCGCCCAGAGCTTCACCGTTGTCGGTCGGGTGCCGCGGATCGTGGCGACGGTCGATCCGCCGTTCCTGCAGCCGACGGACATCCAGGTGAGCCGGGACGGGCGACGCGCGTACGTCGTCAATCAGGGCCGCAATAACGTGAGCGTGATCGACAGCGCCAGCCATTCGATCATTGCGACGATGCCGGCCGGCGCCGGAGCGTTTCGGTCCGTCATCACGCCGGACAGCGCTCGGCTCTACGTGCTCAACCGCCTGGCGGTGTCGGTCACGGTATTTGACCTCGCGACGAACGGCGTGGTGACGACGATCCCGCTGGTCGCGACTGACGCAGCGTTGCTTGCGATGAGCCCGGACGGCCGCAGCGTGCTGGTGACCAACCCGACCGACGCCCGCGTGAGCCTCATCGACACCGCCACCAACACCGTGGCGACACGGATTCCGGTCGGGCGCTGGCCGAGCGGCATCGCGGCGTCACCCGACAACCGGCGCGTCTACGTGCACAACGTCCTCGACGACACGATCAGCGTCGTCGACGTGGTCTCGCGCACCGTCGTGGCGACGATCGCGAGCGGACGGTTTACGGGCAGCGCCACCTTCGGTGTCTTCACCCCGGACGGGGCCCGCTACTACACGACGGACGGCGGCAACAACGTCGTGGTCGTCGACACCGCGACGAACGCGGTGACCAACATTGCTGGCCCCTTCAGCAGCCCGGTCGCCGCGGCCGTCCATCCGACGGCCGGGCGGCTCTACGTCGGCGATAGCTTTGTCCGCCCGAGCTTCCAGCCCGCCGTCGTGGTCCTCGATACCCGGACGAACGCGGTGGTCGCGACCCTCAGCGTGGGTGGGGACCCCCGGAGCATCGTCGTGACGCCCGACGGCCAGCGGGTCGTCGTGGCGGCGACTCGGGAGAACACGGCCGCGGTCATCGATCCCGCGACGAACACGGTGGCGAGCGTCGTGCGGCTGAACGCGGCGACGCCGCTGGTCGGCGCCGCCCTCACGGGGGGCCGGCTCGTCTACATCGTGGGCCGCGACAGCAACAGCCTGAGCGTCCTGGATCTTGCCGTGAACGGGATGGTCGACGCGCCCGTCTCGCGCACCGGCGCGCCGCAGGACCTGCTCGTCGCGACGCAAGCGGGTGACAAGGTGTTCGGGAGCGCGGGTTTCACCACCGCGTTCCTCGCCGCGCTGGACACTCGAACGAACACCGCGCTCCCCAACACGACGATTCCCAGGTCCCCAGCGCGCTCGGCCCCGGTGCTGGCGGCGGTGGCCGCGGATCCCGTGACCGGCGGGACGGTCTACCTCGACGACAGCCGCTCGCTCATCTATCTCATGGACGTGGCGACGGGCACGCTCACGAGCACCATCGCGAAGTCCACCGCCGGGTCGCCGGCCAGGCTCCTCGTCACGCCGGATGGGTCTCGCCTTTTCTCGATCGATGCGAGCCGCATCGCCGTGATCGACGTCGCCACCCGCACCCAGCTGGGCGTCACGTCCTTCACCGGCGGGGTCGGTGCGGGGATCGCCAACGCGGCCCGGACGACATTCTATGCGGGTGCCGTCCTGGGTGCCGGCTCGTTTGCGGTCAGGGGTGTCGATCTCAACACGACGACGGTCGTTGCGACGGTGCCAGTCCCGTTCCAACCCTCCCAGCTCGCCCTGACGGGCGACGAGCGCAAGCTCCTGGTCGTCGGCCGGTTCAATACGAGCATCCCGGTGATCGACACCGTGCGGAACACGGTCGTGGCGACCCTCGCGCCGGGCGGCGGGATTTACAACGACCTCGTGACCAGCCCGACGCCGCCGCGGGCCTTCCTGGCGAATGGCGGCGCCAACCGCGTCGATGTCATCGACACGAGCGCCAACGCGGTTGTTGGAAGCGTCGCGCTCCCCGACGCCCCGGTCTTCCTGGCGATCAGTGGCGATGGCGCGAGACTGTACGCCGTCCAGAGCCGCACCGGGGTCATCAGCGTCATCGACACGCAGACCTTGTCGATCCTCGTCAACCTCACGGTCGCCGTGGGGACCAACGGTCTCCAGCGCCCCATCGTGGCGCCCAACGGCCGCCTGTACGTGCCCCACGGGGACTTCGGCTCCCTCATCGTCGTCGAGTGAGGCCGACGCAGCTGCGACGAGGGAACCCGACGATCACACGCTCGGGACGACCTCGCCACGCTCGATCGTCGCGATGCGCGCGGTCAGAAGGCGCACCCGATTCACGTCCGACTCGGCCACCAGCACGGCGAGCCCGGGCTTCGTCGCCAGAAACACGCGGACGACCTCGGCCATGCGGGCCGAGAGCGCCGGCGACACGCCTTCCATCGGCTCGTCGAGCAGCAGGAGGCTGTGCGCGCAGAAGAGCGCCCGACCGAGCGCGACCAGCTTCTGCTGGCCCCCGCTGAGCGTGGACGCCAGCCGGCGCGCCAGGGGCGCGAGCTCGGGCAGGAGCCCGGCGACCGCGTTCCAGCGCGCGTCGGCGTCGTGGCGTCCCTGGCCCCAGGCCGGGACGAGGAGGTTGTCCTTCACCGTCAGCGCGCCGATGAGGCGCCGGTCTTCGGGCATGTAGCCGATGCCGAGCCGTCCGCGCTCGAACGGCGGGAGGCGGACGATGTCCCGGTTGTCGAGCACCACGTGGCCCGACTCCACCGGGACGAGCCCCATGATGGACCGGAGCGTCGTGGTCTTGCCCGCGCCGTTCCGACCCACGAGACCGAGGATGGAGCCGGTCGGGATCTCGAGGGAGAGCGAGCGGAGGATCGAGAGCCCGCCGAGCCGGACCACGAGTCCGTGAACGCTCAACATGCTACGGCTGTCCCAGGAGGGCCCGCCGCACCGCGGGGTCCGCGAGCACGGCGTCGGGCGACCCGGCGGCGACCACCTTGCCCTCGTCGAACGCGAGCACCCGCTCGGCGTAGCGCTGGACGACCTCCATGTCGTGCTCGACGAAGATCGTGGTCACGCCCGTCCCCTTCAGCACCGGGACCAGCGTGTCCATCACCTTCGACTTGTCCCGCGCGCTCACGCCGCTCGTCGGCTCGTCCATCAGGAGGATCCGCGGGCGCCGGGCGAACGAGAGCGCCACGTCGAGGAGCTTCCGGGCGCCCTCGGGAAGCTGGCCCGCCTCGTGAGTCGCGTGCTCCTCCAGGTCGAACTGCTCCAGGACGCGGCGCGCCTCGTCCAGCCGATCGGCGCGCACGAGGGGCGCCCAGAACCCGCGCGCCCGTCCCGCCCGGATCGCGAGGGCCAGGACGAGATTCTCCAGCACGGTGAGGGAGAGGTAGAGCTGCGGCATCTGAAAGGAGCGCGCGATGCCGAGGTCCGCGACGGCTCGCGGGGAGAGGCCCGTGATGTCCTTCCCCTGATAGCGGATCCGCCCGCGGTCGGGCTTCACGTAGCCCGTGATCACGTTGAGCAGGGTCGTCTTTCCCGAGCCGTTCGGGCCGACGATGCCGACCAGCTCGCCCTCCTGGAAGGTGAGGCTCAGGTCCTCCGCCGCGCGGACCATACCGAAGAACTTGGTCAGGCCGATCGTCTCGAGGACCACTCTCACCGGCTCCACCGTCTCGTCGTGAGGCCCCAGCGTCGTGCGATCCCGGTCAGGCTCCAGAGGCCACCGGGCAGGAAGAAGATGATGATCAGGAGGACGATGCCCAGGGTCATCTGCCAGGTGTACGGCGAGTATTTGAAGGCGTAGTTGCGCACGAACTCGAACACGATGGAGCCGGCGACGGGCGCCAGCACGCTCCCCGTCCCGCCGAGCAGCGCGACGAACACGAACTCCCCCGACTGGGTCCAGAACGAAACCTCGGGGACGATGTGGCCGACCGAGAAGCCGGCGAGGACACCGCCCACGCTCGCCATCACCCCGGCGACGATGTAGGAGCAGTAGATCGCCTGGCTGACGGAGGCGCCCATGTACTCCACCCGCACCTCGTTGTCGCGCACGGCGCGCAGCGTGTAGCCCAGCGGGGAGGTGGTGAACCGATGGGCGACGTAGAGCAGGAGCGCCGCCAGCACGACCGTCACGTAGTAGATCGTCAGGCGGAGGTGCTGGGCGTCGGGCTTCACGCCGGCGAGCAGGGGGGTGGGGAGCCTCAGGCCGTCCGTGCCGCCGGTGACCGCGTAGAACTTGAGGAGGATCGCGTAGAGGACCATCGAGAAGGCGAGGTTGAGGAGCCCGAAATGGACGCCGCGATAGCGCGCGAGAAGGAGCCCCAGCAGCGCGCTCGCGCCGGCGCCCGTCGCCACCGCGAGGACGAGGGCCACGAGCCCGTCGTGCACCCCGAGGAACTTCACCGCGAAGCCCGCGGTGTACGCGCCCACCGCGTAGTAGAGGGCGTGGCCGAAGGTGAGCAGCCCGCCGCGCAGGAGGAGCACGATGCCGAGGACGGCGAGCGCCTTCGCCCACGCGAGCGTCAGGAGAAAGGTGATCCACTCGGGCAGGAAGGGCGGCACCACGAGGAACACCGCGAGTCCCGCGAGGGCGAGGACGAGCGCCATCAGATCCTCCGCGCCTCCACCTGACCGAAGAGGCCCTGGGGCCGGAAGAGCAGCACCAGCGCCATGATCAGGTAGATGGCGAAGAGGTCGAGCTCGGGGAAGAGGTGCACGGCGGTCGCCCGGGCCAGGCCCACCAGCAGGGCCCCGAGGGCCGCGCCGCCGATGGACCCGAGCCCGCCGATGGCGACGACGGCGAAGGAGACGACGATGACCTCGGCGCCGATCCCGGGCACGAGCGAGAACATCGGCGCGGTGAAGGCGCCGCCGAGCGCGGCGAGGACCGCCCCCAGGGTGAAGGCGAGGGTGTAGATCCGCGGCACGTTCACGCCGAGGGCGGAGCTCACCTCGCGGTCCGTGATCACCGAGATCAGCACCTTCCCGAAGCGCGTGCGCGTGACGACGAGCCACAGGAGGAGACCCGTGACCGTGGCGATGCCGGTCAGCAGGAACGGGTAGCCCGCGTAGTCGACGCCGCCCAGGCGCACCACCCCCATGTACGTATACGGCTTGTCGGCGAAGAGCGGGCTCACGCCCCACGCGAGCTTGATCACGTCCTCCAGGATTAGGAGGATGGAGAAGGTGAGCAGGATCTGGATCTCCTCCTCCTTGCCGTAGACGCGGCGGAGGAAAAGGCGCTCGATGACGGGCCCCGCCGTCACGCCGATGAAGACGGCGGCCAGCAAGAGCAGCAGGTAGCTCAGCGCGGGCCAGGCGCTCGATCCCCAGCCGAGGACGAGCCACGCGCCCATGTACGCCCCGAGGGCGTAGAGGTTACCGTGGGCGAGGTTCAGGATCCGGACGACGCCGTAGGTGAACGTGAGGCCGGCCGACACCAGGAACAGCCACGACGCGTAGCTGATCCCGTCGAGCGCGACGACGATGAGGTGGTTCAGGCCGGTCGTTCGCCGCCCGCCGACCTCACGGGCACTGGGCGCCGCGGAAGCCCTGGTCGATCCAGTCCAGGGTCTTCACCCCGTCGGGGGCGTTGACGCACTTGGCCGGGAACACCCGCACGCTCGTGAGCACGTTCTGCTTCTTCTGCGCGTCGAGCTTTACCGTCCCGTAGAGCGAATCCTCGATGGCCTGGTGGCCGCCACCGACCGCCATCGCGATGCGCCCGCTCGGCGAGTCAAACTCGAGATACTCGAAGGCTCGCACGACGTCCTCCACACTCGGCCACCGGCCGGTCGTCTTGATCGCCTTCTCGTAGGCGGACTTCACCCCCTGGAGGGCCTGGACCATGTGATAGCTCCCGTGGGGCGACCCACACGGCTCCCCGAACTTCTTCGTGCAGCGCTCGACGAACTCCTTCTGGAGCGGATTCTTGCCGGGGTCGGGCACCTCGGGCCAGTGCGTGCCGCGGAACCCCACCACGAACCCCTCGGGCAGGTCCCGAAACTCCTTGAAGAGGAACGCAGAGTTGTTGTGGATGACGAGGCTCTGGCGGAAGAGCCCGCGGACCCGGCCCTGGCTGTTCACCGAGGCCAGATCCGTTCCCCAGAGGCTGTGGAAGACCACGTCGGGCTTGGCGGTGAGGAGCTTCGAGATCTCGGCCGACAGGTCGCCCTGGAAGAGCTTGGGCCAGAGGGTCTCGACCACCTGGACGTCGGGCTTGAGCTTGCGGAGGGCGCGGATGAAGATCTCCCACGAGTCCCGCCCCCACGCATAGTCCTGGTTGAGGCCGGCCACCGTCTTCACATCGGGCTTGGCGGTCAGGAGA
>QHSA01000008.1 GCA_003220315.1 Candidatus Rokuibacteriota bacterium
CAACAGCCAGACGTCCTTCCAGTTGCCGATGCCGGGCAGGAAGGCGTCCATCAGCACCACGCGCTCGGTGGCCCGCGGGAACTGCGCGGCATAGGCATACGCGACCATCAAGCCGATGTCGTGGCCGACGATACGAACGCGATCGAATCCCAACGACGCGGTCAAGGCCTGGATGTCGGCGGCGAGAGTCTTCTTGTCATAGCCGGCGTCTGGCTTGGCCGATCCACCGGCGCCGCGCAGGTCGGGAACGATCACCGTGTGACGCTCGGCCAGCGAAGGCAGGATCGGATGCCACATGTGCCCGGTCTGCGTATAACCGTGCAGCAGGACGACGGGGCTGCCCGTGCCGGCGATGCGGTAGTGCAGGCGAACGCCGTTGACCTCCGCGAAGCGCTCCGTGACGCCGCTCACTGCAGGCGTCTCTTCAGCTCTTGCGAGGCCTGCAACAGCGCCGAGCGGACGCCGGGAACCTGGCTGATGGCGTTGAGCAGCCCGTAGTCGTGAATGAGGCCGTTGTATCGCGTTGCGGTCACATCGACCCCGGCGCCGTCGAGCTTGCGCGCGTAGGCCTCGCCCTCGTCGCGCAGGACGTCCATCTCCGCGGTCTGGATGAGCGCGGGTGGCAGGCCCTTGACCCGCTCGTTCGACGCCTGTAACGGCGACGCGTAGACGTCCTGTCGTTCGCGCGGATCGGTGGTGTAGCAGTCCCAGAACCACCGCATCATGTTCCGGGTAAGGAAATGCCCCTCCGCGAACTGCCCGTACGACGCAGTGTCGAACTTCGCGTTCGTGACTGGCCAGAACAGGATCTGGAAGAGGATGTTCGGCGTTCCCCGGTCCTTGGCCATCAGGCTGACGACGGCGGCCATGTTGCCGCCGACGCTGTTACCGACCGCGGCGAGGCGCCGGCCGTCGACGCCGATCTCGTTGCCGTGTGCCGCCACCCACTTCGTGGCGGCATAGGCCTGGTTGATGGCGACCGGATAGTGCGCTTCGGGAGAGCGGTCGTAGTCGACGAACACCGCGGTCGCGCCAGAGCCGGCGACGAGGTCGCGGACGAGGCGCTCGTGGGTCGGGAAGTCGCCGAGCACCCAGCCACCGCCGTGGAAAAACATGAACGCGGGGAGCGCGCCGGTCACGCCGGTGGGGCGCACGATCACCAACTTGACCGTCTGGCCATCGGTCGTGATCGTTCGTTCCGTGACGTCGGCTTTCGGCAGATCGAGAGTGACGCTGGACTGCGCGCCGACCAACACCGCGCGGGCCTCCGCCGGAGTCATCTGCTCCATCGGCTTGCCGCCGCCCGCCGCGAGGGCCCCGAGAAACTTCTGGATATTCCGCTCGACGCCGTCGCTTCCCGCCCGGTGACTCGTCATCTCCGCCCTCCTCGTCGACGCGCTGGCGCGTCGTGAGGGGCACGGTACGCAGTCGGGGCTGAGGAGTCCTTGCCGCGGCCTGAATCGTTCTGAAAAGAGCTGCGGGCGCTTCGCTAGGGACGGAGCCTGTCGAGCAGGGCTTTCGCGCTGACGAGATCGGCAGTTCCAAACCCCTCGGTGAACCGGCGGTAGACGGCCGAGAGCAGCTTTCGCGCCTGGCTCCCGCGCCGCCGTCCGTGCCAGAGCCGGGCGAGGCTCGTGGAGGCCCGCAGCTCCCAGGAGAGCGCGTCCTGGCGTTGCGCCCAGTCGATGGACTGCCGGAAGAGTTCCTCGGCCGCGGCAGCAGCGTTCGGAGCACCCGCCCGCAAGACGATCTCGCCCTTGATGCGGAGCAACTCGGCGACGTACCAGAGCCCTCCGCTCTGCTTGGTACGGTCGAGCGCCTGGTCGATTGCGGCAAGCCCCTCTGCGACGAGGCCCACGCGGCTCAACGCGTCCGCCACTTCGCCGAGAAATGGATCGTAACGGGTATGGAACGGGGTCTTGGAGAGCTCACCGAGCGTCGCGCGCAGCATGTCCAATCCCCGACCCGTGTCGCCACGCCTGAGCAACAGGACACCCTTGAAGCAGCGACCGTCCGCATGCCAGAAGGCCAAGCCATGCCGTTCGGAATACTCGAGCAGCACCGTCACGAAGCGCTCCGCGGCCGCAAGATCGCCGGCCAGGAACGCAACCGAACAGGCGCCTTGAGCGAAGGCGTTGCACAGCGTGACGGCATGATTCAAGGCGACCGCTTCTTCGACACCTCGCTGGGCGGTCGATACCGCTTGATCCGGGTGGCCCTGGAGCCAGAGGATCGTCGCGAGCCTCGAACGGGCCGTCACCCATGGATCGAACTGGAAGCGGACGATGTGGAGCTCGTGAACGGAGGGGCGTGGGCCATCGAGCATACGCTCGATGTGGCGCCTCGCCTGTGTCTGGTCGCCGAGGAAATGCAGCGCGAAGCCCGTCATCCTATCCCCGACCGGGGCGGCGAGCGGATCGGTGGACTTCGCGGCGGCGCGAGAGAAGGTCTCCGCAAGCGTCATCGCCTGCCGGACATCGCCGCTATTCATGCGATCGACCCACAGGCCCCAGAGCGCCCGCAGGCGATAGTCGGTGTCATCCAGCCTGTCAGCGATCTCGAGCGTGCCGGCAAAGGCGGACCGCGTTTCCGGAACGGCGCCTTTCGTGTACATGAGCGCCGCGCCCAGCGCGGCCAGGAGTTGCATTTCGCGCCGCCGGTCTCGGCTCGCGGCGGGCCCGAGGCTGCCGAGCGCTTGCGCCACGCGCCGTCGGCACTCCTCCATGAGCGAGAGGTGCGTCCACAGCGGCACGACTGCGATCGTCAACGCCACGCCGGCAGCGACATCCCTACTCGAGGAAAACGCCCAGTCCAGGGCCGCACGCACGTCGTCGATCTGCTTGCCATAGGCGGCCATCCATTCGGTCACGGGCCGCGTCCCCAGCTCTGTGTTGCCTTGTTCGAACAGAGCCCCGAAGTACTCCGCATGGCGCCTGGCGAGGGTTGCCAACTCGCCACTCTCACTGAGCTTCTCGCGGGCGTAGGCGCGCGTCGTCTCGAGCAGGCGGTACTGCATGGAGAGCTCGCCGGCATGGGCCGACACGAGCGACCGGGAGACCAGGCCCGCGACGCAGTCTGACACCTCGGACGCGGGCAGGTCCGGACTCGACACGACGGCGGTGGCCGCCTCCAGGGAGAAGCCTCCGGCGAAGACGGCGAGCCGGCGCAGAGTGATCCGTTCAGGTTCGGACAGGAGCTCGTAGCTCCAGTCGAGGGTCGCACGCAGAGTCTGCTGGCGCGGCAGCGCCGTGCGGCGGCCGCCGGTGAGCAGGTGGAAGCGATCGCCCAGGCGGGCGGCAATGCCGTCGACGCCGAACGCCGGAACGCGCGCCGCGGCCAGCTCGATCGCGAGCGGGATCCCGTCGAGCCGTCGGCAAATGGCGGCCACCGTGGCTGCGCGTCTGCGATCGGCCACGTACCCCGGTTCCGCCGCGCGCGCTCGCGCATCGAAGAGTCGGATCGCTCCGTACCGCGACACGTCGTCCGCGTCGAGGTTGTCTTCGGCGGGGACGTCGAGCGACGGCACACGATAGATGTGTTCCTCGGGGGCGCGCAGCGGCTCCAGCGTCGTGGCGAGCACCCGGGCCAGCGCCCCCGCGCTGACGAGCGCCGCCGCCATGGAGGCGGCCGCGGCGATCACGTGCTCACAGTTGTCGAGGACCAGCAGGAGGTGCTTCTCACGCAACGCTCCCGCGACGCGATCGGCGGTGGCCGGACCGGTGCCGAGCGGGAGACCGACGGCGGTCGCGACGGTGACCGGGACGAGGGCCGGATCGGCGAGCGGCCCGAGCTCGACCAGCCACACGCCGTCGGGAAACCGCGGCAGCAGCTGCCGCGCAGCCTCCAACGCCAATCGCGTCTTGCCCACACCACCGGCGCCGGTCAAGGTCACGAGGCGGTGCGCCGTGATCAGATCCACCACGGTATCGAGCGAGGCGTCCCGCCCGATCAAATCGGGAAGGTGTGAGGGGAGGTTCGTCAGACCGGCCGGCGGGGTGACGGCCGTCTCAGCGTCGCGGATGTCGCCCGTGAACTGATACCCGCGTCCCGCGACGGTTCTGATGAGATCACGATCGGCGCCGAAGACCTTGCGCAGCGCGGAGATCTGGGCCTGGAGGTTGTTTTCCTCGACGACGCGATCCGGCCACACGCGCCGCATCAGCCGGTCCTTGTCGACGATGGAGCCGCGCGCGTCGATCAGCGCGATCAGCGTGTCGAAGGCTCGCCCGCCCAGCTCGACGGCCCGGCCGTCGACGAGCAGCTCACGCCGATGACGGACAACCTTGAATCGACCGAACTCCAGAGGGGCGGGAGGATGCGCCGCATCCATGGCCCCCAATTGTATCCGGCCTGTCAGGGGTCGTCAGGACGAATCAGTCCGCGGCGAGGACATCAGCCGCGACGAGCGCAGCGTATGAAGCAACGCCCTCGCCGTCGTCAGATCGGCAGTCCCGAACCCTTCGGTGAATCGGCGGTAGACCGGCGCCAGGAGTGTCCGCGCCTCGCGACTTCGACGCTGCCGATGCCACAGCCCCGCGAGGCTCGTGGCGATCCGCAGTTCCCAGGCGAGCGCGTCCTGTCCGCGCGCCATGGCGAGGGCCTCCCTGAAGTGTTCCTCCGCGGTGACGGACACCGCGGCGTCGGCCAGGAGCGAGACCTCGCCTCTCTTGCGCAGCAGCTCCGGGGCGTACCACCATTCCTCGCGACGTCGGGCCCGCTCGAGGGCCTGGTCGATCAGCGCCAGGCCTTCCGCGACCTCACCGGAGCGCCCCAGCGCCTCGCCGAGATCGCCGAGGAACACCGTCCGATGAAAGTGGAACACGATCTCGGGCACTGCATCGAGGACCCCGCGGAGCGTCCGCGACGCCGTGACGACTTCCCCGCGCTCGAGGAACAGCGCGCCGGTGAAGCAGCGGTGCCAGACGTGCCAGAGGTCTTGCGCATGCGTGCGGGCAAGATCGCCGAGCAGCCCGAGGAAGCGATCAGCCGCCGGCAGGTTCCCGGCAAGCAAGGCGACCGGACACGCGGCCTCGATGAGCGCGTAGAACAGCGACGTTGGATGATCGGCAGCCTGCGCATCGGTGACGCACTGCTCGACGATCTCCAGTGCGCGATCCGGTAGGCCCTGCAGGCAGAGGATGCGTGCGTAGAATGCCTGGGCCAGGACACGCTCGTCCCAGATGAAGCGGACGCTGTGAGAGCGATGCGGCCGGGTCACGTAGCGGTCGGAGAGCCTCTCGTGATGTCGCCGCGCACGCGTTTGTTCCCCGAGAATGTGCAGAATATTCCCCATGATGCGATCGCCGACACGCTTGTAGACGGGGTCCCTCGCATCCTCGGCCAGACGGCGGAATTGCTCGGCGGTCGCCTGCGCCGCTCGAGACTCGCCGATCGTGAAGCGATACACGAACAGCCCCCACAGCGACCTCAACTGGTAGTCGGTGTCCCGAAGGGTCTCCGCAATGTCGAACGCGGTCGACCACGCCGCGTGCGCTTCGGGCACGGGGCCCTTCGTCAACAACAGCGCCTGCGCCAGCGCGGCGGAAAGCTGCATCTCGCCCGCTGGATCCCGATCGGCGCTGCTCGCCAGGCGTGCCAGTGCCCGTTCGACGCGCTCGCGCCACTCCTCGAGGAGTGAGAAGCGACCCCACAACGGCACGGCGGCGACCGTCAGCGCGATGCCGAGCGCCAGGTCGCCCTCGGGCGAAAACGCCCAGTCGAGCGCGGCGCGGACATCATCGAGCGCGCGACCGTAGGCGGACGGCCACGCGTCGGGGGGCAAGGTCTCCGAGTCGGTCGCCGCGCGATCCAGCAGATCTCGATGATGCTCGCCGTGGCGCCTGGCGACCTCGTTGTGCTCGCCACTCTCGAGGAGCGCTTCACGCGCATAGACCCGTGTCGTCTCGAGGAGCCGGTAGTGGACGACGGCCTCGCCGAGGTCGGCGGCGACGAGCGACTTCGCCACCAGATTCGCCACGATCTCCGGAATGGCCGGCACCGCGACATCCGAACCAGCGGCCACGGCCTGCGCCGACTCGAGCCGGAACGCCCCGGCGAACTTCCCCAGGCGACGCAGCACGATGCGCTCGACGTCGGAGAGCAGCTCGTAGCTCCAGTCGAGCGTCGCGCGGAGGGTTTGATGGCGCGTCAACCCCGTCCGGCTGCCTTCGGTGAGGAGGTGGAACCGATCGCCGAGGCGGCTGGCAATGCCGTCGACGCCGAACGCGGGGACACGCGCCGCCGCCAGCTCGATCGCGAGCGGAATGCCGTCGAGCCGCCGGCAGATGCGCGCGGCGACGACCGCGTGGCGCGGATGGGCGTCGTACCCCGGTTCCGCCGCGTGCGCCCGCACGTTGAAGAGTCTGACGGCTCCATGGCGCGACACATCCTCCACGTCGACGTTGTCGTCGACGGGCACGTCGAGGGACGGCACACGATAGACGTACTCTTCGGTGGCGCGCAGCGACTCGCGGCTCGTGGCGAGCACCCGCGTCAGTGGACTCGCCCTCAACACGGCCTCGGCCATCGCGGCGGCCACCTCGATCACGTGCTCGCAATTGTCGATGACGAGGAGCAGATGTTTGGCCCTCAGGGCCGCCGCGACGCGGTCGGTGGTCACCGGACCGGACCCGAGCGACAGGCCGAGGGCGGCAGCGACGGCGACCGGGACGAGGTCGGCATCGGCGAGCGGCCCGAGCTCCGCGAGCCAGGCGCCATCGAGGAACCGTGGCAACAGTTGCCGCGTCGCCTCGAGCGCCAATCGTGTCTTACCGACGCCACCCGCGCCGGTCAGGGTCACGAGGCGGTGTGCGACGACCAGGTTCGTGACGTCGCGGAGCGGAGCCTCCCGCCCGATCAGCTCGGACTGAGGCGTGGGAAGATTCGTGAGGCGCGCCGGCCCGGCGGCGCCGGACGTCACCCCCTTGCGGATCTCGCCGGTGAACTGGTACCCGCGGCCGGCCACGGTTCGAATGAGATCGCGATCGGCGCCGAACACCTTGCGCAGTGCGGAGATCTGCGCCTGGAGGTTGTTCTCCTCGACAACCCGGTCGGGCCATACCCGGTTCATCAGTTCGTCCTTGCCGAGGACAGTGCCCCGGGCGTCGATGAGGACCATGAGGGTATCGAACGCGCGTCCGCCGAGTTCGATCGGCCGGCCGTCGGCGAGCAGCTCTCGGCGATGGCTGATCACCGTAAAGCGGCCAAATTCAATGGTTTGTGACCGATCCGCGGCCCCAGCCATGGCGAGCGGATTCTACACGGGTGCGCAGGACTTTTCAGAATGAATCAGCCCGCGCCAAAGACTCGTCAGGCCGGCTCTCGTACGCTCCGCCTCACGACCGGTCACCGACAGCCAGAGGAGCCCCCAGCATGACAACTCGTGCAGCCGGCGGCCAAGCTTGCGTGTTCTTGCTGAAAACTCCGCCGACACCCTTCGCGTCGGCGGTCGACGCCATCAAAAGAGAGGCGAAAGCTGGGAGCACGACGCAGTGCCTTCGGGCTGATGCGATGACGGATGCGGTGAACGATTTTCGGGCGATGATCGACAAGATTCCCGCGCTGGCATGGTCGTGTCGGCCAGACGGCACCACCGAATTTCTCAACCAACGATGGCTCGACTACACCGGCCTCTCGATGGAGGAGTCGCTCGGATGGGGGTGGCAAGCCGCAATCCATCGCGATGATTTGGGCACGTTGATGGACACGTGGCTACGCGTCCTCGCTTCGGAGGAGCCCGGGGAGGAGGAGGCTCGCCTCCGACGCTTTGATGGGAAGCATCGGTGGTTTCTGTTTCGTGCGGTGCCGGTACGCGACCCACAGGGCAGGGTCGTCAGATGGTATGGAACGAATACCGACATCGAGGATCACAAGCGCGCAGAAGATCAACTTCGACGAGACGAGCGAGAACTTCGTCAGATTGTCGACGCCATACCGCAAGCGATCGTCGTCTTAGCACCGGATGGTCGTCCGCTCTACGCGAATGAAGTTTTGCTCGAATACACCGGCCTGAGCCTGGAAGAGGTCCAGACCGGAGGCTTTCGTGCGCTCTTTCCGGATGATGTGGAGACGGCGCGGCACGAGCGCCAGAAAGGGCTTGAACGCGGAGCCTCGTTTCAGCTAGAGCTTCGGACACGCCGGAAAGACGGTCGGTGTCGTTGGTTTCTCGTCCACTACAGGCCGCTGCGTGACGAACAGGGACATATCGTTCGCTGGTATGCGACGGGGACCGACATCGAAGACCGCAAGCAGGCCGAAGAGAGAGTCCGAAACGAGAATCTGGCATTGCGCGAAGAGATCGATCGCTCCTCGATGTTCGAGGAGATTGTCGGATCCTCCGAAGCGCTGCGACGGGTGCTGGCGCAGGTCGCGAAGGTTGCACCGACGGAGTCTACGGTCCTGATCTCGGGAGAAACCGGAACCGGCAAGGAGCTGATCGCTCGCGCCATTCATAGACGGTCGAGCCGGTCGACTCGAGCATTCATCCGGGTGAATTGTGCGGCCATTCCGTCTTCGCTGATCGCCGCCGAGCTGTTTGGGCATGAGAAAGGTGCCTTCACCGGGGCACTGCAGCGGCGCGTGGGACGCTTTGAATCGGCTGACGGCGGGACGATTTTCCTGGACGAGATCGGTGAGATTCCCATGGAGACTCAGGTTGCCTTGCTGCGGGTGCTCCAAGAGCGAGAGTTTGAACGGGTCGGGAGCAGCCAGCCGATCTCCGTGGACGTGCGAGTCCTGGCCGCGACGAACGGCGACCTGAAGGCTGCCGTGGCCGCGGGCTCATTCCGCCAGGATCTCTTCTATCGGCTGAACGTGTTTCCGATTCGAAGCCCGTCGCTGCGGGAACGCGCCGACGACATTCCTGTCCTCGTCGAATACCTGATGGAGCGCTACGCGGAGAAGGCCGGGAAGAAGCTGAGAGTCATCGACACGAGGACCATTGAGCTCCTCCAAACCTACGACTGGCCTGGCAACATCCGCGAGTTGCAGAATGTCGTCGAGCGAGCCGTCGTTCTGTGCGATGGCGACACGTTGTCTGTGGACGAGGCATGGTTGAAGCACGAGGCACGCGCAGAGTCGTCTCGGGCGAGGGTGTACGAAGTCAAGCTGGGCCGCCTGGCTCCCGAACGCGAGAGGGGAATGATCGAGGCGGCGCTGGCGGAGAGCCGAGGCCAGATTTCGGGCCCATCCGGCGCGGCCGGCAAACTGGGAATTCCGCGGCAAACGCTCGAGTCGAAGATCGCGAGCCTGGGCATCAACAAGTACCGGTTCAAGGTGGGATAGCTCGCCGCCTCTGGACACCTCGTTCGCCGAGCGAATCTCGATCGCTCGGGGCTCCTGCCGAAGATCAGCAAATGCCGAATCACGGCACACCCCACGGAACTGGAGCCGCGATGATTCAGCGACTTAGCAGTGGCACGTGACTTGCCGTTGTCGAGGGACGAGGCACGCAAGGCGATGACGCTGAGAATCGAAAAGCGCTCCGACGATGACGGCAGAGTTCTTCGCCTGAGTGGCCGGATTCAGTCGGAACACCTCGAAGAGTTGGAGGCGCAGATTCGCACCGAGAGACCGGGGATCGTCCTGGACCTGGAAGATGTGACGCTGGTGGACCTGGACACGGTGCGCTTCCTGAGCCTCTGTGAGTCAGAGGGTGTCAGACTTCTTCATTGCTCACCCTACATTCGTGAATGGATGCTCAGGGAGCAGGCCTAGAGATGCGGGTCCGACGGAGACGGAGCATCGCACACACTTCGCAGGCAGGCCTCCTGGTCGTCGCGTTGGCAGCTGCGTTCGCCGGCTGCGGCGACAGATCCGGCGCAGCGGCACCGCCGCCACCACCAGTGGTCAGGGTCACGCCC
>QHSA01000009.1 GCA_003220315.1 Candidatus Rokuibacteriota bacterium
GAATATGGGTCGCGTCCACGTAATGGACGTAGTACTCGAACCGGTACCATTGCCCATTGGCGAGCTTCAGCGCCGGTCCCCAGTGACGAAGGGGATAGATCTCGGCGCAGCCGTACATACTGACGACGAAGTTCCACCCCGACGCGCTGCCGTACTTCCGCAGGTAAGTTAAGTTCGCGTACCCCCAGGTGTCCGCGGTCACGATATGGTCGCCCGACCCCGACGTGTCATCGTTGCGCATGTAGTAGCGCACGTAGAAATCGGTGGCCAGCGGGACGACATCGTTGATCTGGACGTTGGCCGCAAAGGTGGAGCCGCGCTGCTGCACGCGGAGGGCGTTACGGCCGTTCGGGCCCCCTGAGACGACCGAGATGAGCTGGACGCCGGTGCCGTTGTTGAATTCCCAGTAATTGGGCCACCGCCCCCCGTCGGTCACGGCAGTCGTCGAGGTGCCGGCCGCGGTGTCCCAGTTGCTCTGGAAGAGCACGCCGCCCGCGGCGTGGGCGGGGACCAGCAGACCGGGCATGGCGGCGACACCCGCGAAGACAAGCGCCCGGAAGACGCGACTGACGGGCGAGCGATCGCCTGAAAACACCATGGCCCTCCGCTGTGCGGAAGACCCCGATGTTCTCGGGGAGCCTCGATCTCCCTTCCTTCGGTAGCCCGGCCGTCAAGCGCCTCGCTTGACCCGTGGCTTTGCGTCCCCGCCTCACGGCGGGTTTGCCCTTGTCGAGAAGGGGTCTTCCCTCAAGGAGGGGATCGTGCACAGGCGGTGCCAATTCCGGAATCGCGTCGGGCCAGGGCCGTCAGAATAGGCATTGGAAATCGCGGGGACTCAGCGGCCGGCAGAGTCCGGCCAGCGGTCAGAACGCAAACATGCAGCGTCACGATTGACGGTGAGCATGCTCATTCTGACATCGCTGTTTCAAGAATCGCCGGCCTCGCAACACACGTTGCGCCATCGGGTCCGTGCAGTATTGCGTATCCCTCTGGTCGTCGCTCGTTCCTTCTCTACGCTCCAGGCCCGCGTTCCATGGAGTAGGGCTGCCAGCGCACCAGCCCAGTCTTCGGGAGGACCGAGGGGTTCACGCAGCTCCTGGGCCATCGCCCGCGAAGCACCAGCGCGATCTCCTGGCCCACCCGCCGCCGCCGCGCGGGATCGAACCGCGCCGAGGCCGACGCCACATGCGCGGTGAGGATGACGTTGTCCATGCCCAGCAGAGGATTGGACGGGGCGGGCGGCTCCTGCTCGAGCACGTCCAGCCCGGCGCCGGCGATCCAGCCTTCCTGCAGGGCCTTGACGAGCGCCGACTCGTCCACCGTCGGCCCACGCCCGGTGTTCACGAAGATCGCGCTCCGCTTCATCGACCGGAAGTGCTCCTCGGTCAGCAGATGCTGGGCGTCCGGCGTGGCGGGGGCGTGCATGGAGACGATGTCCGAGCGTTGCAGCAACTCGGTCAGGCCAACCGGCTCCACACCGTACTGGCTCATGACCAGCTCTTCGATGTAGGGGTCGTAGGCCAGCATGTGCACGCCGAACGGCCTGGCCCGGACCGCCACGGCCCTGGCCACGTGACCAAAGGCGATCAAGCCCAGGGTCTGGCCCATGAGCCGGGGAAGCTCGTATAGCATTGGCCGCCCCTCCCGCCATCGTCCTGCTCGCACCAGCCGATCCTGGACCACCAGCCGACGAAAGGTCGCCAGGATCAGCGTCATCGCGTGGTCGGCGACCTCCTCGATGAACGTGTCGGGAACATTGGTGACCGGAATCCCGCGCGCCGTGGCCGCGGCGACGTCCACGGAGTCGACGCCGACGCTACCCAGGGCGATCACCCTGCACCGCTCGAGGCCGTCGACGATCGGCTTGGTGATGTGACGCCCCTTGGCGTAGAGGGCATCGGCGTCGCGCGCCGCCTTGGCGAAGTCGTCGTCGGTCTTGGCCTCGACTTCGACAATTTCCGCCCCGAGCGGGGCGAGGGCTTCCATCTCCAGCGCGTAGCCCGGTACTCCGTAACCGATCCCAGCCGGGGTGACGACCTTGAACTTGGCCACGCCTCTCCTCCATTTTCTTTGCTCGCCTCGGCCGGCGGGGACTCAATCACAGGCTCGCCTCGCCTGCGGCTGCGGCTCGCACTGCGGCCCCGCGACGGCCTCCGGCTCGCACGACCATGTTAGCGGCGGCGGACGGCCGTCGCGCGCATATAGTACCCCGCTCGACCTCGTGTATCCTGGCCAGCAATGGGCGGTGTTGGACGGCGTCCCGGGGCGTGCATGCTCGGCGTGCTCGTCCTCTCCGTGATGATCGTCGCCACCCCTGCGGGACGCCGCCCGTTCTGGTCGTCGGATGAGGCGCGATTCGCGCTCCTGGCGCAAGACGCCCTCGATCACGGCCGGTGGCTCGTCGCCGAGCTCCGCGGCCAGCACTACCTCAACAAGCCCCAGCTCTTCTTCTGGGCCGTGGCGGCGGCTGCGGTCCCCTTCGGCCGCGTGACGGAGGTGAGCGCCGCGATCCCCGCGCTCGTCTCGTCCGTGGCCGGCGTCGCGGGCGTGATCGCGGTTGGACGGCTCCTCTGGGGATGGCAGGCCGGAGCCCTCGCCGGCTTGATCGTCGTCACGACGCCGCTCTACTTCAACATGAGCCATCAGATCCTACCGGACGGGATGCTGAACGCGTGGCTCGTGTGGGCCCTCTACTGGCTTCTCAGAGGCCAACGCGCGGGATGGTCCCTCGGGCCCGTCCTCGCCTTCTACGCGTGCTTCACGGGGGCCCTCCTCAGCAAGGGGCCTCAGGCGCTCGCAGCGCTCGCCGCCGCCGGGGTCGCGGTGGCGTTCACGGACGGCACCGCCATGCTTCGCAGGCTCCGTCCCGTGCTCGGGAGCGTCCTGGCGTTCGGTGTGGCCACGATCGTCTGGTTGCTGCCGTACCAGGCTCGGTCGCAGGGCAGCTTCGACGATCAGGTCCTCACCGGTCACTATCTGACGTGGTACCTGCTCGGGCCCATCCTGCCTCGCTTCACGGCGCTGTGGGCGCCGTTGCCGTCGTTCCTGCCCTGGACCCTGCTCGTCGCCGCAGCGCCGTTCTGGTGGCGGCAGTCTCCCGACGCGGGACGGCGGCGGATCGCGCTCTGGACGGCGACCCTGTGGCTGCTCGTCGCCATCTCCGGGAACTATCGTTCTCGATACATCCTGGTGGTGTTCCCGGGGCTCGCGCTCCTCACCGCGGAGTTCCTGACGGCCCGGGTCACCGGTCCGGCGCGGCGGGTGCAGACCTTCGCGTCGCTCGCGGCCGGCGTGTTTGCGCTCGCGGTTGCGGCCGCCGCCGGCGTCGGGCGCGCGTCCCTGTTGCGCCTCGTCCACGGCGAAGACCGCGCGTACATTCCCGAGGCGGGATGGGAACGGGTCGCGATCGCCGCCCTGGCGCTCGTGGCCTGCGTCGCGCTGGTGCGGGGCGTGCGGCTCGGTGCGCCGCCGAGCGGCGCCGTCGGGCTCGCGCTCGCCGTGGCGGGCGTGCTCCTCGTCGAGGGCGTGGCGTACCCGATCCGCTATACCCGCGCCTTCGACATCCGACCCCTGACGGTCGCAGCCGCCGCGAACGTTGCGCCGGGCGGGACGGTGGTCGGCTATCCTGGCCTCCGGCTCAGCTATGACTTCTATCTCCAGCGCCGTGTCGTCGAGATCGGCGACGAGGCGGCCGTGCGGGCGCGTCTCCGAACCGCCCCCCACGACGCCTTCATCATGACGGCCGAACGGTGGCGGGCGCTGGCGCCGGCGGCGGATCCTACGTGGCAGGTGCTGGCGTCGGCCACCGTCGGCGACAAGAGTATGGTCGCCGTCGGCCGACCGACGCGATGAGCCAGGCGCCCGAGCTGTCGGTCATCGTCCCCGTCTTCAACGAGGTGGAGAACATTTCGCCCCTCTGGAGGGAGCTCGACGCCGTCCTCGGGCGGCTCGGTCGGTCGGCGGAGGTCGTCTTCGTGGACGATGGCTCCACCGACGGGAGCGCCGACGCGATCCGCGCCCTGATGGCCGGGGATCCCCGCGTGCGACTCCTCTGCTTCGACGCGAACGCGGGGCTGACGGCCGCGTTCCACGCGGGCTACGGTGCCGCGCGCGGACGGATCGTGGCGACGCTCGACGCCGACCTTCAGAACGATCCGCGGGATCTCCCACCCTTGCTGGCGGCCCTCGAGGGCGCCGACGCGGCGGTGGGCTGGCGGCGCGAGCGCCACGATCCCTGGCCGAAGCGCGTCTCCTCCCGGATCGCCAACGCGCTCCGCAACTGGCTCACGGGCGACGAGGTCAGGGACAGCGCCTGCAGCCTGCGCGTGATGCGTCGGGAGTGTGTCGGCGCGATCCCGCCGTACACCGGTATGCATCGGTTCGTGCCGACCCTGCTCCGGACGGCGGGCTACCGGGTGATCGAAGTCCCGGTGCAGCACCGCCCGCGCCGTTTCGGCCGCTCCAAGTACGGCATCCGCAACCGCGCGCTCCGGGCGTTCGTCGATTTGTTGGCGGTTCAATGGATGATGCGGCGCGCCGTCCGCTACCGCGTCCGAGAAGTGGCGCGTCAAGAGACGGCAACTCAGAGGCGCTCGAGTGGAGGTGAAGCGTGAGCGTCAAGCCACAGGTGCTCGAGTTCGGAATGGGCGTCGACGTCCACGGCGGAGACGGGACGAAGGCGGCCTGCCGCGCGGTGTCGGATGCGATCCGGCATTCGAGCCTGCCGCTGTTCCAGGAGGTGCGCGAGCGCGGGGGGCGGATGCTCGTGGACGTGACCGTCGGGATCCCCGACCCGGCGTCCGTCGACGTCGATCGCGTCCGGCGCGAGCTTCCGCACGGCGAGGTCACCGTCCGCGCCGTCAGCGGCGGCCTGCGTGCGCCGGGCGCCGACGCGCTCATCGCGTGTGTGGCCATCACCGTCAGCGTCGACGACCCTCAGGAGTCCCGACGGTGACCACGGTGACGACCGGGATGTGTTGATGGACCTCGGGATCTTCGATCATCTCGACCGGCAGGACGTCCCGCTCGACGAGTTCTACGAGAGTCGGCTCCGCCTCCTGGAGAGGTACGACGCCGCGGGCTTCGCCTCGTATCATCTCGCCGAGCACCACGCGACGCCGCTCGGGCTGGCGCCGGTGCCGGGCATCTTCCTCGCGGCGGCCACCCAGCGGACCCGGAAGATCCGCCTGGGGCCGTGCGTATACTGCCTGCCGCTCTACGACCCGCTCCGTCTCATCGAAGAGGTCTGCATGCTCGACCAGCTCTCGCGCGGGCGCTTCGACTTCGGCGTGGGCCGGGGAATCGTTCCCTACGAGATGGCGTACTTCAACCTCCACCACCTGGAGACCGAGGAAATCTACCGGGAGGCGCTCGAGGTGATCCTCCAGGGACTGACGAGCGAGGTGCTCGACCATCGCGGGCCGCGCTACACCTACCGCAACGTCCCGATGGTCCTCCGGCCCTTCCAGAAGCCGCATCCCCCGCTCTGGTACGGCCTCGGCCACACGGCCGGCGCCGAGTGGGCGGCGACCAACCGCGTGCACGTCATCACCAACAATCCGTGCGACGGAGCGAAGCCGCTCTTCGAGCGCTATCGCGACGTCTGGCGGCGCAAGCACGGCGGGGCGCCGATGCCGAAGCTCGGCATGTCACGCCACGTCGTCGTGGCGCCCACCGACGGGGCGGCCGAGGCGCTGGCGCGGCCGAACTACGCCGTGTGGTACGCGAACCTCACCAAGCTGTGGCGCGACTTCGGCGCCATCCCGATCCGCTTCGCCCGGGACTTCGACGAGGCGCGCCAGCGCGGCATCGCCATCGCGGGCACGCCGGCCCGCGTGCGCGAGGAGATCGAGCGACAGGTCGCCGCGAGCGGGTGTACCTACTTCGTCTGCCGGCTTGCGTTCGGCAACATGAGCGAGGCAGAGGCGGCGGCATCGATCGCCCTGTTCACCGCCGAGGTCATGCCGCGTCTCATCGCGCTCGCTCCGCCCGCCCCCTGACCCGCTCGGGGTTCCCGGTCGCTGGACGCCGACCGGCTGTATGCGATAGGAAGGAGCCGCGGAGAAGGCCATGAAGAGCAGCCGACGCTATGCGCTCGCGTGTGTGCTGGTCTGCGCCCTGCTCGGGGCCGGTTGCGTGGAGCCCGCGGCGTCTCAGTCCAAGCCGGAAGGCGAGATGCGCTGGGCGCTGTACGTGACGCTCCCGCCCCTCTGGTTCGACCCGGGTGAGGTGGTAGGCGTCATCACACCCTTCTGGGTGCTCTACGCGCTCCACGATGCGCTCGTCAAGCCCATGCCCGGCAACCTGATGGCCCCGAGCCTGGCGGAATCCTGGACCGTCAGTGCGGATCAGCGCGTCTACGAGTTCAAGCTGCGCGAGGGAGTGCAATTCCACAACGGCGACCCCTTCACCGCCGAGGACGTGAAGTTCAGCTTCCTGCGCGCCAAAGGGGCCAAGCTCCTGCGTGAGAATGTCCGGGAGGTGGCGATCGTCGACCGCTACCGCGTACGCTTCCATCTGCGCGAGCCCTGGCCCGACTTCATGACCTTCTATGGGACGCTTGCGACCGCGGCGGGCTGGATCGTCCCCAAGAACTACATCGAGCGGGTCGGTGATGACGGCTTCAAGAGGCACCCCATCGGTCTCGGCCCTTACAAGTTCGTGAGCCAGAGCCCCGGCATCGAACTGGTCATGGAAGCGTTCGAGGGCTACTGGCGCAAGGTGCCCCAGGTCAAGCGGCTCGTCTACAAGAGCGTCCCGGAGGCCACGACGCGGATGGCCATGCTGAAGAAAGGGGAAGTCGACGTCGCCTATCTGCTGGATGCCCCGATGGCCGAGGAGGTACGGCGGACTCCCACGCTCAAGCTGGCGTTCTCGGGAGGGATCGGGGTGTTCTTCCTGGATTTCTTCGACCAGTGGGACCCCAGATCCCCCTGGCACGACAGACGGGTGCGGCTCGCCGCCAGTTACGCCGTCGACCGCCGGACGCTGAGCGAGGCGGAGACGCTCGGCGCCTCCAAGCCTACCGGCAACATCGTTCCGCGCACCTTCGAGTTCGCGTTGCCCATCGAGCCCGACCCCTACGATCCCGTGAAGTCGAAGCAGTTGCTGGCGGAGGCCGGCTACCCCAACGGCTTCGATGCCGGGGACCTGCACGCGTATCCCCCGTATGTCTCGACGACCGAAGCGGTCGGAGGCTACCTGGCGGCCGTGGGGATCAGGACGAGGGTCCGAACGATGGAGCGCGCGGCCTTCTTCTCGGCGTGGGCCACGAAGAAGCTCAGAGGGGTGTGCATGTGCGTCAACGCCCTCTACGGTAACGCCGCCTCGCGGATGTCGGAGTGGGTGCCGAGCAGCGGCGCCTATGCGTATGGCGCCGATCCCGACATCGAGACCTTGTACAAGCAGCAGGCCCTCGAGACTGACCGTCGCCGGCGCTCGGTGATGCTGCACCGGATCCAGCAGCTCCTCCACGAGCGGACGAGGTTCGCGCCGATCTGGGACTACACGTGGCCGAGCGGGGTGGGGCCGCGAGTCGCGGAGCCCGCGCTGATGCTGATCAACCCCTACCCCTGGTCGGCGCCCCTCGAAGAGGTGCGCCTCAAGAAGAACTGAGCCTCAGCGCCGGTGCGCGAGCCACAGGCCGAGGGCGACGCACGCGAGCCCCAGCAGCGCCGGCGCGGAGATCCTTTCCCCGAGCAGCGTCGCGCCGAGCACGGTCGCCGTGACGGGACTGAGCGCGAGGAACACGGTCACCTGCGTCGGCGTGGCGTGGCCGAGCGCCCACAGCCACAGGTAATAGCCGCCACCGCTGCCGATCCCGATATAGAGGACGGCCAGCCAGCCCCCCGCGGTGAAGCGGGGCAGCGAGCCGAAAAACCCCTCCCCGGCGGCGAGCACCGCGAGGAACCCGACCGAGGCAAGCATGGCGACGGCGCTCACCGCCAGCGTCGGATATCTTTTCAAATACGGCCGGTACCGGACGCTGCAGACGGCACCGCTCACCGCTCTCAGGAACACGGCGAGCTCGCCGACCCACGCGCGGACCGCGCCGTCCCACTGGAACGCCTTCTCCCCGAGCGCCAGCCCCACGCCCGCGAGCGTCAGCAGCACCCCGGAGAGCTTCGCGAGGGTCAGCCGCTCCTGACCGAGCGCCGCTGCGACGACCATCGTCAGCAACGGGAGTGTCGAAAATCAGCGCCGCGCGGGCCGACGGAACGAACCGGAGCCCGTAGTTCCAGCAGCGCGATGAGGATGCCGAACTGGGTGATCCCGAGCAGCCCGATCGCGAGCAGATCGCGCCGGTCGAACCGCGCGCGCGGCCACCGTCGCCACCTCCCGACTGGCTGACAATGTCAAGAGAGCGTCCCTACGACATCTTGAGGGCCCGGAGGAACTCGGCGCGCGCCTGCCCGCCGGCCATAATAAAGGAGAGGTCGCTGCCGCAGAGGATGAAGCGCGCGCCGACCCCGACGTATTTCTCCATGGTCGGGTGGTCGTAGATTCCTCCCATCCCCGGGTACTTGCCGTGTCGCTTGCAGGCGGCGACGACCGTCTCGTACGCGCGCATCACCCGGGGGTCGTCGTACTTGCCCGGGATGCCCATCTCCAGGGTCAGGTCGTTGGTCCCGATCAGCAGCACGTCCACCCCCGGGACCGCGGCGATGGCGTCGGCGTTGTCGATCGCCTTGGGCGTCTCGAGCATCGTCACCACCAGCGTCGCCGTGTTGACCAGCGCGGTGGACTCGGCCCGGGGGTGAGGCCGGAAGCCGAGCTGCGCCATCGGGCCACCCAGCGAGCGGTGGCCCATGGGCGGGTACTTGCAGTTGCCCACGAGCTGTCGAGCCTGCTCGGGAGTGTCGACGTGGGGGAAGACGATCCCCATCGCTCCCGCGTCGAGCAGCCGCGTGGCCAGGTAGTGCTCGTAGCCCGGGACGCGCACGAGTGGCGTCACGCCCGCGTCGTGGCAGGCCAGCGCGATCTGCGCCGCGGTGTCGACGCCCATCGTGTTGTGTTCCATGTCGATGAACGCGAAATCGAATCCGCACGCGGCCAGCACGCGCCCGATGTCGACGGTGCGGGCCTGCCGTAGCGCCATGCCCAACGCGAGCTGGCCCGCCGCCAGACGCTCCCGCACCGTGTTCGCAATCTGCGTCATGTTCGTCCCCTCGTCGCGGTGGCCGCCGCGGCGGTCATCGGCGCTTCTTGAGGAAGAGGTTGACGTCCTCCGGCGTGATCAGGTCGGGCACGGTCCAGCCGTCGAGGTCGTACTCGGCCATGCACTGCTCGGCGAAGCCCCTGAACGCCTGCGCCTGGCCGCTCGCCTGGGCCATGTCCAGCGTGATGACGCGGATGGCCTCGGCGGCGCCCGCATAGTTGCGCTCGTACAGCTCGTGCCGCCCGCCGAACTCGGTCCCCATGGCATCCCAGAGGAGCTTCATCAGCTTGACGCGCTCGACGGCGTCGGTGCCGTCGGAGCCGCGCAGGTACTTGTCGAGGTAGGGGCGCAGCGCCGGCGTCCGGAAGTCGGCCGCGTGCGAGTTCAGGTAGATGAGGGCGCTGCCGAGGATGCTCTCGGTCAGCTCCTTGACGCGGGGATACGCGACCGTCGAAAAGACGCGGTACGCCTGTGCGTATTCCGGGTTCGGGAGCAGCGAGCCGCCGGCCCACGGGACGGGCGCGCGCGCCATCGCGTCGGAGAGGCCCCAGAAAAGGTTGCGCCAGGCGATCGTCTCGCCGACGGAGGCCTGCACGTTCTTGCTCTCCCGCGAGCCCACCGCGTCCACGGCCTTCAGGAGGAGGCCGGCGATGAAATCGAGCTTGACGGCCAGGCGCGTGCAGCCGTGGAGCATCGCACGCGGCAGGAAGCCGGACCCCGGGAAGAACGTGTTCGACTTCTCCACGTCCTCGTACACGAAGACGTTCTCCCAGGGCACCAGGACGTGGTCGAGGACGAGGATGGCGTCGTTCTCGTCCAGGCGGCTCGACAGCGGATAATCGAACGGGCTGCCCAGCACCTCGGCGGCCATGGCGTAGGACGGGCGGCAGATCAGCTTCACGCCGGGCGCGTCCATGGCGGCGATGAAGACGACCGCGAACTCCTTGGTCTTGATGGGCACGGTGGTGGGATGGGCGATGAAGTTGGCGTGGGTGAGCGCCGAGCCCGTGGCGACGACTTTCGCGCCGCTCACGACGAGCCCCGCGTCGGTCTCCTTCTCGACGTGCACGTAGACGTCGGCGACCTCGTCGGGCGGACGGTGCCGGTCCACCGGCGGCTGGACGAGGGCGTGGTTCAGGTAGAGGACGCGCTCCTGCGCGGCGCGGTACCAGCGCCGCGCGTTCTCCTGATACGGCGCGTAGTACTCGGCGTTGGCGCCGAGCGTCGCGAGGAAGGACGCCTTGTAATCGGGCGACCGGCCCATCCACCCGTAGGTCAGGCGCGCCCAGGCGGCGATCGCGTCGCGCGCGGCGACCAGATCGGCGGCGCTCATCGGAGCCCGGAAGTATCTGTGCGTGTAGCTCCCCGAGCCGGTATCGGTGCCGCACGTCAACAGGGTGTGCGTGGCCGGCGCGTGCAGCGCGTCGTAGAGCCGGGCGAGCATGCGCGCGGGATTGCGGAAGGCCGGGTGCGTCGTCACGTCGGGGACCCGTTCGCCGTAGATCCAGATCTCGCGCCCGCCACGCAGGCTGTCCAGGAACTCCTCCCCTGTGAAGGGTCGGGTGGGCACCGGGGTCGTCATGAGCGCCTCCGTGTCCGGGATCGTAGTGGCACTCGACTGGCGAGGCAATCGTCCCCGTTCTCCGCTATCCTTGCACGGAAATCACGATTACCCGGGAGGACACGACGATGGCCAACCCGCCCCTGCCCACGCACATCTTCGTCGGCGCCGCGCGCTCACGGTCGGAGACCCGCGGAGGGGTCTTCCGCCAGGCCATCGGCGACGACCGCTGGGAGCATCTCACCAAGGGGCTGCCGGTGGTCACCGATGTCCAGGCGATCACCGTGCACCCGGCGAGCCCGGAGGTGATCTATCTGGGCACGCGGAGCGGCCCGTATCGGAGCACCGACCGCGGCGAGCGCTGGGAGCGGCTCGGATTCCCCGACGACACCGAGGTCTGGTCGATCCTGGTGCATCCCACGAATCCGCGGACCCTCTACGCCGGGACGTCCCCGGTCGGAGTCTACCGGAGCGACGACGGCGGCGACACCTGGAGGCGGCTCCCGAAGGCCACCCAGCCCGAGCGGGTGAAGATGAAGTCGTTCGTGTGCCGCGTGATGCGTCTGGCGGCCGATCCCGCGCGCCCCGACGAGCTGTACGGCGCCCTCGAGGTCGGCGGCGTCATGAAGAGCCCGGACGCGGGCGAGACGTGGCAGGATTGCAGCGCCGATCTGTTGAGGCTCGCGGAGCTGCCGCACCTCAAGAGCCGGATCGACAGCGACACCGACATCGAGGGCATGCTGGACGGTCACGCGCTCTGCCTGAGCGCCGCCAGGCCGGGCACCGTGTTCCTCGCCGTCCGCATGGGCCTGTTCCGGAGCGCGGAGCGCGGTGCCCACTGGCAGACCATGGACATCGGCCGCTTCTCGCCGCTCACGTATAGCCGCGACCTCCGCGTGTCTCCGCACGATCCCCGCGTCCTCTACGCATGCCTCAGCCCGGCCGCGCGCAGCCAGGACGGATCGCTCTACCGCAGCCGAGACCTCGGCGAGACCTGGACGCGCCTCGACCACGGCGTCAAGGCCGAGAGCACGATGATGGCCGTGGCGCTCCATCCACGGGATCCCGATCAGGTCTACTGCGTGAGCCGCACCGGGCAGGTCTTCGGTACGCAGGACGACGGCCGGACGTGGCACGAGCATCGCTTGCCCGACGGCGTCCAGGATGTCTACGCGGCCGCCTGCGCATGACGATGCGATTCACGGACCGGGTGGCACTCATCACGGCGGCGGCGAGCGGGATCGGCCGCGCCACCGCCGAGATCATCGGGGGCGAGGGCGGCATCGTCGTCGGCGTCGACACCGACAAGGGCCGACTCGAGGAGGCCATGGGCGCGATCCGGCGCGCCGGGGGCCAGGGGCACGCGCGACCGGCCGACGCCCTGGACCCGGCCCAGGTCCGTGACGTGGTCGACGGCGTCGTGCGCGAGTTCGGGCGGGTCGACATCCTGGTCAACGCGGTGGGCGGGAGCACGATCATCGCGCGGCCGGCCGCCCTCGTCGACGAGCTCACGCTCGCCGAGTGGCAACGCCTCATCACCTTCAACCTCGACGGGACGTTCCTCTTCTGCCACACCGTGGGACCGGTCATGAAGCGCCAGCGCGGCGGCAAGATCGTGAACATCTCGTCCATCGCCGGGCGGGGGCTCAGCGCGAGCAGCAGCAGCGCCTACGCCGCGGCCAAGGGCGGGATCATCGCCTTCACGCGGAAGCTCGCGCACGAGCTGGGGCCGTTCGGCGTCACCGTCAACGCCATCGCCCCAAGCCTGACGCTGACCGAACGCATCCGGCCGCGGTGGGCGCAGCGGACCCTGGACGAGCAGGCGCAGGAAATCGCCCGCACGCCGCTCCGCCGGGTCGCCGAGGCGCCCGACCAGGCACGGGTGATCTGCTTCCTCGCCTCCCGCGACGCTGACTTCGTCACCGGCGTGACCATCGACGTGACCGGCGGGGTGTGACCGCCGCCGGAGGAGCCGGACACGCGTCGTGGTGCTACCATGTCGCCCCATGACTG
The DNA here is from genome assembly GCA_003220315.1 of Candidatus Rokuibacteriota bacterium. Classification (GTDB taxonomy): domain Bacteria; phylum Methylomirabilota; class Methylomirabilia; order Rokubacteriales; family CSP1-6; genus 20CM-2-70-11. Next base: position 12,732 of record QHSA01000009.1, read on the forward strand.
ACACGACGCTCCGCGTGGGCTTCGTCGGCGCCGGCAACAACACCCGCCGCCGTCACATTCCGGGGTTTCAGAAGCAGCCCGACGTCGACCTGGTGGCGGTCGCGAACCGGACGAAGGAGTCGGGCGAGCGCGTCGCGAAGGAGTTCGGGGTCGCCCGGGTCTACGCGGACTGGCGGGACCTCGTCCGCGCCCGCGACGTCGACGCCGTCTGCGTCGGGACCTGGCCCGACATGCACTGCGAGATCACCCTCGCCGCGCTCGAGCACGGCAAGCACGTCCTCTGCGAGGCGCGCATGGCCATGGACGCCGCCGAGGGGCGGCGCATGCTCGCCGCCGCACGCCGGGCGCCGCACCTCGTCGCCCAGCTCGTGCCGGCGCCCCACACGCTCGAGGTCGACGCGACCCTTCAGGCGCTCCTGGCCGAGGGCTACGCGGGCGAGGTGCTCGCGGTCGAGCTCCAGGCGGCGCAGGGTCGTTTCCTGGACCGGGACGAGCCGCTCCACTGGCGCCACGACGCCTCGCTCAGCGGGCTCAACGTCCTCAACATGGGCATCTGGTACGAGGCGATGATGCGCTGGCTCGGTCCTGCCCACCGGGTGACGGCGATGACCAAGATCGCCGTGCCGCGGCGCCGCGACGCGACCGGCGCCTGGCACGACGTGCGCGTGCCGGATCACGTCGACGTCCTGGCCCAGCTCCAGTCCGGCGCCGTCGCCCACCTTCGCTTCAGCGCGGTCACGGCCCTGGCGCCTCCGAGCGAGGTGTGGATCTTCGGGAGCGAGGGCACGCTCCGGCTCGAGGCTGACGCCCGGCGCCTGTCGGGTGCGCGGCGCGGCGAGGACGCGCTCCGCGAGATTCCGATCCCCGCCGACCGGCGGATCGGCTGGCGGGTCGAAGAGGAGTTCGTCAGCGCGATCCGCGGCCGCGAGACGGTCCGGCGAACGACCTTCGAAGACGGGGTGCGCTACATGGAGTTCACCGCCGCCGTGGCCCGGAGCGCCGCCCTCGGTCAGGCCGTCGACGTCACCGACCTCTGAACGCCGAAAGAAGGACAGCCGCATGGACACGAAAGGACTGAGCGGGGCCGAAGCCCTCCTGCGCCTCCTGGCCCAGATGGGCGTCGAGCAGATCTTCGCGTCGCCCGGCTCGGAGTGGGCGCCCGTCTGGGAGCACCTCGCAAAACCGTACGGATCCGCCAAAGAGATCCCTCTCTATCTCTCGTCGCGCCACGAGGAGATCGCGGTGGCGATGGCCAGCGGCTACGTGAAGGCGTCGGGAAAGCTTCCCGCCGTGATGATCCACACCACCGTCGGCGCCCTCCACGCCGCCATGGCGCTCCGCGGAGCGCTTCACGAGCAGGTCCCGATGGTCGTGCTCGCGGGCGAGTCCATCGGGTTCAGCGAGGGCTCCGACCACGACCTCGGACACCAGTGGATTCGCCTGCTGTCCGACGTCGGCGGCCCCGCGAGGCTCGTGGAGCCCTCGGTGAAGTGGAGCTTTGCCCTCAACACGCCCGCGGTCTTGCCGGCGACGATCCAGCGGGCGTGTCAGCTGGCGATGGCGACGCCGCAAGGGCCGGTCTTCGTCTCGGTCCCGATGGAATTCCTGCTCGAGACGTTGACGACCAATCCTCCTGCCTCCGCGGGCTTCGCGCACGCGCCCGCGGCCCACCCACGCGCCATCGACGAGCTGGCGCTCGTCCTCGCCCGCGCCGCGAGTCCCCTGATCGTGACCGAAGAAGTGGGACGGAGCGTGCGCGCGGTCGAGCATCTCGTCTCCCTCGCCGAGCGGCTCGGCGCGCCGGTCATCGAGGCCTGGCATCCCGGCTACGCGAACTTCCCGCGCACGCATCCCCTCTACGGCGGGGTCGGCCGGTCGGCGTTCGTGGCGGAGTACCTGAACGACGCCGATGTCGTGTTCCTCGTGGCGACCGTGGCGCCCTGGCACCCGGCCTCGTCCGCTCCCGGCCCCGGCACGAAGGTCGTGGTCCTGAGTGACAACCCGCTCCGCTCGGATCTCCCGTTCTGGGGCTACCGCGCGGACCTCGTGGTCACCGGCGGCGTCGAGGTTTCACTCGCCATGCTGGTCGAGCGTGTGAGGGAGGCGATCCCTCCGGGCGCCCGGACGACCACGCTCGAGCGGTGGCAGGTGCGCCACCAGAAGCGGCGGGACGCGCTGCGCGAGGAGGGGCTGGCCGCGGCGGGGAAGCCCCTCGACACCCGTTGGGTCGCCCACGAGCTGAACCACGTCCTCCGGCCGGACGCGATCGTGGTCGACGAGACCATCACGCACCGCCTGGACGTGCACCGCTTCCTCGACCGCCTGCAGCCTGGGAGCTTCTTCGCGGGCAGCTGCGGCGGACTCGGGACCGGATTGGGGACGGCGCTCGGCGTGAAGGCAGCGGCGCCGGACCGCACGGTCATCGCCCTGATCGGCGACGGCGCCTTCCACTACAACCCCGCCCTGGCGGCGCTCGGGGTCTGTCAGGAGCATCGGATGCCGATCCTGATCGTGCTCTTCAACAACTCGGGCTACCTCTCGCAAAAATCCCACGTCTCAGAACAATACCCGGACGGCTGGGCCGTACGGTCGAACACGTTCGTGGGTACCGCCATCGCGCCGAGCCCGGACTACCCGGCCATCGCGCGCGCGTTCGGCGGGTACGGTGAGCGTGTGGAGGATCCCGGCGAGGTCCGCGCCGCGCTCTTGCGCGGCTTGCAGGCCGTTGCGGCCGGGCAGGTCGCGCTGGTCGAGATGGCGCTCGAGTCGATCAGCAACAGCAGGGGAGCGTGACCAGGGACGCGCGCGCGGTCCGCTACGGTCTCTTCGCCGCTTCCTGCAATTCCCGGACGTGCTCGGCCCAGTGGTGGGCGAGCAGCTCCAGCCGCTGACGCCCGGTCATGAGCTCGCCCGTCGCCCGCTGAAAGCAGGGCGTGTCGAGGTCGGGCGCGCTGCGAGCCGCGCGGACCAGCCGTGCGTGGGCCTGGCGCAGCTGCGTCAGCAGCTCGTCGAGGCTCTCGTGCTCGTGGAGGCGGCGGCACACCTCGTTCACGGTGTCGGAGTCGGCGGGCACCGGCCACGGGGGCCCCCCGAGCGCCGCCGACTGGATGCCCCACGCGGTCGCGTCGTGGAAATAGATGAAGTGCATCAGCACATCGCGGGCCTGCCAGCGGTCGACCCGGGCCTTGGTCGCCCGGCCGGGCCCCTCGAAATAGGCCAGGGTCTCCCGCACGACTTTGTCCAGGCCGGCGAGCAGCACGTCCTTCGAAGGAGGCGTCGTCATCGAGGCGAGCGGCGGGCTTCGAGGGCGGCCAGACGCTCCCGGATCTCGATCGCGGTCCGTAACTCGCGATCCACGCCGTCGATTCTGGCGTCGAGCCGCCGGATCTCGGCGAGCAGTTCACCCTTCATCGAGGCCGTCTCCGCCCGAAGCCCGTCGATCTTCACCGTGAGACGGGCATCGACGCCGTCGAGCTTCTGATCAACACCGTCGATCTTCTGATCCAGGCGCTGGATATCACCGCGGAGCGCGTGCAGCTCAGGGGCGATGATGTCCTGGAACGCCGTCTTGATCTGGTCGTAGACACCCACCGCGGTCATTCAATCAGGCCCGCCCCGGTGCGTCAATGCTCCGATTCCGAGACATGTCGGCGCGCGCGCCCTCACCCGACCTGGTAACGCTTGATCGCGGCCGCGTCGAACCCCAGCCCGAGCCCCGGCGCCACCGATTCCTTCTTTCTCAGCTCACCGCCAACGGGACCCGGGTGCCGTCCGGCCGCCGCCATGTCGTCCGGAACTCGCGGTCGTATGTCCACACCCTGGATCCCCGCTCCTTCTCAGAGACCACCGCGAGATAGCCGTCGGCCCAGTCGGGATCATGCTCGTGGTAACGCATCAGCCAACCGAAAACCTCGAGCCACAGGGATTCGTCCTCGCGCCGATAGGCCGCGACCGAGAATTCGTCAAGGAAGCGCCGCAGCCGCTCGCGCTGCGCCCGGCGCGGCAGGAGGAAGCACGCCTCGGTGAGCACCGGCGGACAGAGAACGAAGGGCTCGCGCGCGAGCCGGTTGAGGTCACGCAGCGCTCGCCGATTGAGCGCGTCACGCGGGTCGCACAGCGCGACAACCGGCGCGGTGTCGAGGAGGATCACGAGCTCCGGTGGCGCAACCGCCGCCGAATCAGGCGGCGAACCCTCGCGCGATCCCTCGGATCACGCTCGCCGCGCGGCGGGTTCGGGGGGTCGGGATACTCGCGGTAGATGTCGGCCATGATCTCGCTCGCCGGTCGGCGCGACACGCGGGCGGTCGCGTGTCGCTCGTGAGCGGCGCGGATCGCCGCACGCACAACACGCGAGATCGGGATGCCAGCCTCTCGCAGGCGCGCCGCCATCCGGGCGTCATCGGGGCCGAGTCGGACGTTGAGGAGCTTCATGCGCCTATCGTAAAGACGATTCGTCTTTACGTCAAGCCGCTTCCCGCGCTCACCCGACCTGATAGCGCTTGATCGCGGCCGGGTCGAACGCCAGCCCGAGCCCCGGGGTCTTCGGCACGACGAGCTGGCCGCCCTCGAGCGCCGGCGTCTCCACGAAGAGCCGGAGCGTCCATGGCATGTACTCGACGGTGAGGCCGTTCGGGATCGCGGCGACGAGGTGGACGTGGACCTCGGGGACGAGATGGCTCACCACGGGCAGGTTGAACGCCTCGGCCATGCCGGCCACCTTCATCCACTGCGTGATGCCGCCCACGCGCAAGAGGTCGATCATCACGATGTCGATCGACCGCGCCTCCAGCAGATGGCGAAAGGGCACGACGCCGTAGTGGTATTCGCCGGCGGCGATCGGGGTGGTGAGCGCGTCGGCTACACGGGCGAGGCCGGTGTAGTCGTCGTGGGCGACCGGGTCCTCCAGCCAATATAAATGATAGGGCTCGATCCGGCGCCCGACCTCGATCGCGTGGTTCACGCTCCACAGCTGGTTGATGTCGCACATGAGGTCGACGTCGGGACCGATCGCCTCACGCATGACGCGGACGCGCTCGATCGACGCCGCGACCGACGGCTCGCTCCCGCACTGCATCTTCATCTGTCTGAAGCCCATGTCCCTCAAGCGCGGGCCCGCCTTGGC
>QHSA01000138.1 GCA_003220315.1 Candidatus Rokuibacteriota bacterium
CGGCCGCGCGGAATCGAGGATAGGCTCCAGTCCGGCAAGCAGCAGAGAGGCCAGCTGGGTCAGGGACTGGTTTTCCCGCATCACTGCGAGGTCGTAATCCGGGATGATCCTGAAAAGGGAGAGCATCTGATCGACCATTTCCCGGTGCTGGCCCGTTACACAAACCACGGGCCCCGGCCCCTGCGACCCGGCCGACGCCTGGGCACGGCGCAGTTCTCGGATGACCGGCGCGAGTTTGATGGCCTCCGGACGGGTACCCAGAATGCATAGCGTCTTTACCGGCGCCCTCCCACCGTTGCTTCTCACCCTGCTGCCCTCGGCCGAAGAGCGCCGTCGCCCAACGAGCGTGCGAGTAGTGTCCTGCGGTGGAGAGAATCTGTCATGGCTCAGGGAACGCAGACCGTGTCTCGCCTATGCTCCAAGCGAGCAGGCCTTGTGCGGGTAGCACGGCGGAGAAGGAACCGTGATAGCGCCGGTAAGCAGCGATACCCGCGGAGAGTGCAGCGCGCGACCGAGGCGCGACCCCCAGGAGCGTTCCATGATGATCCTCCAGCTGCGGAAGACCACCGTGCCCGAGAGGTTGCATCCCTCTCCTTCGGCAGCCCGGCTATCAGGTCACTGCGGACCTGACCCGTGGCTTTGCGTCCCCACCTCGCGGTGGGTTTGCCCTTGTCGGGAGGAGTCTCCGCCGCCTCGGTACGAAAGCATTTGCCGTGCCCATTCCTCTAAGTTAGTGGGGCGGCGTAGTTCCACTGCCGCCGCTGGAGCAAAAAATGCGCGACTGAGTGACAGAGTGTCATCCGCACGTCGGTAGCGTTCGACACCGCACATGGCGCCGACGCTCCTCCACAGCCTCGTCACCCGAAGCGTACGGTCCTTTCGATATTTCCGTTTGCTGCGATGACTCGGCAAGGTCTTCATCTGCCGCCGACTGACCGCTAGCGAGGTCACTCGCATGGGCCGCTGGCGGGCTCGCAGGCGAAGGTTTGCGCTGCAGACGGCGACCGACGGTCGTATCTTCGAGTTGGACCGACCGACTTGCGAACGACGAGCCGCGCGCTCTCGGCTCTCGCCCTGATCGTCGCTCTGGCCGGCACGGCTGCGGCGGAGGACCAGCCGAAGCCGCCCGCTCCCTCGCCTGCCGCAGCGGTCAGCCTTGAGGTCTCGCTGACCCCCGATTACACGGAAGGCAAGTACGGCACGCGCCACACGACCGAGATCCTGCGCGTGCCGCTGACGGTGGATTGGTTCGTGACGGACCGGCTCGATTTCGCCCTCACCGTCCCCTACCTCTGGGAGCACGGTCAGTCGATTCTCGCCCTGCTTGGCGGGCGCGTCGGCAGGGCACCGAATCGGATCGGTCTCCCGCCGCGGGGCCGTCGACGGGCCCTGTTCGACCGGCCCCAGACACAGGACGGACTCGGCGACGTCCTCCTGGACGGTACCTTGGTGCTCCTCGAGGAGAAGAGCTTGTTCCCGGAGGTCGCTACGCTTGGAGAAGTCAAGTTTCCCACAGCAGATTCAAACAAGGGGCTGGGGACAGGCGAGTTCGACGAGACGGTCGGGATCGACCTGACGAAAGGGCTGGGCGAAAGTTGGACCGCGTACGTGGACGTCTCGTACACCTTCGTCGGCTCGCCCCCGGGGACGCGTGTCGACGACTTCTTCGGCTGGTCCGTGGGCCTCGGTTATGCCGTCACGCGCGCGCTCCGGTTCACGAGCTACGTCGACGGCTCGACCGTCACCGTACGCAACCCCCTGGTGGAGCACCGCATCGAGAAGGCACCGAACGACGTCCGCCTCCGCGTCGAATACACGCCGACGAAGTTGGTGCAGCTCAGGCTCGAGGGTCTCACGGGGCTCAGCAGCGGAACCCCCACCTTCGGGGTGAGTGCGGGAGTCACGCTTCGCTTCTGACGCCCGTCAGAACCGCACGCCGACCGTGAACCCCGGCATGACGTCGGCGCCGGTGGCGCGGTCGGTGTCGAGATTGGTGAAGTTGAGGAGGAGCGTGCCGGTCACGCTCATCTGGTTGTTCAGTCTGTAGTCGGCGCCGGCACCGAGCACGATGAGCCAGGAGGTGTCATCGTTGCGGAAGCCCGTGTGCACGAAGCCGATCCCGGCTTCCGGGACGACCTTCAGGCGATTCGCGGTGCCTGGGATGTCGATCCAGTACTTCACCTGGCCGGACACGCCGATCTGAGCCATATCACCGGTGAACCCGAGCTGCAGCAGCGGGCCGAGCGACACGTTGCGCGCGATGAACGCGTCGGCGTAGAAGTTCATGGCGAACGCCGTGCCGTCGGGGGTGTCCCCCAGGAATCCAAGGCCTCCCCCGAACGTCCACGAGCCCGGTTGCAGGTCCGCGGCCCGCGCCGACGGCACCGCCCCGAAGAGGGTGAGCCCGACCACGAGCCCCCCAAGGAGAGTCAGCGTCCGCGTCTGGAGGGTGTTCCGCTGTCTCATCGCGCCACCTCCCGCCTGCCGATGGTAGTCCAAGAGGCCGCGTTCCGAAAGCAGCCCTCTTCACGCCCGGTCAGAGCGTGACGGTACGGCCGAGCGCGGCCGCCCGCGCGGCGGCCTCGACGACGACGAGCGCCTGCACGCCAGCGCTCGCGTCGACGGGACTCGGCGTCCCGCCCGCGCACGCGTCGAGGAACGCGGCGAGCTCGCGCCGGAGCGGCTCCTCACCGTGGACCGGCAGATCCTCCTTCCCCGTGTCCACCGCCTCCCAGGCCGCGCCCGATCTCCTGAACTCGCCCAGGTGGAGCGTGACCGTCGCGCTCCCGTAGTCGGCGACGAGGCTGCCGCGCTCGCCGACGATCACGCACTCGCGGTGCGTGCCCGGGACGAAGTAGTTCGCCTCGACCACGGTCGGGATCTCACCGTAGTGCACGATCGTGACCGACAGGTCGTCCAGGCCGCGCCCGAGATAGTCCCGCTGGAGCGCCGCCACGCTCGTCGCCGGGCGATCGAAGAGATAGGCGAACAGGTCGAAGTAGTGGATCGCGTCGGTGTGCGTCACGCCGACGTCGGTCCGCGGCCGCTTGAAGCCGGCGAAGCGGCCTGTGGCGTACCGCACGGGTCCGATCCGTCCTGCGCCGAGCGCCTCGCGGAGCGTCGCGGTCACGGGATGGAAGCGGAAGACGTGCCCCACCTGGACCACGCGCCCCGCCGCCCGCGTCGCCGCCTCGAGCTCGTACGCCTCCGCGACCGTCGTCGTGAACGGCTTCTCGATGAAGCAGTGGCGCCCGGCGGCGAGGCACTCGCCCGCGATCGCGCGGTGGCTGTCGGCAGGAGTCACGATGTCCACGGCGTCCACAGAGGCGAGCGCCGTGCGGTAGTCCCGGACGGCCCGCCGTGACTCCACGCCCTGCTTCTGGGCCCACTCGAGCCGCGCCGGCGCCACGTCGGCCACCCAGACCGTCGCGCCGAGCTCTCGGAGCACGCGCAGGTGCTTCTCGCCCCAGCGTCCCAGGCCGACGAGGAGGACGTTCATCGCGCGGTCACTCGTGGCCGAGGTCGCCGCCCAGGCTCTCGGCGACTTCGTAACGGAGCAGGCGCGACTTCATCCAGCGGATCGCCAGCAGGTCGGCGAAGGCGACGAACGCGCGGTCCCACACCCCGTACTTCGACCGTCCGAAGCGCCGGGGACGGTGGTTCACCGGCACCTCGATCACGCGGTAGCCCCGGAGCGTGAGAAGCGTCGGGATGAACCGGTGGAGCCCCCGGTAGAGCACGAGGTCGCGCAGGCACTCGCGACGGAACGCCCGGAACGTGCACCCGCTGTCCTGGATCGTCTCGTCGCTGAGCCGGTTGCGCACGCGGTTGGCGATGCGCGAGGCGACGCGGCGGCGCCAGTCGTCGCCGTGGGCGCGCTCCTGCCGCCAACCCGTCGCGGCGTCCCACCGGTCGAGGTACCCGAGGAGCTTCGGGATATCCGCGGGGTCGTTCTGGAGGTCCGCGTCCATCACGACGACCCATCTGCCGAGCGCCGCCTTGAGCCCGGCGTCGGTCGCCGCGGTCTCCCCCGCGTGCGACTTCAGCCGCACCAGGCGGACCCGCGGGTCGGCCTCGCGGAGGCCGCGAACGATCTCCGGGCTGCCGTCACGGCTGCCGTCGTCGACGAAGATCACCTCGACCACGAGCCCGAGCCCCTCGAGCACACCCCGAAGCTCCTCCCACAGCAGCGGGAGGTTCTCCTCCTCGTTGTAGACGGGGATGACGACGGAGAGGTCAGGCACCGGGCTCGCCCTGGCCCGGACGGTTCGTGCCCCGCCACTCGGCGACGAGCGTCTGTGGCAGGCCGAGCCGGTCGAGCACACGCGCGATGGTATGGTTCACGACGTCGTCGATGTCCTTCGGGCGAGCGTAAAAGGCCGGCATCGGCGGCAGGATCACCGCGCCCATCTCCGCGAGCGCGACCATGCACTTGAGGTGGCCGAGGTGCAGCGGCGTCTCACGCACGAGCAGGATCAGCGGGCGGCCCTCCTTGAGCGTCACGTCCGCCGCCCGCGCGATGAGCGAGTCGCTGTGGCACGAGGCGATCGCCCCGGCCGTCTTGATCGAGCAGGGCGCGATCACCATGCCCGCGGTGCGGAAGGAGCCCGAGGCGATCGAGGCACCGATGTCCTTGTTGTCGTAGTGGTGCGCCGCGAGCGCCTCGACGTCCTTCGCCGCGTACGCGGTCTCCTCGACGATCGTCCGCTTGCCTGGGACGGAGACGACCAGATGGGTCTGGACGTCCGCGTGGCCCCGCAGCGCCTCGAGGAGCCGGATCCCGTAGATCGCGCCGGTCGCGCCCGTGATGCCAACGACCAGACGCATCACAGGCGAAACCTTTTCCGAAAGACTTCCTCGCGCGTCTTCTGGTAGAGCACCTCCCACTCGCGGCTTCCCTCGGGCATCGGGCGAGAATAGGATCCGAGGATCTTCCGCACCTCGCCGTCGATCGATTCCTCGAGCTTCGATTCGTCCGTGAGCGCGCGGATCACCTCGGGGCGCAGATCGTCCGGAGCCTTGATGTGCACGCCCGGCGTGGCGCCGAGCTCCTTCACGATGAGGTCGGCGAGATGAAAGATGCGCTCGCGGCTCATGCGCATCAGAGGATGAACCCCCGCTCGCGGGCGAGCTTCTCCTTGACCTTCGCGAGGAGCTGCCGGTAATCGGCGGCGGAGTCTTTGATCTGCTTGGCGTGCTCGAGCAAGAGCTGGCGCGCGTCGGCGTCGAGCTTCTCCTCGGCGGCGATGCTGTCGACGAGGACGTGCCGGACCGCGGTCCGCGCGGCGGCCTCGTCCTTGACCTCGACGACCTTCCGCACGGTCAGACGTTTGACGATGGCGTCGGCCATTCGCGCTGCGATCTCGTCCCGCCGCGGCATACCGCTTGAGCCTACACGGCCGCGACGCGGGGAGTCAAGAAACGGCCGGCAGGGAGAAGGTCACGCGCGTGCCGGCGCCGACGGCGCTCTCGACACGGATCGTGCCGCCGTGCGCGTCGACGAGCGCCTTGACGACGGCGAGCCCGAGCCCCGTACCGCGCACGGCGCCGACGTCGGGCGCCCGATAGTACGGCTCGAAGATGCGCTCGCGCGCCTCGTCCGGAATCCCCGCGCCACGGTCCAGCACCTCGATCTCGACCATCGCGCCCGCGCGGCGGGCGCAGAGCCGCACCTCGCTGTCGGGCGGCGAGTACTTCACGGCGTTCGAGACGAGGTTGGCCAGGATGCGCTCGAGCGCATCCGGGTCGGCGTCCACCGGGGGCAGCGCCGACGCGCAGTCCACGACGAGCGTGTCCACGGCGCCGCGGCGGAACAGATTGGCCGTCGCGGCGAGCGCCGCTTCCACCGCGACCGGCGTGCGGTGGAGCGTCGGCGCGAGGCCACGCTCGAGGCGTGAGAGATCGAGCAGGTCGCTCACGATCCGCCCGAGGCGCGCCGCCTCGGCGCCCATGATCCCGGCCATCCGCCGGACCTCTTCGGGCGCGAGCGAGCGCGCGGCGAGAATCTCGCTGAATCCCTGGAGCGCCGTGAGCGGCGTCCGGAGCTCGTGCGACGCGACGGCGACAAAGACGGACTTCGCCCGGTCCAGCTCCTCGAGATGGCGCGTGGCGTTCGCGACCTGCCGTTCGAGCTCGTCGGCGAACCGCCGCGCGCGCGACGTGAGCCGCGCGTTCTCCAGCGCGACCGCGACGTGGGCGCCGAGCGCCTCGACCGCCGCGCGCTCCTCGCCGCCGAGCTCGCCGACCCGCTCGACGGCGAGGACGCCGATCGGCTGCCCGGCCACGACGAGCGGCGTGGCGAACACGCGGCGCGGTCGGCTGCCGTCACCCGTGTCGGGCACGAACACCGCTGCCCCACCGGTGAGCACGCGGTCGGCGACGGAGCCGGCCACCACGCGCTCGGCGGCCGCCGCCACTTCCCGCTCGCCGTCGCGCACGACCAGCCCGACGTCGGCTGCGCCCAGGCGATCGATGAGCACGGCGCGCACCGAGCGAAGCGCAGCCTCGAGCAGCGTCACGCCCGCCAGCGCCCGCTGGACCGCCAGAATGGTCTCGTACCGCGCCCGCTGCCGGCGCGCGCGTGTCGTGAGCGTACCGCCGAGGGCGCCGACGCCGGCGACGAGCGCGAACGTCACGAGCCCTTCGATCGTCTCCGGCGTGAGCCCCGAGCGCTCGATCGCGGGAAGCACGACGGAGGCGTAGAGGACGAGCGTCGCGCCGGCGCTCAGCGCGCCGCCGAGCCCGCCGAACGCGAGCGCCAGCGCGACGACCGGCAGCAGATACACGTGACGGAGCGCCGAGGCGGGGTCGCCGCCGGCCTGCACGATCAGCGTCGTGACGACGGCCAGGGTCAGCGCCGCGGCGGCGGCGAGCGCGCGCGTCACGCGCCGGTCCCGAGGAGCCGGTACGCCGCGAAGAAGAGGAGTGCGGCGACGCCACCGGGGACGAGACTCCCCGACCACCAGAAGAGCCAGCAGTTCCCCGCGCTCAGGAGCGTCAGGTAGAACGCCGCGCCGACGATCCACTCGACGCTCTTCGGGAGGAGCGGGTCGAGGAGATAGCGCACCACGTATGCCGCCGTCGCGAGGAGAAGGCCCGTGGCGAAGGACCAGCGGCGCTGGGCGCGGTTGAACAGCGCGCCGCGGAAGAAGCACTCCGCGGCCAGCACGTTCGCCCCGACGTCGTAGGCCAGGGCGGCGAGGACGAGCCCTCCGCGACCGGCCCTCAGGCGCACACCGAGCGTGAGCGAGGCCGACACGAGGAGGTGTCCGCCGAGAAACGCGCCGAGCAGGACGGCGGCGAGGACCGCTCGGCCCGGGACCGCGCCCGCGAGGCCGAGCGCCGCGAGGCGACCGGACCGCGCGAGCCACGCGACCCACAGAGGCACGAGGAGATAGCCAAGCGCGCCCGCGGGGTCGAGCGTGGTGGCCACGGCGGCCGCCACGAGGAGGACGATCGCGACGACACCGGACCTCGTGCGACAGCCGGCCCACGCGAGCGCGGTCGCGAGCAGGGCGCCCTGGCCGGCGGCGACGCCGACCACCCGCAGCGCTCCTGGCGGGAGCGGTATCCGGTCCGCGAGCAGCAGCCCCGCTGCGACCGCGCCCGCGAGCGCCACGAGCAGCCGCGTCGGCGTGTCAGCGAGGAGTGGCCGGGTGCCGGGCCGCCAGGGCCGGTCGAGCGCCCACATGTAGGTCCGCCGACGGGCGCGCGCCCGCCAGCTCGACAAAGACCGCCACCACGCGCCCGTCGAGCGTCCGGCCGGCCTGCCTCGCCAGGTACTCGAGCGCGGCGTCGCGGGGCAGCGCTGCGCGGTACGGGCGATCTGAGGTGAGCGCGTCGTAGACATCGGCCACCGCGACGATGCGCGCGCCGACCGGGATCGCCTCGCCCGTGAGGCCGTCGGGATAGCCGCTGCCGTCGAGGCGCTCGTGGTGGTGACGGATCGTGAGCGCGCCGGCGGCGAAGAACTCGAACGGCGCGACGATCTGGGCGCCGATGAGCGGGTGCTTCCGCATCAGCGCCCACTCTGTGTCGTCGAGCTCGCCGCGCTTGCGCAGCACCGCCTCGGGCACGCCGATCTTCCCGATGTCGTGCAGGAGCCCGGCCTGGCCGACGATCCCGGCCTCGTGCGGCGGGAGACCGAGCGCGACCGCGACGCTCCGACTCGCGGCGCCGACGCGCTCGGAGTGGCCCCGCGTGTACGCGTCCTTCGCTTCGAGCGCGTTTGCCAGTCCGAGCAGCGACTGATAGATCGCGCGCTGCAGCTGCTGGTACAGCCGCTTGACGTCCTCGGCGTAGCAGAGGGCTTGCTGGTAGGCGGCGCTGAGCCGGCGGTAGGCCGCCGTCAGGTCGTCGCCGGACGGAAACGCGACGGGCACTAGCCGCGCTGCCATACGATGGTGCACGGGAGGAGCGTCTCGATCAGCCCGAGCAGTCTCACCGGCGAGAAGGGCTTCGTCAGATAGTGATCCGCGCCGGCGGCCAGCCCTCGCGTGACGTCGTCGGCCTGCGCCGCCGCCGTCAGCATCACGATCTTCATCGAGGCCAAGCGCGGGTCGCGCCGGAGCTGGGCGCAGACCTCCAGACCGCTCATGTCGGGCAGGTTCACGTCGAGGAGGACCAGGTCGGGCCGGTGGGTCTCGGCGAGAGCGAGGGCCGTCTCGCCGTCGAGCGCCTCCACGACCTGGATCCGCTCGTCCTCGAGCGTCACCCGCACGAGCTCGACGATGCTGGCCTCGTCGTCGGCGATCAGGATCGTTGGCATCGCGCCCAGTCAGGCGCAAGCGCGATGCCAACGGGCTGTGGCTCGGGAGGCGCGGAGTTAGCGAACGCGGGTCCGCCAGGCTGCTCAGCGGAGGAGGCGGAGTGCCCTCGCCGCTGGGCAACCGGCCTGGGTGTGGGTCTGGCCCCTCAGGAGAACGGTGGAGCTCGCCCGGGGTCAGCGCCCCCTGGTGGCGGTCTGGAGGCGGATCATCGCGCGGGCGAGCGCCGCCGTCGCCCGAGCGTAGTCGACCGCCTCCTCGACGCCTCGTCCCGAGAGGCGGCGCTCCGCCCGCTCGCGCGCGCGCTCGGCGCGTCCGCGGTCGATCTCCTCGGGCCGCTCGGCCGTGTCGGCGAGAATGATGACCTTGTCGTTCCTGACCTCCGCGAAGCCACCCGACACGGCGAGGTAGTGCTCGTCGCGCCCGGCGCGGTACATGATCTCACCGGTCCCGAGCGTCGTAAGGAACGCGGCATGGCCCGGCAGGACGCCGAAGTATCCCTCGATCCCGGGGACCACGACCTCGTCGGCGGTCTCGGCGACAACGAGTCGCGTCGGCGTCGCGAGCTCGAGCGTCAGCCGCTCGGCCACTACGCCGCCTCGCGGAGCTTCTTGGCCTTGTCGATCACCTCGCCGACGTCGCCGACCATGTAAAAGGCCTGCTCGGGCAGGTCGTCGTGCTTGCCCTCGACGACCTCCTTGAAGCTCTTGATCGTGTCGGCGAGCTTGACGTACCGTCCCGGCGTGCCCGTGAACGCCTCCGCGACGAACATCGGCTGCGAGAGAAACCGCTGGATCTTGCGGGCCCGGGCGACGATCAGCTTGTCCTCGTCGGACAGCTCCTCCATCCCGAGGATGGCGATGATGTCCTGGAGGTCCTTGTACCGCTGGAGGATAGACTGGACCGCGCGGGCCGTCTGATAGTGCTCCTGGCCAAGGATCGCGGCGTCGAGGATTCGTGAGGTCGAGGTGAGCGGGTCCACGGCCGGGTAGATGCCCAACTCGGTGAGCGGTCGGCTCAAGACGGTCGTCGCGTCGAGGTGGGCGAACGCGGTCGCCGGCGCCGGGTCGGTGATGTCGTCGGCGGGAACGTAGATGGCCTGCACCGAGGTGATCGAGCCCTTCTTCGTGGACGTGATCCGCTCCTGGAGCGCGCCCATCTCGGTCGCGAGCGTCGGCTGGTAGCCGACGGCCGACGGCATGCGGCCGAGGAGCGCCGACACCTCGGAGCCCGCCTGAGTAAATCTGAAGATGTTGTCGATGAAGAGCAGCACGTCCTGCCCTTCCTCGTCGCGGAAGTACTCGGCGGCGGTCAGCCCCGTCAGCCCCACGCGCAGGCGTGAGCCGGGCGGCTCGGTCATCTGGCCGAAGATCAGCGCGGTCTTGCCGAGCACGCCGGACTCCTTGAAGTCGTGATAGAGGTCGTTGCCCTCTCGCGTCCGCTCGCCCACACCGGCGAAGACGGAGATGCCGCCGTGCTGCTTGGCGATGTTGTTGATGAGCTCCATGATCAGGATGGTCTTGCCTACCCCGGCGCCACCGAAGAGGCCGGTCTTGCCGCCCTTGGTGTAGGGCTCGAGGAGGTCGACCACCTTGATCCCCGTCTCGAACATCTCGACATTCGTGGATTGCTCTTCGAAGGCCGGCGCCGGGCGGTGGATCGGATAGGTCTTCTTCGAGTGGATCGCGGGGCCCTTGTCCACGGGCTCGCCGATGACGTTCAGGATGCGGCCCAGCGTCTCCCGGCCCACCGGGATCGAGATCGGGCCGCCCGTGTCCTGGACGCTCATGCCGCGCGTGAGGCCGTCGGTCGAGGCCATCGCGATTGTCCGCACCTGGCTCTCGCCCACGTGCTGCGCCACCTCCAGCACGAGCCGCTGCGAGTAGGAGAAGATGTCCTTCATCTCGACGCCCTGCACCTCGAGCGCGTTGTAAATCCCGGGCAGCTTTCCCGGCTCGAACTCGACGTCCACCACGGGCCCGATGACCTGGACGATCTTCCCGACGTTCATGCCTCGGCTCCTTGCTTGAGGGCTTCGGCGCCGCCGACGATGTCGAGCAGCTCCTTGGTGATCTTCTCCTGGCGCGCCTTGTTGTACTGGATGGTGAGAACCTCGATCATCTCCTTCGCGTTCTTCGTCGCCGCCTCCATCGCGGTCATCCGCGCGCCGTACTCGCCCGCGAGGGACTCCATGAGGGCACGGAAGACCTGGGTCCGCACGTGGCGGGGCAGCAGGTCGCCGAGGATCGCCTCCGGTGACGGCTCGTAGAGATAGTCCACCGTCGTCGCGCGCCCCTCCCCCGCCTCGGCGCGCGGGATCGGCAAGAGCTGCTCCAGCACCGGCCGCTGGACGGCGACCGAGCGAAACTCGTTGTAGATCAGGTGCACCTCGTCCACCTCGGCGTCCAGGTACTGCCGCATCAGGAAGTCGGCGATCTCGACCGCGTGGCCGTAGGCGAGCCGATCCCAGAAGCCGAGCATATCGCGCTTGATCGTGAAGCCGCGACGACGGAAGAAGTCGCGGCCCTTCCTGCCGACGACGACGAGCGTCACGTCCGGCGCGCTCGACTGGCGGATGAAGTCGCGCGCGCGGCGGACGATGTTCGAGTTGAACGCGCCCGCGAGCCCGCGGTCCGCCGTGATGATCACGACCTGACGCCGCGGTCCCGCGCGTTGGACCAGGAGCGGGTGCGGCGCCTCGTCGTGGGCGCCGGCGCTCGACACGAGGTTCCCGAGCAGCTCCGCCATCTTCCCGGCGTACGGCCGCGCGGCGAGAATCCGCTCCTGCGCCCGGCGGAGCTTCGCCGCGGCGACCAGCTTCATCGCCCGCGTGATCTTCTGCGTGGACTCGACGGACCGGATCCGCCGCCGGATGTCACGGAGGGTCGCCATGCGCGCCGGCCCGTTACGCGGCCTTGATGCCCTTGGCGGCCACGAACTCCGCCTTCGCGTCGTTCACGGCCTTCGTGAGGCTCTCGCGCAGCGTGTCCGCGATCTCCTTCTTGTCGCGGATCTCGGCGAGGATCCGGGGACCCTTGCGCTCGAGCCAACCGTAGAAGTGCGTCTCGAAGTCCGAGATCGCGTCCACCGGCAGGTCGTCGAGCAGTCCCTGGGTCCCCGCGAAGATGATGGCAACCTGCTTCTCGACGGGCACCGGCCGGTACTGGCCCTGCTTCAGGATCTCGACCATGCGCTGGCCGCGCGCGAGCTGCATCTGGGTCGCCCGGTCGAGGTCGCTGCCGAACTGCGCGAAGGCCGCCAGCTCACGATACTGAGCGAGGTCGAGCCGCAGCTTGCCGGCCACCTGGCGCATCGCCTTGATCTGCGCCGAGCCGCCCACCCGCGAGACCGACAGGCCGACGTTGACCGCGGGCCGGATGCCGCCGTAGAAGAGGTCCGACTCGAGGTAGATCTGCCCGTCGGTGATGGAGATGACGTTCGTCGGGATGTACGCGGACACGTCGCCGAGCTGGGTCTCGATGATCGGCAGCGCGGTCAGCGAGCCACCGCCGAGCGCGTCGTTGAGCTTCGCCGCGCGCTCGAGCAGGCGCGAGTGCAGGTAGAACACGTCTCCCGGATACGCCTCGCGCCCGGGCGGCCGCCGGAGCAGCAGCGAGAGCTGCCGGTACGCCGCGGCGTGCTTGGAGAGGTCGTCGTAGATGCAGAGCGCGTGGCGCTTCCCGTCCCGGAAGTACTCCCCCATCGTGACGCCCGCGTACGGCGCGATGTACTGGAGGGGAGCCGGCTCGGACGCCGAGGCCACGACGACCGTCGTGTACTTCATGGCGCCCGCGTCTTCGAGGACCTTGACCACCTGCGCCACGGTCGAGCGCTTCTGCCCGATCGCGACGTAGAAGCAGTACACGTCTTGGCCCTGCTGGTTGAGGATCGTGTCCACGCCGATCGCGGTCTTGCCGGTCCCGCGGTCGCCGATGATCAGCTCGCGTTGGCCGCGCCCGATCGGGATCATCGAGTCGATGGCCTTGAGCCCGGTCTGGAGCGGGTCCTTCACCGACCGGCGGTCCACGACGCCCGGGGCGTACCGCTCGATCGGCCGGAACTCCTTGGCGTTGATCGGGCCCTTGCCGTCCACCGGCTGGCCGAGCGCGTTGACGACGCGGCCCGTCAGGGCCTCGCCGACCGGCACCTGGGTGATCCGGTTCGTGCGCTTGACGATGTCGCCTTCCTTGATGAGCTTGTCGTCGCCGAGGAGCACCGCGCCGACCTGGTCCTGCTCGAGGTTGAGGACCATCCCGACGACGTCGCCGGGGAACTGGAGCAGCTCACCCGACATCGCCTTCTCGAGCCCGTAGATGCGGGCGATGCCGTCGCCGACCTCGATGACGCGCCCGACCTCCTGCAGGTCGACCTCCGCCTCGTAGCCTGCCAGCTGTCGCTTGAGAATCTCGCTGATCTCTCCGGCCTTGATCATCCCTGTCCCCTCACCAGCCGCTCGCGCAGTCGCGCCAGCTGACCGTCCAGACTTCCGTCCACCCGGAGGCTACCGATCTCGGCGACGAACCCGCCGAGGAGTGCCTGGTCCACGGCATCTTCGAGCATCACCTGCTTGCCCCCGAGCACCCGGCTCAAGCGGCCCGCCAGCGCCTCGCGCTCACCATCGGCGAGCGGCGTGGCCGTCCGCACACGCGCCCGGACGCGGCCCGCGGCGGCGTCGACGAGCTCGCGGTACGCGGCGGCGATGCCGGGCAGGCGCTCGGCGCGCCCGTGCGCGGCGGCGAGCGCCAGGAAGTCGCGTGTGAGGGGCACCACCTCGAGCCGCGCGGCGGCCTCGGCCGCCGCGTTGCGCTTGATCGCCGCGGTGATCCACGGGCGGCTCAGGAACGCGCGCAGCTCCGGCTCACCGGCGACCAGGTCCGCCACGACGTCGAGGTCGCGCGCGACCACGTCGGCCTGGCCGCGCTCCTGCGCGAGCGCGAACAACGCCTTCGCGTAGGAGCGGTCGACGCCCTCCGCCACGGCCACCTAGTCGCCGACCCTTGCGATCGCCTCGGCCAGGAGGCGCCGGTGATCCTCGTCCCGCAGGCTCTTGCGCACGAGCTTCTCGGCCACCGCGGTGGCGAGCTCTGCGACCTCGCGCCGCAGCTCGTCACGCGCGCGCCGGACGTCCGCCTCCATCTGCGCCCGCGCGCCGTCGATCAGCCGGTGCGACTCCGCGCGGGCCGCGTCGACGAGCCGCTTGTGCTCCTCCGCCGCCTCCTTCAGGGCCTGAGCGCGGATCGCGGCCGCCTCGGCGTACGCGGCGCGCAAGCGCGCCTCGTTCTCCTCTTGCTGACGCGCGGCCTCGGCACGCGCGGCTTGCGCCTCCTCGAGCGACTTCTGGATGGCCCCGGTCCGCTCCTGCATCTTCGCGAGGAAGGGCTTGTAGAGGAGTCGCTGCAGGATGACGAGCAGGATGACGAAGTTGACGACCTGAACGATCAGCGATCTGTCGAGGCTGATCAGGCCGCCCTCGTGTCCGCCTTCGGCCGCCGCCCAGGCGGCGCCGGGTCTCTGGAGCGCCCATCCGACCAGGGCCAGGGCGACGGCGCACACGACCCCGCCCGTCCAGTCACGTCCACGCTGATACATAAGGAGGCTCTCCCAGGTCTCGTGCCGCTCGCGAAAGGTTTGTGAAAACTATCACGCGACCGCGCCCGATGTCAATCGCGCATGGGAAGATCTAACGCGCGATCACGCCGCCGCCGATCACGCACTCGCCTCGGTACCAGACCACCGACTGCCCCGGCGCGATCGCCCGCTGCGGCTCGTCGAACACGACTTCGGCCCTGTCCGCGTCGACCACGCGCACCGTCGCCGGCGCAGGCGCGTGGCTGTGGCGGATCTTCGCCTCGACGCGCATCGGCGCGCTCGGCGGAGGGCACGCGATGAAGTTCACCGAGCGCGCCACGAGCCGGTCGCGCTCGAGATCGCCCGCGCCGCCGACCACCACGGTGGCCCGCTCGGGATCGAGGTCGACGACATACAAGGATCGCCCCACGGCGAGGCCGAGCCCCTTCTTCTGCCCGATGGTGTAGCCGGCGACGCCGCCGTGCATCCCGAGCACCCTCCCCTCGAGGTCGACGATGGGGCCGGAGCGGAACACGCGGGGCTCACGGCGGCGCAGGAAGCCGCGGTAGTCGTCGTCAGGGACGAAGCAGATCTCCTGGCTCTCGGGCTTGTCCGCCGTCACCAGCCCGAGGCGCCGCGCATGACCCCGCACCTCGTCCTTCGTCAGCTCGCCGACGGGAAAGCGCGCCGCCTCGAGCTGCGCCTGCGTCAGCGTCCAGAGGAAGTCGGTTTGATCCTTCCGCGAGTCCCTGGCGCGCAGGAGCAGGTGCCGTCCGGTCGCCGCGTCGCGTGTCACGCGCGCATAGTGGCCCGTCGCGACGGCCGCCGCCTCCCAGGCGCGGGCGCGCCGTAGGAGCGAGCCGAATTTCAAATCGCTGTTGCACTGAAGGCACGGAACCGGCGTCTCCCCCCGCCGGTACGCATCGGCGAACGGACCGACGACGGCGCGATCGAACTCCCCCTCCATGTTGAGGACGTAGTACGGGACGCCGAGCGCGCGGGCGACGGACCGCGCATCGTCCGCCGCCTCCGTTCCGCAGCAGCTCCCGAACCGCTTCGTCGGCTCGTCGGGCGCGGACCAGGGCGAGACGCGCATGGTGACTCCGACGACCTCGTCGCCCTGCTCGACGAGCAGCGCGGCCGCGACGGAGGAGTCGACGCCCCCGCTCATCCCGACGACGATTCGCTCGGCCATGCCCCAGAGTGTAGACGCTCTTCGAGTCAGTGTCTCGCGCCGAGCAGCTCGGTCAGCCGGTCGAGCTCTTCCCCCGTCGCGTAGATGACCTCGATCTTGCCCTTGCGCTCGGTGCCGACGATCCGCACGCGCGTCATCAGCGCCCGCTGGAGCCCGGCCTCGAGCGCGGCCAGCTCCGGGGAGCGCCGCCGCCCCTTCCGCGGCGCGGCGCCGCGCGGGCGGGCCGCCTCCTCGAGCGCGCGAATCGAGTCCTCCGTCGCCCTGACAGACCACGCGTGCGCGAGAATGTCGTCGCGCAGCCTGAGCTGGTCCGTCGGGTTCGTCAGCGCGAGCAACGCCCGCGCATGTCCCATCGTGAGCCGGCCCCCGCGCAGATCCGCCTGGATCTCCTCTGGTAGTCGCAGCAGGCGGAGCGAGTTCGCGATCGAGCTGCGGTCCCGGCCGATGCGCCCGGCAAGCTCCTCCTGCGTCCAGCCGAACTGGCCGAGGAGCTTTTCGTAGGCCTCGGCCTCATCGATCGGATTCAGGTCTTCGCGGAGCAGGTTCTCGACGAGCGCAAGCTCGAGGCTTTCGGCATCGGTCGCGTCGCGGACGATCGCCGGGATGCGCTCGAGTCCGGCCTGTCGAGCGGCACGCCAGCGGCGTTCGCCAGCGATGAGCTGATAGCCGACGCCTCGGCGCCGGACGATGACCGGCTGGATCACGCCCGACGCTCTGATCGACGCGATCAGCTCCTCTAAGGCTTCAGAACTAAAGGATTTCCTGGGCTGATCGGGGTTTGCCTCGACCTGGTCAACCGGGATCTCGATCAGGACGTCGTCTGCCCCCGGTGTCGCCGAAAGGAGAGCGCCGAGGCCGCGGCCGAGTCCTCGCCTATTCATGTCTGAGCACCTCCCCCGTGAGTTCCAGATATGCGACCGACCCGCTCGATCTCAGATCGTGCAGCATCACGGGCTTCCCGTAGCTCGGGGCCTCAGAGAGCCGCACGTTACGCGGGATTACCGTGTCGAAGATCTCGCCCGGGAAATAGCGGTGCACCTCGTCGCGAATCTGGACCGCCAGGCTCGTCCGGCCGTCGAACATCGTGAGCACGATGCCCTCGACCGAGAGGCGCGGATTCAGGCGCTCGCGAACGAGCTTGATGGTCTTGAGCAAATGGGTGAGGCCCTCAAGAGCGTAGAACTCGCACTGCAGAGGCACGAGGACACGATCGGCGGCCGCGAGCGCGTTGATTGTGAGTAGCCCGAGTGACGGGGGGCAGTCGACGATCACGTAGTCGTACGCCTCGGCCACGGGCTCGAGCGCAACTCTCAAGCGATACTCCCGCTGGCCGACGGACACCAGCTCGATCTCTGCGCCGACGAGGTCGATGTCGGACGGAAGTAGCTTCAATTGCGTCAGCGCGGTCTCGCGAACGGCCTTCTCGGTGGGCTCGTTTCCGAGGATGACGTGATAGACGGTCGGGTAGAGCCCAGACTTTTGAAGTCCTAGCCCGGTCGTGGCGTTGCCCTGGGGATCCAGGTCCACGAGGAGGGTAGGGCGCTCGGCGAGAGCGAAGCCGGCTGCGAGGTTGACGGCGGTGGTCGTCTTCCCAACGCCGCCCTTCTGATTGACAACCGCGAGGATCCTAGCTATTGGCGCGTTCCACGTACAACATTGCCAATCATATGACGTGCCCACGCGTAGTGTTCCACGACGAACATTGTCAAGGGAGGGCGCTATTCGGGTCAAGAATTTCGGAAGACCGCAAACCTCCGGACCGGCCGTCCTTTGCCGGCGTCGACTGTCACCCAGTCCCCGATCGGCAGCGGCCGAGGCTTCGGCGGACCGGAGGCAACGACAACGCCGCCTGGTCTCACGACGAGCCGCGAGGCGATCGGCAGGAGATCCCCCGGGTCGCCGGCGCAGCGCATGACCACGGCGTCGAACCCTCCCTCGAGCTCGTCCATGGCGTCCTCGACCCGTCGGCCGACGACGCGCGCATGCTCGAGCCCGAGCTCTCGTATCACGCTCGCGAGGAACGAGACGCGCTTCCTACGCGACTCGACGAGAACGAGCTGGACCTCATTCAAGACGATCTTGAGCGGGATCCCAGGAAGGCCCGCGCCCGAGCCGAGATCGAGCAGCGTGCGGAGCGGGAAGGGGAGCACCGGGAGGAAGAGCAGGCTGTCGAGCAACAGATTCTCGACGATCCATCCCGGCTCCGTTGAGCCGACAAGCCGTTGTGATTTTTGCCATTTCAGTAATAAATCCAGATACTTGGTTAATCTGGTAAACTCGAGGCGAGTCAGCGGCCGGTGGAGTATTTCGTGAGCTCCGTCGGCCAAACGCGCGCGCGGATCGATCACGGACCGGAGTGGGCAGCGCCAGAGGGCGCCGGATCAGGCGTGGCCGGCGTCTTTGGCCTCGCGCCCAGCGCGCTCTCGCGCGGGACGGTTCATCAACCACTGCTGGGCGATTTGCAAAACATTGGACACCGTCCAGTACAGGACGAGCCCCGACGGCAGATTCAGGAACATGAACGTGAAGACGAACGGCATGACGAGCATCATCTTCGCCTGGCGGGGATCGCCCGAGGTCGGCGACATTTTCTGCTGGATGAACATCGTGAGGCCCATCAGGATCGGTAAAACGTATGTCGGGTCCTGCGCCGCGAGGTCGCAGATCCATAGGTCGACCCCGAAGAGCCGTCCGAGGCAGAGGAACTTCGCGTTCTGCAGTTCCACCGAGAGGGACAGCGCCAGGTAGAGCCCGTAGAAGATCGGGATCTGGGCGACCATCGGCAGGCACCCGCCCATCGGGTTCACCTTGTATTTCCGGTAGAGCTCGAGCGTTTCCTTCTGCAGGCGCTGCGGGTCGCTCTTGTACTTGTTGCGGAGCGCGTTGATTTGGGGTTGCAGCGCCTGCATCGCCTTCATCGACCGCATGCTCTTGACCGTCAGCGGGTAGAAGAGCACGCGTGTGAGCACAGTTAAGAGGATGATCGCGACGCCGTAGTTGCCGACGTACTTATAGACCCAGTTCATCAGCAGGAGAATCGGCACGCCGAGCCATTCCATCGGAAGGCCGCCCCAGCGGCGCGGCATCGGGAAGCCGCCGAAGTTGATCGTCTCCTGGAGCCCGTGTGCCCGGAGCCGCTCGTACTCCTTCGGTCCCACGTAGAGCCGCGCACGCCCCTCCCACGCCTGGCCCGGCGCGATCGTCGGCGTCGCCCGGAGCGCGATACTCGCCCGGCCCGCGGGCGCCTTATCGCCGTTCCTTACCTCGGGCCGCTTCCCCGCGCTCGTCGCCACGAGCTTGAAGCCCTGCGTCTCTGGGATGAGCGCGGCGAGGTACCAGACGCTCCCCAGGGCGATCCACTCGCCGTCCAGGACCTGTTCACCGACGGCGGTGAGATCTTCGAGGCGCTCGACGTGGCCGGTCGACGACCAGACGACCTCCGTCGGGTGCTGGCCCTGGAACTTCTCCGGCGTCCCGTGCCACGCCTCGCGCGTGAGCCAGGGCAGGGCGAGAGTGACCGTGCGTGGCGCGCGGGTGGCGTTCTCCACCCGCAGGGACACGTCGACGGCGAAGTCGTCGGCATGGAACGTGAGACGCTCACGCACGTGGAGTCCGTCGTGCTCGCCCGTGAGGACCAGATCCCCCGTCGAACGTTCCGCGCCCACCGTGATCCGCTCGGAGCTCAACGTCATCGGGACGACGTCGGGGGAGCGGTTGGCATCGGCGGCGATCAGCAACCCGGCCGGTCCCAGGTCGCCGACGATCACCATCGGCTTGTCCCCTCGGTACTTCAGGACGAACTCCTGCAGCTTTCCGCCCTCGCTCGACACCACGGCGTTGTAGCGCGGCGTCTCCACCGTGGCGAGCCGCTGCAGGGGCCGTGGCGCGGGCGGCCGCGGTGCGGCGGGCGTCGCGGGGGTCGGAGGAGCGAGCGGGGGAGTGGCGGGCGTCGCCGTCTGCGCGGCCGGCCGCGGCGCCGGCGCTTCCTGCGGCGTCGGGAAGAAAAACATCTGGTAGACCACGAGGAGCGCTGCCATGAGGACGGCGGCGATGAGCGCGCGCTTTTCCATCGTCAGACACGCCGCTGGCGGACCGGCGGCGGGTCGTAGCCTCCGGAATGGAATGGGTGACACCGCAGCACGCGTCGGAGCGCGAGCCAGCCGCCGCACGCCGCTCCGTGCTCCAGGACGGCGAGCCGCGCGTACTCCGAGCACGTCGGCGCGAACCGGCACGCCCGCGGCAAGAGCGGTGAGACGAAGCGCTGATAGAGGGTGAGCGCGGCGAGCACGGCGCGCGTCACGCGCGGGCTCCCGGGATCGCGGCGAGCGCGCCGCGCAGCTGGTTGGCAAGCGTCGCGAACGGCTCGCTGAGCGCCGACGGCTTCCCGATCACCACCAGCATCGCCCGTGCGGGCGCGGCCGCGCGCGTCGCCCGATACGCCTCACGCAGCCGCCGACGCACGCGGTTCTTCGCCACCGCGCGCCGGACCTGGCGGCTCACGGCGAAGCCCACGCGGCGCGCGTCGACGCTCTCGCACCAGAGGATGGTCATGGACGGCCGGTCAACGCGTTTGCCCCGCTGGAAGAGCGCCTGAAAGTCGGAGCCGGTCGTCAGCCGCTCGTGTCGAGGGAAGCGTCCCGTCAGACGGTCAGCCGTTTGCGCCCCTTGGCCCGCCGGCGTTTCAACACCTTCCGCCCGCCCTTGGTCTTCATCCGCTCGCGGAACCCATGGGTTTTCTTCCGTCGGCGCACATTCGGCTGAAATGTCCGTTTCACGAGCGATGCTCCCCCTGCGATCGTCGAACCGCCACAGTGTAGACATCG
Organism: Candidatus Rokuibacteriota bacterium; assembly: GCA_003220315.1. Classification (GTDB taxonomy): domain Bacteria; phylum Methylomirabilota; class Methylomirabilia; order Rokubacteriales; family CSP1-6; genus 20CM-2-70-11. The sequence continues at coordinate 20,352 of QHSA01000138.1, forward strand.
CTCATGAGTGAGTCAACACGCGATCCCTCTTGCTACCTGCTTCGCGCGCGTGCTAGAGTCCGCCAATCCACTGAGCGACTGATCGCCGTGTGAGGTGTTTGTCTCGATGCGCGCGTGCCTCGGCGCAGATGTCCGGATCGGTTGAAGCGCCCGAGCTATCCACACCTGTGGATAACTCTGTGCGTAAGTGAGGTCTCCGCCTGTGTTGGATAGCCTTTGGGCCCAGCTCCTCGAGTCGATATCTCGAAAATTGCCCCCCGCCGTCTTCGACAGTTGGGTCCGCCCGTGCCGACTCCTGGCCGTCGAGGGTGATCACCTGCGAATCGGCGCGCCGAATCCGTTTTCCCGCGACTGGTTGGCGCAGCACCACTTGGACGCGCTGCAACACGCCGCGCAGGAAGTCGTGGGCGGACATCCGCGCGTGACCGTCGTCGTGGACGAGGCCGCCACGACCGAGTCCGCCCCCGCGGTGACGTCGCCGCGCGGCGGCGGAGCGGGCACGGTGGAGGGCCTGAACCCGCGCTACACGTTTGACACCTTCGTCGTGGGCTCCTCGAACCAGTTCGCCCAAGCGGCCTGTCAGGCGGTGGCAGAGCTGCCGTCGCGGGCGTACAACCCGCTGTTCATCTATGGCGGCGTGGGTCTCGGCAAGACACATCTGCTCCACGCGGTCGGCCACCAGAGCGTGCGCCTCTTCCCCGGCATGGCGGTCGTCTACATCTCCTCCGAGCGGTTCACCAACGAGCTGATCAACGCGATCCGGTACGATCGCACGGCCGAGTTCCGCGCGCGCTATCGCACGATCGACCTCCTCCTGATCGACGACATCCAGTTCATCTCGGGCAAGGAGCGGACCCAGGAGGAGTTCTTCCACACGTTCAACGACCTCTACGAGTCGCGGAAGCAGATCATCGTCTCGAGCGATTGCTCGCCCAAAGAGATCCCCGAGATCGAGGAGCGGCTCCGCTCGCGATTCGAGTGGGGGCTCATCGCCGACATCCAGCCGCCGGACTTCGAGACGCGCGTCGCGATCCTCAAGAAGAAGGCGGCGCTCGAGCGCGTCCGCCTGGCCGACGACGTGGCCTATCTGATCGCGAGCCGCATCAAGTCGAACATCCGCGAGCTCGAGGGATCGCTGACCCGCATGATCGCCTTCTGCGCCCTCACGGGCCGTGAGATGTCGGTGGACCTCGCCCAGGAGGTGCTCGGCGAGCTCTGGGGCGAGGAGGAGAAGCTCATCACGATCGACCAGATCCAGCGGAAGGTCTGCGACTTCTTCGGCATCCGCCTCTCCGACCTCAAGGCAAAGACTCGGACGAAGGCCATTGCCTTTCCACGGCAGATCGCCATGTACCTGGCGCGGCAGCTCACCCACGCGTCGCTCTCGGAGGTGGGGCGCGCCTTCGGCGGCAAGGACCACACCACGGTCCTGCACGCCGTGGATAAGGTGCAGACACTCCTCCAGGAAGACCCCAAACTACGCAAGACGATCGACGGGCTTATCCAGGGCATCACTCTGTGATCCACGCCTCTCCCCGCGACCTCCACACACTTATCCCCGGAGGCCGCGCGCAGAAATCCCCGAAGCGAGTGCCACTTCCCGCGGACTCCCCCGATCCACACGGCCTACGAGCTTCTACGACTACGATGTTGTTGTTCTTTCCTAAACAACGATGGAGAACTGCATGGAAGTCGTAATCGACCGGGACGCGTTCGTGAAGGGCCTGCAAATGGTGCAGAACATCGTCGAGCCGCGCCAGACGCTTCCGATTCTGGCGAACGTACTTCTCGAGGCCGACGGCGAGGCGGTGCGGGTGACTGCGACCGACCTCGAGGTCGGAGCGCGCGTCACGATCCCCGCGAAGGTCGCGTCGAAGGGGGCCATCACGGTCTCGGCCCGGAAGCTCGGTGAGATCGTCAAGGAACTCCCGGCTGCCGCGGTCGCCCTTCGAGTGACGGACAACGTGAGCGTGAGCCTCCGGTGTGCCGGGGCGACCTACAAGCTCGTCGGCCTGGCGCCCGATGACTTTCCGCCGGTCGTCCCGGCATCGCCGGCGTCGTGGGTGAGCCTCGAGGGAAAGACGCTTCGGGAGATGCTGGCCCAGACGAGCTTCGCGATCTCCCACGACGAGACGCGCTACGCCCTCAATGGGATCCTCTTCGTTCTGCAGGGGAAGGACGTCCAGATGATCGCGACCGATGGCCATCGGCTCGCCGTGTCGAAGCGGAGTCTGGGCCGAGGCGTTGGGGGCATGACCGGCATCGTGCCCCGCAAGGCCGTCATCGAGATCATGCGGGTGTTGGGCGCGGGCGAGGATGTTCAGGTTGCGATCACGGAGAATCAGTTCGTGCTCCAGATGCCGAACTTCGTGATGACTGCGCGTCTGATCGAGGGGCAATTTCCGAATTACGAGGCGGTCGTCCCAAAGGCGCACCCGGGCCGGCTCGTCGTCTCCCGCCCGGCGTTCGCGGCGGCGGTGCGACGCGTGGCGGTCATGGCCGAAGAGCGGAATAAGCCCGTCAAGCTCTCGCTGGCTCCCGCCTCGCTGCGGCTCACGGCGTCGAGCCAGGATCTGGGGGAGGCGGAGGAGGGGCTAGAGGTCGCGTACAGCGGCGAAGAGCTCGTGATCGGGTTCAACTCACGCTACCTCCTGGACGCGGTCGCTGCGGTGGAGCGGGACCAGATCGTCCTCGAGTTGAAGGATTCCTTGAGCCCCGGCGTGATTAAAAGCGTCGAGGATGAGGGATACTGCTGTGTTATAATGCCTATGCGGATCTAGAAGGCATTTTAGCCTTTTAAAATAGGAGTTTACGAGGGTGCAGATCGGATTTGTGGAAGCCGTTGATTTCCGTAATTACCGCACCCTCTCGCTGGCTCCGGGACCCCGCCTGAACGTCCTCAGCGGCCCTAACGGCCAAGGGAAAACGAACCTCCTCGAGGCCCTTGGTCTGCTCGTGACCGGACGGTCGTTCCGGACGCCGCGGATTGCGGAAATCCCGCGCTGGGGCTCCCCGGCAGCTTCGCTCACGGGCGACCTCGTCCGTGCCGACGGGACCTCCCCGACGCGCCGGGCGGTCCGGCGGACGGTCGAGCGGCTCGACGACGGTCGCTGGCAGTTGGGGGGCGAGCCCGTCGAGTGGGCGCGGGCGATCGCGTTCGGCTGGCAAGATCTGGAGATCGTGAATGGCGCCCCGAGCGCGCGGCGCAGCTTCATCGATGGGGTCGCGGGTCGTCTCTATCCGGTGCATCGCTCGTCGCTCATCCAGTTTCGCCAGCTCCTCGCCCGGCGGAACCGGCTCCTCCAGGGCCGATCGGGAGACGCGGCCACGCGCGCGCGGCTTGAGCCCTGGGACGCGCAGTTCGCGACCGTGGGCATGGAGCTCGTCAATCGCCGCCGGCGGGCCGTGGCCGCGCTTCAGACCGAGCTTGCCCGGGTCTACGGAGCGCTGTGCGCGACGGGCGGCAAGGTCGAGATCCGCTACCAGACCGCGCTGGGGGAGGCCTCGGACGCGGCGGCGCTCCTGGCGGCGCTCGAGCGGGCGCAGCGCGAAGAGGTCCGCCGAGGACAGACCCTGGTTGGGCCGCACCGGGACGACCTCGCGATCGAGATCGACGGCGTCGACGCCCGCGCCTACGGATCCCGCGGCCAACAGCGGCTCGTCGCGCTGGCACTGCGCCTGGCCGAGATGCTGCCGGTCACGGACGCGGCGGGGACGACGCCGGTCCTCCTGCTCGACGACGCGCTCTCCGAGCTCGACCCGGCCGCCCGCGAGCAGATCGTACGCGAGCTCGCCGCCGCCGAGCAGGTCTTCCTCACGGCACCGGAGCCGCTGACGGTGAAGGGTGCCGCCGTCTTCTCCGTGAACGCAGGCGGGGTCGCCAGCGCATGAACGCCGAGACCTACACGGCGAGCGACATCAAGGTCCTCGAGGGGCTCGAGGCCGTCCGCAAGCGCCCCGCGATGTACGTCGGGGACACGAGCGCGTACGGGCTCCACCACCTCGTCTACGAGGCCGTCGACAACTCCGTGGACGAGGCGCTGGCCGGCGTCTGCGACCACATCAAGGTCGTCCTGCACGGAGACGGCTCGTGCTCCGTGGGCGACAACGGGCGCGGGATCCCGGTCGACATCCACAAGGAGAGCGGCAAGTCCGCGGCAGAGGTCGTCCTGACGGTGCTGCATTCGGGCGGCAAGTTCGAGCACTCCGCGTACAAGGTGTCGGGCGGCCTCCACGGCGTCGGCATCTCGGTCGTCAACGCGCTCAGCGAGTGGCTCGAGGTCGAGATCCGGCGCGAGGGCAAGGAGTGGACGCAGCGCTACGAGCGCGGCGTGCCGAAGGCGCCGCTCGCCGCGACCGGCACCACGAAGAAGACCGGGACGATCATCCGCTTCAAGCCCGACGCCACGATCTTCGAGGAGACGACGTTCTCCTTCGACACGCTCTCGAACCGCTTGCGCGAGCTGGCGTTCCTCAACCGGGGCCTCAAGATCGTCATCGAGGACGAGCGCGATGGACGGAGCCACACCTTCTTCTACAGGGGCGGCATCGTCGAGTTCGTCAAGCACCTCAACCAGAACAAGACGCCGATCCACCCGAAGGTGCTGTTCTTCGAGGGGAAGAAGGGCGACATCGAGATCGAGGTCGCGCTGCAGTACAACGACGGGTACCAGGAGAGCGTGTTCTCGTTCGCGAACAACATCAACACGCGCGAGGGCGGGACGCACCTCACCGGGTTCCGCGCGGCGCTGACGGGCACGATCTCGAACTACGCGCAGGCCAACGGGTTCCTCAAGAACTTCAAGGGCGGGATCACCGGCGACGACGTGAAGGAGGGGCTCACCGCCGTGGTGTCGGTGCGGCTGCCGGAGCCGCAGTTCGAGGGTCAGACGAAGGCGAAGCTCGGCAACAGCGACATCAAAGGGCTCGTCCAGCAGATCGTGAACGACAAGCTCGCCGAAGCCTTCGAGGAGGACCCGACGACCGCGCGCAAGATCGTCGACAAGTGCGTGCGCGCGGCGCAGGCCCGTGAGGCGGCGCGCAAGGCGCGCGAGCTGACGCGGAAGAAGGGCGTGGACGACGAGGGGCTCTCGGCGAAGCTCGCCGACTGCTCGGAGCGCGAGCCCCAGTTTCGGGAGCTCTTCCTGGTGGAAGGCGACTCGGCGGGAGGCTCGGCCAAGCAGGGGCGCGACCGCCGGACGCAGGCCGTGCTTCCGCTCCGCGGGAAGATCATCAACTCGGAGAAGGCGCGCTACGACAAGGTGCTCTCCCACAACGAGATCCGGCTGCTCATCTCGGCGATGGGTACGGGCATCGGCACGGAGGAGTTCGACCTCGCGAAGCTCCGCTACCACAAGATCATCCTCATGACCGACGCGGACGTGGACGGCGCCCACATCCGGACGCTGCTGCTCACGTTCTTCTTCCGCCACATGACGCCGGTCATCGAGGCGGGCCACCTCTTCATCGCCCAGCCGCCGCTGTTCAAGGTGAAGCGGGGCAAGGTGGAAAAGTACCTCATGTCCGAGCGGGAGTTCGAGGACTTCTTCCTCACCGCGTGGGTCGAAACCGCGAAGGTGAAGGTCGCCGGGACGAAGACGCCGCTCACGGGCGCGCCGCTCCTCGAGATCCTCCGCGCGGGCTCCGAGTACCGGGCCCTCTTCGGCAAGCTCGTCAAGCGCGGGGTCCCCGGGCCGATCCTGAGCGAGCTGCTCCGGACGAAGTTCCGAGGAACCAAGCGCGGCGTGGGGCACCCCGAAATCGGCGAAGCGATCGTCGCGGCGGCGGCGACGGTCAACGGCTATACCATCCAGGTCCAGGCCGGCGACAACGGCGACCCACACCGGGTCACGATCGCCGGCCCGCCAACCGTCACCTTTAGTACCGACGTCTTCAAATCGGCCGATTACGCGACGCTCCTGGAGCACTGGGAGAAGATCGCGGCCGCCACGAAGGGGCCGACGATGCTGATCGACGAGGCGGAGCGGGAGACGCAGGTGAAGGGCGTCGACGGGCTGCTGCACGCCGCCCTCGATCGGTCGCGGGAGGGCGCCAGCTTCCAGCGCTACAAGGGTCTCGGCGAGATGAACCCGGAGCAGCTCTGGGAGACGACGATGAACCCGGAGACGCGGACTCTCCTGAAGGTGACGATGGAGGACGCGGTCGGTGCCGACCAGATATTCACGGTCTTGATGGGCGACGCCGTCGAGCCGCGCCGCGAGTTCATCGAAAAGTACGCGCTGGACGTCGCGAACCTCGATATTTAATCCCTCGGAGGGTTGATGCCGAACGAGCGGCAGGTCCCGGTCCCGATCGAAGAAGAGATGCGGAAGTCGTACCTGGACTACGCGATGTCCGTCATCGTCGGGCGCGCGCTCCCCGACATCCGCGACGGGCTCAAGCCCGTCCACCGCCGGGTCCTGTACACGATGCACACCCTCGGGCTCGCCTGGAACCGGGCCTATAAAAAATCGGCAAAGGTCGTTGGCGAGGTCCTCGGGAAATACCACCCGCACGGCGATTCCCCCGTCTACGAAGCCCTCGTCCGCATGGTTCAGGAGTTCTCCCTTCGATATCCCCTCGTCGACGGTCAGGGGAACTTCGGCTCGATCGACGGCGATCCGCCGGCGGCCTACCGGTACACGGAGGCGCGGCTCGCGAAGATCGCCCACGAGATGCTCGCCGACATCGACAAGGACACCGTCGACTTCGCGCCCAACTTCGACGAGTCCGAGCACGAGCCGACCGTCCTGCCGACGCGCGTGCCGAACCTCCTCGTGAACGGCTCGGCGGGCATCGCCGTCGGGATGGCCACCAACATCCCGCCCCACAACCTCTCGGAGGTCGTCGATGGGCTCGTGATGCTGATCGATGACCCGCAGACGCCGCTCGAGCGGCTCACCCAGGTGATCAAGGCGCCGGACTTCCCGACGCGCGGCTACATCTACGGCGCGGGCGGCATCGCCGAGGCGTACACGACGGGGCGCGGAACGATCACGCTGCGCGCCAAGGCCCACGCCGAGAAGATGCGGGGCGGACGCGAGGCCATCATCATCACCGAGCTGCCGTACCAGGTGAACAAGGCGAGCCTCATCGAGAAGATCGCGGAGCTCTCGGGGGACAAGAGGATCGAGGGCATCTCGGAGATTCGCGACGAGTCCAACCGTGAGGGGATCCGGGTCGTGCTCGAGCTGGGGCGCGGGGAGATCCCGCAGATCGTCATGAATCAGCTCTACAAGCACACCCAGATGCAGACGACCTTCGGGATCATCATGCTCGCGCTTGTCGACCGGCGGCCCCAGGTCGTGGATCTAAAGCAGATGCTCGACGCGTTCGTCCGCTTCCGCCGCGAGATCGTGACGCGACGGACGGGCTTCGACCTGGCGCGCGCGGAGGAGCGGGCGCACATCCTCGCCGGCCTCCGCAAGGCCGTGGAGCACCTCGACCAGGTGATCCGCCTGATCCGCGAGGCGGAGAGCCCGGACGCCGCGAAGGACGCCCTGATGGCGCGCCTCGACCTCTCGGAGATCCAGGCGAAGGCGATCTTGGAGATGCGGCTCCAGCGCCTCACGCAGCTCGAGCGCCACAAGGTGGTCGAGGAGCACGAGCAGACGCTGGGGCTCATCGAGGAGCTCAAGGGCATCCTGGCCTCCGACACGAAGCTCATGGGCATCATCCGGAAGGAGCTGCTCGAGCTCAAGGAGGAGTACGGCGACGTCCGGCGCACCGAGATCCTCACCGAGACGGCCGAGCTGACGATCGAGGACCTCCTGGCCGACGAGGAGATGGTCGTCACGATCACGCGCTCGGGCTACATCAAGCGGACGCACGTCGAGTCGTACCGGAGCCAGCGGCGCGGCGGCAAGGGCGTGACGGGCATGGAGACCAAGGAGGAGGACATCGTCGAGGACCTCTTTGTCGCCTCGACCCACTCCTATCTGCTCTTCTTCACCACCCTCGGCAAGGTCCACTGGCTCAAGGTCCACGAGATCCCGGAGGGCGGACGCCAGGCGAAGGGCAAGGCGATGGTGAACCTCCTCTCGCTCGGCGAGAGCGAGGCGGTCGCCACGTGCGTCCCCGTACGCGACTTCGGCGCCGGCGGCTACGTCCTCTTCGCGACCAGGCAGGGCAAGGTGAAGAAGACCGAGCTGGAGGCGTTCTCGCACCCGCGCGCCGGCGGCATCCAGGCGATCGGCCTCGATGACGGCGACACGCTCATCACGGCGCGCCGCACCGATGGCCGGCGCGAGGTGATGATCGCGACGAAGCTCGGCATGATCATCCGCTTCCCCGAGGAGGAGGTGCGCCCGATGGGGCGCGGCGCCGCTGGCGTGCGAGGCATCGAGCTGGAAGAGGGCGACGCGGTCATCAGCGCCGATGTCGTGCAGGAGGGCGTCACGATCCTGACCGTGACCGAGCGCGGGTACGGCAAGCGGACGCCGCTCGAGGAGTACCGGCTCCAGGGCCGGGCGGGCAAGGGGATCATCGACATCAAGACCGGCGGTCGCAACGGCAACGTCGTCACCATGCTCCAGGTGCGCGATGGCGACGACATCCTCGTCGTGACGACCAAGGGCAAGGTCATCCGCTTCCACGCCGCCGACGTCTCCTCCCAGGGCCGCAACACCTGGGGCGTCCGCATCATCGAGCTCGACGCGGACGACCACGTCGGCTCCGTGGCCCGCGTCGAAGCCGAAAGCGCCGCGCCTGTCGAAGCGCAGTAGCCGCCCGTGCTGGACCTCCGGCTGATCCGCGAGGATCCCGAGGCGGTCGCGCGCGGGCTCGCCGACCGGGGCGGTGCGGAGCTGGTGAAGAGCGTGCTCGACCTCGACGCCTCCCGCCGTCGTCTCGTCAAAGAGAGCGAGGAGCTCAAGGCCCTCAAGAACCGCGCCTCGGAGACGATCGGCCAGGCGAAGCGGCGTGGCGAGGACCCTGCGGCGGAGATGGCGCGGATGCGTGAGGTCGGCGAGCGCATCAAGGCGCTCGAGGCCGAGCTCCAGCGGGTGGACGCCGAGCTCGAGCGCGTGCTCCTCCAGATCCCGAACCTCCCCGACCCGTCGGTGCCTCCCGGGACCACCGAGGCGCAGAACGTCGAGGTGCGCCGCTGGGGAACGCCCCGCGCGTTCGGCTTCATCCCCAGGCCCCACGAGGAGCTCGGCGAGGCGCTGGGCCTCCTCGACTTCGCGCGCGCGGCGAAGATGGCGAAGTCGCGGTTCACGGTCCTGTGGGGCGCGGCGGCGCGCCTCGAGCGCGCGCTGACCCAGTTCATGCTCGACCTCCACACGCGGGAGCACGGCTACACGGAGGTCTGGGTGCCGCACCTCGTGAACGCGGCGACGATGCAGAACAACGGGCTCCTCCCGAAGTTCGAGGAGCAGATCTTCAAGACGCTCGAGGCCGACGAGGGCCGCGCGCTCTACATGATCCCCACCGCCGAGGTGCCGGTGACGGCGCTCCACACGGCCGAGATCCTCTCCGAGCCGACGCTGCCGCGCCGCTACGTGGCGTTCACGCCGTGCTACCGCCGCGAGGCGGGGACGTACGGCAAGGACATGAAGGGGATGATCCGCCAGCACCAGTTCGACAAGGTGGAGCTGGTGAAGATCACGACGCCCGCGCAGTCGAACGACGAGCTCGAATCCATGGTCCGGAACGCCGAGGAGGTGCTGCGGCGCCTGGAGATCCCGTACCGGGTCGTCCTCCACTGCGCCGGGGACATGGGGTTCCAGGCGGCGAAGAGCTACGACGTGGAGGTCTGGCTCCCGGGGCAGGGGAAGTTCCGCGAGATCTCCTCATGCTCGAACTGCGAGGCGTTCCAGGCGCGCCGGGCCGAGATCCGCTACCGCGCGGCCAGTGGCGGTAAGGTCGACTACTGCCACACCCTCAACGGCTCCGGCCTGGCCGTCGGCCGGGCGCTGATCGCGGTGCTCGAGAACGGCCAGGAAACAGACGGGAGTGTGACGATCCCGTCCGTGCTCCGACCGTACATGGACGGCCTCGTCCGCCTCACGCGGCCGACGTAGGCTCACCACGCGAGCCGCACCGCGACCGCCTCGCCCGTGCGACAATCCCTGCTCACGGAGGGCTAGCCTCAACTGGTAAGGCAGTGGACTTGAAATCCACCGGGGCGCAGGCCCCTTGGGGGTTCGAATCCCTCGCCCTCCGCCAATCAAATCAAGAAGTCGCGGATCATGGCGTGACGGCATTCCAACCGGCCAAAGCGTGAAATTGTGCCAGAACTGTGTCAGAACTCTGGTTGAGGCTCTATCAGCAGTGAAATGGTCGCGTCGCCCGGGGCGTGGGGCGTCCGAGTGCGACGTGGTGACGGTAGCGATTCAGCCGGGTCACAACGGAGATGCTACCGCCGCGCAAACTGCTGCGGATCATCCAACTCGGCGGATCAGAGATCTGCGTGCTGAGGGCCCTTCAGAGTGTGTCGGGACTTCGACCCCTGAAGGAAGGCTAGGATACTTCCGCGTGCAGACTGGCCCGCTCCTTTCGGCTGGGCGGGGCGTGCTGCATGGCGCGAAAGGTCTGACGGCGCGTTTGCGTGCGGACTTCATCGATCGAGCGTGTCGCCCGCCAATGCTCGCTAAAGCAGTTCACGTCGGCAGGAATCCGAATGCGGCGCGGGTGCCTCAAGACGGCGAAGGCGCTCGGCCTGACGATGCCGCAGTCGATTCAGATCCGGGCCGATAAGATCATCCGGTAGCCGAGGCGAGGAGCGCGCGCCCGGGCCCGACGAATGAACAGCATTATGGAAGACGCGCGTTGGGGTTCGATCCAGGGGAGGGCAGAGCATGCGTCAATCTCGCTTCGTTCCTGTCGCTGGATGGTTGTCCCTGGTGGTCTTGGTCGTCCTCGCCGGATCTCCCACGCTAGGTCAGGCACCCAAGTATGGCGGCGGGCTCACTCTGCGGTTGCGCGAGGACCTGCCGCAGGGGTTCGCGATACACGAAACTGCCACGATCTCCACCATGTGGCCAGCCATGCCCTGCTTCAGCAACCTGGTGCTCTTCGATCCGCTCAAGACCACGCACCGTATGGACGCGATCGTCGGCGAACTGGCGGAGAGGTGGTCGTGGCAAGACAACGACCGCAGCCTGGTCTTCTTCCTGCGGACGGGAGCGAGGTGGCACGACGGCACGCCCGTCAGCTCTAAGGACGTGAAATTCACCCTCGACTTGCTTCGCGAGACGCCGGACGCTTCGGCCAGGCTCCGCATCAACCCGCGGCGAGACTGGTATACGAACGTCGAAGCCGTTGAAGCCGTCGATCCCCAGACCGTCGTGTTCCGACTGAGACGGCCGCAACCCTCGCTGCTCCTGATGCTCGCATCCGGCTACACGCCGATCTACGCGGCTCACGTGCCGCCGGCCAGCTATCGCACGGGTTGCGTCGGGACCGGGCCCTTCAGGCTGAAAGAGTGGCGCAAGGGCGAGTTCGTCGAGTACGTGAAGAACCCGGACTATTTCGTCAAGGGACGACCCTATCTGGCCGGCCTCCGGTATCTGATCATCGGCGAGCGAGGAACGGCGACGGCGGCGCTCCAGGCTGGCCGGGTGGACACGGCGTTCCCTGGCCAGACACCCAAGCCGATCGCGGAACGACTCAGGAAGGCAGTGCCCCAGCTCGTGATGACGCCGGTGAACACGAGCGTCATCGATCATCTCGTCGTCAACACCAAGAAGCCGCCCTTCGATAATGCGAAGGTGCGGCTCCTCACCAATCCATATACAGCTGGGGCCGCATGCAGGAGGTGTGGCTCGACAAGTGATGTATGCACGCTGCTCTTCGCGGGCGCGGGACACCCGAATGTGGCTTCACAGGGCCGAGGACCCGGTCTTGGGCCGGGCCGACGAGAGTTCACTGTGCCAGAACTATCGGCCAGCAACGGTCGCGATCGGGCAAAATCGCTGAACAGACGTCTGGGCAGGGGCCTGGGATTGCTGCCAATGGTGCCCGATTTTCGGAGTTCGAATCCCCGGTCCTCCGCCAAACTTCTCGGGGATTTGAGTACTGAGAATCGCGGAAGATCGGAGAGACGGAGAAGTCCCTGAGCGCCGCGGCCGGCTTGCGGTCGGGCTGCGCGCCGACCTCGCCCTGTGGGCGGTCGCGCATCCCG
>QHSA01000274.1 GCA_003220315.1 Candidatus Rokuibacteriota bacterium
TTCTTACAGTACCTTCCCCCCGCCACCGTCCGGCCGCCCACGTTGTGGCTCGAGCCGCTCCCGTTCACGGTCGCGTTCCCGCCGACGTCGATCTCGGTCGCCCCGCCCGGAGGCGTCTCCGCGCCGGCGCAGAGGCCGCAGTAGGGGTCGATCCACTTGATCCGAGTCACCTTCGCCGTGATCTTCTTGACGGCGACCGGGTTGGTGTCGTTCGGGACGAAGCCGACGGCCGTCACGACCTTCTGGTTGATGACCGGTGGGGTGAGCTCGGAGACCGTCACCTTGAAGCCCCCGGCCGAGCTCACCGAGACGAACGTCGAGCCATCGTAGGGCGGCGCGATGGCAAGGGTGTAATTCGGCGGTCCGGAGTTGACGAGCGTCCCGGCGGGGGCGGGACTCGCCTCACCCTGCGTCAGCGCCCAGAGCGCCCGCTCGAGCCCCGACTCGGCCAGCGAGCGTGCCTGGACACTCGCCATGTGATTTGCCGCGATCTGCGGCTCGCTGGTCGCGAGGAAGGCGAAGGCGGCCATCAGCGCCATCAAGACCGTCAACACGATCATCGCCATCGGGAACGCGATGCCCCGCTCGTCCGTGATCGGTATTCGGGTCTTCATCATTCGTTCCTCAGCCTCACGCGGCCCGCAACGGTGGCCCGGCGATTCGCCGGCGAGTAGGAGGCGAGAGTCGCGTCGTCCGACCGTGTCGTGATCGAGATGTCCACGGCGTAGACGTTCGCCGCGGTGGTCGTCGCGACATTGTTGATGTCGTAGTAGGTCACCGCGAAGGTCGTCACGCCGCCGACGAGGATATCGGGTTGCCCGGCGGCTGCCGGGACGGTCTGGTTGCGCTGGAGGTTCGTGCCGTTGAGGTTGTACTCGACGGTGACCGACGCGGCGGTGTCGTCCAGGAACGTGAACTTGACGTCGTTCGCGCTCGACGTCGCGACCGAGCTCGCCGTCCGCAGCTCACGGAGCATCCGCTCGAGCGCGACCCGCGCGTTCTGCTGGACCTCGGCGCGTCCGGCGCCGTAGAGGTAGACGGTCTGCCCCTCCTGAAGCGTGAGGAAGAGCCCGGCCATGAGAAGCCCCAGCACCGCCATGGCCGTCAGCAGCTCGGCGAGGGTGTAACCGCGCTCGTCGCGCATCACCCGTACCGTGCTCATCGCTGGCTGACCACCATCTGGACCTGGATCGATTTGGGTCCCGTAGTCCCGACCGTGCCGGTGGCATTTCCCTGGGTGTAGGTCACGGTGACGGTCACGAGGCGCATCCCGGAGTCCGTGACCCCGGCGCACCCCCCGCCGGTGCCGCAATCGGTGACCCGGACGCTTCGCGAGTAGCCGGGGAAGTTCGTGACCGAGGCCTCGTCGGCGAGCCACGTGACCGCTCCGCCGGCGGCGATGTTCGTCCCGCCGTTGGTGCAGCTCGAGCCCCCGGGCACCGTGGGCGCCGCGGTGGACGAGGCGGAGATCCCGACACAGTCGTTCGCCGGCGACCCGACCCACGGCAGGTTCTTCGACTGCTCGAGCTTCTGGTCGGCGAGGAACGTCGCGGTCGAGACCTGATAGCCCTCCTGCACCCCGTAGCCCGCGATCGGCACGACGGTCGCGAGCGCGACGAACGCCAGGGTGATGATGACGGAGGCGATCAGGACCTCGGCGATGGTGAATCCGCGCGCGTCGGTCAGTCGGTTGTGGATGTGCATGCTCATGGTCCAATCGTGACGCGGCCCGAGAGGGCAACGGTGACGGTCATCGCCGCGTTGTTCACCGGGTTCTGAACCGTGTAGCTGCCGGCGGTTGTCGCGGCCCCGAGATAATTGAAGATCACGTTGGCTGTCGCGCTGGTCACGGTGATGCTGTTCTGGAGGGTGAACCAGCCGCCACCGTCCGTGCCGGGCCCGGTCCACACGGTGCCGGCGCAGCCTCCGGTGAGGAACTGCACCTTGGTGACGCTCTGCTTCACACACAGCGTCGTGTTCTGCGAGATCGCGATGGACCGCCCTCGGTTGAGGATTGTCGCCAACTCCTGAGCGCCAGCCTTCAGCGTCGCCGAGCGCCAGTAGGAGACGAACGCCGGCGCGCTCACGGTGGTGATGATGCCGATCACCGCGACCAGAACGAGGAGCTCCGTGAGATTGAAGCCCCGACTGTCGTTCCATAAACGGCGCGATCGACGACGCAATCCCGGAAGGCTGATCGACACCATACCGAGTCTTGTTCAAGCAAGGCGTGTGCCGGCGTGTGCCACATTCTCAACACCCCGATTTTTCGAGACTCTGCACGAGAGAAGTCGCGGCTTGGCAAATTATTGGACATCTGTGGCTTCACGTTTCGACACTTCCTTCGCCACTTTGCGTCACTCGTGTCTGGCGCTGCCGGGGGCCCTGACATTTGGGGAAACCCGGGGCGAAGAGACGTGACGAGGAGAGGGCGCGAGGGTTACGTCACTCGGCCCGCATCGTCTGCATGATCACCTGTTGACCCCCAGTCGCCGAGCTGCCGCTCGTCCACGTAACCGTCACGGTGATCTGCGACAAGCGGTTGGGCGCCGTCGTCGCGCCGGCCTGGGTCACCGTCCACGACCTGGTGAC
>QHSA01000010.1 GCA_003220315.1 Candidatus Rokuibacteriota bacterium
TGCGCCCTTACGGGTACGCTTCTTGTTGCGGTCAGCGCGGCGCAGGATATGCCCGTGCGAGTTTCCGGGCGAGTGCAGTGGATCGCCGGCGGGACCATGATTGTCGCGTTGGATGACAGCCCGAGCATCAACGTCGACCTGTCACGGGTGGCTCAGGATCAGTACGCAGGTCTCGCGCGGGGCGAGTGGGTGGTCGTGACGGGGATGGTACCGAACGTCAGGGATCGAGTCATCGCCACCGGCATTCAGCGCCGCGCATCCTAGGTCCCAGCACGGGCCCTCTGGACGCGCGAAGCCTTGGTCGCGGGTGCGCTGCGCCGGTCCGAGAGTCGAGGGGCCAAACGATGGATCTAGGGCTGCGGGGAAAGACGGCGGTGGTGACGGGCTCGACCGCCGGCATCGGATTGGCGATCGCGACCGCGCTGGCAGAGGAAGGCGCCGCGGTCGTTGTCAATGGCCGCACGGACGCACGCGTATCGTCTGCGGTCGATCGCATTCGCCGACGGGTCGGAAGCGCTGACGCGCGCGGCGTCGCCGCAGACCTCGGAACAGCGAGCGGTGTCGAGGCGTTTGTCCGGCAGGTGCCCGAGGCAGACGTTCTGGTGAACAACCTCGGGATCTTCGAAGCGAAGCCGTTTGCAGAGATCTCCGACGCGGACTGGCGGCGATTTTTCGAGGTGAATGTGCTGAGTGGGGTGCGGTTGACGCGCCAGTACCTGCCCGCGATGCTGCGAAAGAACTGGGGGCGGGTGATCTTCATCTCGAGCGAGTCGGCGCAACAGATCCCGGCGGAGATGATCCACTACGGGATGACGAAGACGGCGCAGGTGGCGATTGCGCGAGGACTGGCGGAGACGACGACGGGCACCGGCGTGACGGTGAACTCGGTGCTCGTGGGGCCGACGGCCTCGGAAGGTGTCGCGCAATTCTTCGATGGCCTGGCGAAGCAACAGGGCGTCTCCCCGGCCGAGCTGGAACGGCAGTTCTTCGCGGCCGTGCGACCCACGTCCCTCCTCAAGCGCTTCGAGACGCCGGAGGAGGTGGCGGCCGTCGTCGCGTTTGTCGCCGGCACCACGGCGACGACGATCAACGGCGCTGCGGTCCGGGCGGACGGAGGAGTCGTCCGGAGCATCCTCTAGCTCAGGTCAGGAACCGCTGCTTGCCGATTCTTGCGGAAACCTCCTGCCGCAGATGCTCTCGGCCGTCGATCCGCCCTCAAAAGAGCTGATGAAGGTCGGGAGCACACAATCGATGCGAAGATGCCCGCGCCGGTCGGTCCTGGCTCAAACGGTGCTGGTCGCGACGATCGGTCTAGGGCTCACAGTGTCTTCGAATCCCGTCGACGCCCGAGCCGCCGGCGACCCGATCTCCCTGTTCACGTTGCTCGCCGATGAGAATGGCGAGAAGGCGCTCGCCGCATCGTCGGTCGAGAGCCCGTTTCGCTTCGACCTTCGTGAAGTCACCAATCATCGCGGTCCGGCTGTGGAGGGGTATCTCTACAACGGCCTTCGCTGGCGGATCGGCAACGTTCGCGTGCGCGTCGAGAGTCTGGACCCGACGGGGCAGGTGAGCGGCGAAGCCTACGGGTGGGCGCTCGGAGATGTTCCAGCTGGCGGCCGGACGTACTTCGTCGTGCCGATAGCGGTGCGCGGCGCAACGTATCATGCCACCGTTGACTCTTTCGACAGGATGTCACGAGAAGACTTCCAGAGCCCATAGCTCGAAAGCCAGCAGCCGGAACCCTCTGGCCTGTTGGACTCATCGAAATAGACGATGGGAACGGCAACGGGCCTGAGACGTCTTCTCGTTCCGCTGACTGACGGGGCTGACGAGGCAACATTGCAAGCGATCGCCGACGTCGCGCGCGGCGCCGGATCCGTCGTCCGCCTCCTCTACGTCCGACCTCTTCCTTCCGGCGCGGCCTCAGGTCCCACTCTGGCGACGAGCCCGGGAGATGAAGAGAAGCGGCGGCTGGAGGCCGAGAGTTCACGATACTTGGACGTCGTCGCGTCGAGTTTGGGCGACATCCCCGTCGAGCGTGTCATCAGGTTCGGAGATCTGGAGACAGCAGTTCTCAATGAGGCGGCAGCCTGGCGTGCCGACCTCGTCGCGCTCAGCGCAGGGGACCGGACGTGGCTGAGTCGGGCGGTCCATTCTGGCACCGCGGCGAAGGCGTTCCGAAAGACCGGGATTCCAGCGCTTCTGTACACGCCGTTCCCGAACGGAAGTCGCAAGTCTGAAGAGTAAGCAGCGGGACGGCGGCGTCCGAGCAACCCTGCCGCCACGCGACGTTCGCTAGCTTTCGAACGTATCACGTAATCATGGTCTCTCAGACGCGGCCTGCGGGAAGGAGTAGTCCCACACGGAGACGCGGTAATGGTCGGCGGCCGGGAGATGCGCGACCTCGAAGTACGCGCGCCCGAATCCTCTGACGCCCGCGGGAACCCACGCGATCTGCTGGCCGACGACCGCGCCGGACGCGTCCAGGGCCTGCGCAAGCAGTCGTACGGGCTGGGCAGAGCCCCCGTATTCGTTGGTGATGTAACCGCGAATGTGCTTGCCCCCGCCAGGCTCGGACTCGACCGACCATTCGAGCTTGAACCAGTGCTCCCAGCCCTGCATCAAGGTGGTCGTGGAACCGGACGGGGTCAAGTAGATGCTCGTGGCTCCGCAGGCCGTCGTGGCGACGGCCGTCAGTGCGAGCAGTGCGGCTGAGAGGATCGATCCGGCGTTCGTGGTCATGGTGCTTGTCTCTCGTTGACCGGTGGTCGGGCACCGGCGGGGAAATTGATGGTGTCGCCGTTCGGGGTTCGACCGACCAGCGGCGGCGTGTACACCTCATGGTCGGAAACCCTGCGCTCCCAGTGCCCGGGCACCAAAACAGGACCGTCGGTCCCCGGGACTTGAACGTAACGATCCGGTACCCAGGTCGCCTCAGGCGTCGGCACCGTCGGTGACGGCGCCTGAGGCACCGGGCGCGTCGTCGCGTCGTGGAGGCGGTCGAAGATCGCGCCCCCCGGCGTCGTGCCGCCCGGCGGTGACTTCATCTGGCTCCACGCGACCTGAGGCACGGCGACATTCAAGATCACCGCGACGCCGAGTAGCACCCTTCGCAACCGCATGACCGCGCGCCTCCTTTCGAGTCTGAGACCTCGTGGCGTTCCCTTCTGTCAGCTCTTGGGATGACGGCGGCGTGCCCATGGGATGCAGCGACGCGCGGATGAGAAGATCTTCATTTTCTTGCTGTGAAGTTTCACAGGCGATGACGGAAGGACTGAGACAGGAGGGCTACCAGCTCCTCCAACCCCAGAAGAACGGATCGTAATAGCCATAATGGCCATAGTACGGCCACGGTGCGTAGGCCCACCGAGCGTCGTGAAGCTCCTGCTCGGACTTCACAATGGACTCCAGACTCGCGGCGATGAAGTGGCGCGACTGCGGCGACAGGGGGTGCTCCGTGCGCATCAGCTGGAGCGCGTCGTCGACCTGTCTGGTCACTCGCGCGCTGTGAGTCAGGCCACCGAACGTGCGGAGGTGCTCCGCGGCGGCCCCTTCGTCGCCTCGCTCGAGATGACTGAGCCCGAGATAGAGCTGGGCATCCGCCCGCTTCGGGTCCTGGCTCACCGCCTCGCTGAGGTGCGCCGCCGCCTCGCCGTAGCCCCCCTGCGCGTAGCGCGCGATCCCCAACCCCACGAGGGCATCCGTCCGTTCCGGGTGTTCCGTGAGGGCCGTCTCGAACTTGCTCGCCGCCTCGGAGTAGCGGCCCTCCCGTAATGCGGCCTGTCCCAGCCCCACCGTCGTGGCGCAGCCGCTGATCGCGAAGGCGAGCGCGGCGAGCAGCACCGGGTAACACCGGTGCACGGTCATCGTGAGTCGGTTCTCGTTCCTTTCGTCAACCATATCCATTGTCCCTCCCCTCGTCACAGCCGAAGGTCTGACACGGAACGCTCAGTCCGATTCCTCACACGTCTTTTGATGACCGTCGCCCGGTCCGGGTTGCGCACGGCGTGCGCCCAGGGGGGAGGCCGTCGCTCAGAACGTGTACTGAATCGCCGCATACAAGAAGTCGCTGTCCTTGTGCGGGCCCGTCTCGCGGATGAACTCACCAATGAAGAAGCGGCTGTAACCCGCATAGCCGAGGATGTGACGGGTAAAGGTGTAATTGGCGAGAAGGTCGATCTCCGCGCCGACGTAGCGGGCGGTGGTCGCGGTCCCCGGCCGGAGCACCGCGCCGCTCTTGTTGTACAGCGCGTCACGATCGGAATCCCGCCAGAAGAAGTAGTGCTGGAGGGACAGTGTGAGGTTGTGAACGGGGGTCATCGTCAGTCCTGCGTTAGGACTGATGATGTTCTGCCGCCCGATGTAGTCGATGTACCCAAGGAACGAGTGGGCGTTCGGGAAGAGCTGGTTGAAGGTGCCGACGTCTCCGCCGGGCTTCTTGTCTCCGCTCGCATAGTCGAATTCGAGGTAGACGCGGGGTGACAGCCGCGGGACCGGCAGGGAGTAGCCGACGACCGCGGTCGCCATCGACGCCGCGATGTCGCCCCGGCCCACCGTTCCGAACTGCGACGCCCCCTCGACCTCGAAGTCCAGGCCGGTGGCGCCGACCTTGCCCCACACGCGTCCGCCAAGGGTCTGTCGCTCCTCCCGTCCGGCGGTGGCGTTGAAGCTGACTCTGGCGTTGTTGACACCCAGCCAGTAGAGATCCAGATTCACCGGCAGGACGTGAAGAGGCCCGGTGCTATATACGCCGAACAGCTTCTGGTCCGACGTTGACTCGTTGAAGCGGTACTTGTCGACGACCACGACCTGGGCCCAGACAGGGATGATGGTCCAGTCGGCTATGCGAACGATCGCTTCACCGCCGTCGAAGGTACGAGGCACCTGTGTGAAGTCGCCCGGCCCGACCAGCCGCTGGGAACCGAAGATCAGCTCCTGCCGGCCACCGCGCAGCGTCGCGCTCGCCTGCTCGCCGAACGGAATCATGATGTCCGCGAAGCCGTTCAGGAGGTCGAACTCGTCGACGAACGCCGTTGTCCTGCCTCCCTGGAGCTCTCGGTCCAGCGCGAACGCGCTCTTCCCCTCGGCGAACATGCGGAAGTATGGCGTCACGTGGAGGTCGGCGGTGAGCCGGAACCGGGAGAGGAGATACGCATCGGACTGCTTGGGCTCCGAGGCGCCGAACTGGAACTGTCTGAAGTACTCTGCGCGCTCGCGGGCCTGTCCACCAAGTGTGAACCACACGGACCCGTCCTCCGTCAGCGGGATGAACTTCAGACGGTCCCAAAAGTCATCGGTCTTGCCCAGGTCGACGCCCCTCAGCGACGACCAGTCCTCGTTGAACCGTCCGGCCGATCCGATCTGATATGCGGGCCGGTTCGGCTCGCTCGCAGTCTGGCCGGCTTGCGCCCATACCGGAACCACGTTCTGAACGAGGGACAGGGATTGGAGCGCCACGCCTCCGATGATGGCCAGGCAGAGACGACGCGTGGGGTGAGTCGGTGAGACGAAAGCCATGTCAGTCCTCCAGCGGTCGGAGCAGTTGAGGATCTGGCCGTTAGGATGTCGGTCGGGAAGCGGCGGTTACACCGAGGCGCCTCTTTTTGGCGGCAGACTCTGCCGCCGCTTGAAGACGTAGAGGAGATAGCCGAATGCGGGGAAGAGTACCACCGCTCCGACAGCCAGGGCGGACCGCAGAGCATCGAGGGTGGACGGAACGGTCGCCGTGTTCGTCAACGTGAGGTCGGGGACCACGACATGGGGATACTGCGCCAACCCCCAGCCGACCAGGATGCACGTCACCTGGCCAACCGCAGCCATCCGAGCCCAGTGGAAGCGTCGGGCCCACAAGGCCGCGAGCGCTCCGACCGCGCATACGCTGGTGACGGCGAGGAGGAGCGGCGCCCACCAGCTCGTCAGCCTCGCGAAGATGTACGGCGCTCCATCCCGGGCAAGAAGAAATGTCAACGCTGCCACTGGCGCCAGGAACAGGCCGGAGGCGAGCGCCCGCTTGCGAAAGTCCTCCTGGAGGTCCGGCTCGCGCTCGGTATCCACCGTCAGGTAGGTGGCTGCCAGGAACGCGAAGAGCCCCTGGGCGAAGAGACCACAGGCGACGGCGAACGGGCCCGTCCAGCCGGCGAGGAAGCCGCTCGACACGCGCCCACCGGCCACGCGGATCTCGCCAGAGGCCAGGGCGCCGAGGCACAGCCCCAGGAGGAACGGCGTGAAGAAGCTCGCCGCGCCGAAGAGCGTGCTCCAGCGTCGGTGCACCGCATCGTCACGGACGTCGTACCTCCGGAAGACAAAGGCCGAACCGCGCAGCACGATCCCGACGAGGATCGCCGTCATGGGGATATGCAGCGCCGTCATGATGACGGCGAAGGCGGTCGGGAAGCCCGTGAAGAGGACCACGATCACGAGGATGAGCCAGACGTGATTGGCCTCCCAGATCGGTCCGATCGCGTGCTCGATGGCCTCGCGCTGACGCTGCGCTCTGGGGCCCAAGGCCAGCAGGTCCCACATGCCGCCGCCATAGTCGGCGCCACCCGAAAGGGCGTAGAGCACGAGCGCCACCAGGATGGCGGCCCCGAGCGTGAGCTCAACCGCCACGCGACGCTCCCGGGGCCGCTCCCGAGCGACCCGGCGCGTTCGGGTGAGTCTCGAGGAACTGCCGGCGAAGCACGTACACGAGGATGACGGACAGAAAGACGTAGACGGCGGTGAAGGTGACGAAGGGCACGACCAGTCCGGACATCGGGGTGACCGCGTCCGCCGTGCGCATCACGCCGTAGATGATCCACGGCTGGCGGCCGACCTCGGTGACGAACCACCCCGCCTCGATCGCGATGAGACCCAGAGGACCAGCGACGACCAGCGCGCGCAGGAACCTCGGATCGTCGGGCAACCCCCGCCGCCACCAGAGCCACGCGCCCCAGGCTGCCAAGCCGAGCATGGCGAACCCGGCGCCCACCATCAGGTCGAAGGCCCAGTGAACGATGCGCGTATTGGGCCATTCGTCCCGAGGGATGTCCTCGAGGCCGCGAACCGGCGCGGTCGGATCGCCGTGGGCCAGCAGGCTCAAGCCCCGGGGAATCCGGAGCGCGTACCGGGTCGTCATGGCGGCGTCGTCCGGGAGCCCGCCGATGGTGAGCGGCGCCCCGCGTTGGGTCCGGTAGTGGCCCTCCATCGCGGCGAACTTGGCCGGCTGCCGCTCGGCGACCATCCGGGCGATCATGTCTCCACTGACGATCTGAAACGGGATCCCGACGGCCGCGACGGCGAGCGCGATGCCGAACGCCCGCCGATGGAACACGTTCCGTCGGTCCCGCAGCAGAAAGAATGCGTGTACGGCGGCGACGATGAAGCCGGTGGCAACGTAGGCGGCCAGCGTCATGTGGATGACCTGCTGCAGGCTGGCCGGGTTCAGCATGGCGGCGATCGGGTCTATGCTCGTGACGCGGCCGTCGGTCACCTCGAACCCGGTTGGCGCGTTCATCCAGGCGTTGACCGTGACGACGAAAACGCCGGAGAGCATGCCACTCCCGGCGACGATGATCCCCGAGATCCAATGCATCAGGGGCGGAGTACGGTCCCATCCGTAGAGATAGATCCCGAGGAAGATCGCCTCGGTGAAGAACGCGAATCCCTCGAGCGAAAACGGCATGCCGATGATTCCGCCTGCGTACTCCATGAACCGCGGCCACAGGAGCCCCAGCTCGAAGGAGAGCACGGTGCCGGAGACGGCGCCCACGGCGAAGAGGATGGCGGTGCCCCTCGCCCAGCGCTTGGCGAGGTCGAGGTAAATCGCCTCCCCGCGACGGAGATAGAGGCCCTCGGCGATGGCCATCAGGAGCGGCATGCCGATCCCGATCGCCGCGAAGACGATGTGGAACGCCAGCGACAGCGCCATCTGGGAGCGCGCGAAGAAGAAGTCAGTCACGGCCGCGCCTCCGCGCCGTCGGCGACAACTCGAGGAGAGTGCTTTCGCAGGATCACGAGCGAGACGACGAGGGCCACGATCATCACCGTCAGCAGGCCCAGCTCGAGCATCGCTCCTTGGAACGCGCGCTCGCCCTTCTCGAGGAGTCGCGCGAACTCGGCGGTGAGCACCAACAGGCGCCGGATCGCGGCGATCAACCCGACGATCAGGAAGGGCTCCGGCACGAGCGCGTGCTCGCGGAAGGAGAACTGCACGGTGTAGAGGAGCTCGATGATCATCAAGATCAGGAGGATCCGGTCGAGCAGATCCACGGCGCGGTCGGGCAGCGTGGCGCCGAGCAGGGCCTGCACGAAGGCGACGGCCACGGCGACGAGCAGCACGAGCGCGATCGCTGCCAGGAGCGTTCCCAGGCCCACGTAGACCGCGTCCTCGACCCGCACGAAGCCCTGCGCGATCAATCCGCGCCAGGGCTGCGCGTTCGGCCGGAGCTGTTTGTCGGTCATCAGACCTCGCGATTGCTCGCGACCCGTCTACTGCCGCTGCAGAAGCGCTTCCACCAGGGACGCCGGTGGGTGAAACTCGACGAACTCGTCGACGGCCACTCCACCAGTGAACAGCGTCAGGATCAGCATCGTCTTCAACAGCCGTCGCCGCCAGAGGCCGCCGGCTCCGTCGTGGTCGATGCCCACCGCCTGCGCGAGAAAGACCCGGCGACGCTCCTCGGAGGTGAGCCTGCCCATCTTCGACTCCTCTTTCCCGCTCCGCCCGTGCACATTCCTCAGTGCGTTTGCGATAGACGGTCAACCTTCGCTTGGGCGATGCCCAGTCTTTCTCGGATCGCTCTGCGCCGCGCCTCCTCCCGATCAGCCGCAGCGGCCTGCTGTTTGCGCAGAATGTCTCCGAATACCACCCAGGCGTCGTCGAAGCTGAGCTCTTCGCCGGTCTTCATGGATTCCACGCTGCAGGTGCTCCCAGGACCCCCAAGCCACAGGCCACGCTTGGCTCGAACCCCGAGGTGCATTCGCTCCAGCTCCTCCCGTGTCGCGATGATTCTCCACGTCGGAGCGCGCCGGGGCGGATTCCAAACAGTCAGGTTCTTGAAGCTGTCGTCCCACACGTCGAATCTCACCGCCTCCGGCTCACTGTTGTCCCCTTTGAACTCACATCTGAAGGACCAGGACGAAAACCGCTCGGCATAGGCGGCGACGACCACACGCACCGGTGCCAGGGCGACGCTGAGGCTCGGGTTGTCATCCGGCGCGATGACCGCGGCGCTGGCGGTGACAGCCCATAGGACCAGAGACGAACCCAAAACGGGAACCAGGCGGCGCTTCATTGTGTCAGGGCTCCTTTCGTCGACTCTCGTCATCACCGTGCTCGGAGGCTTGAGATGCGACCCGGCCGACAAAGTTTCGCGGAGCGCTCGTGAAAGGCTGTCGACAAGCCAAGCTTGCGTGTTCTTGCTGAAAACTTCGCCGAGCCCTTCGCGTCAGTGCTCGACCCCCTCCAAAGGGTTGCGAAAGCCGGATCACGACGCAGTTCCTTCGGGACGAAGCGAGGACGCCATGGACCTGTCACGACGGGACCTGTTCAAGGTGTCGGCCGGGGTCTTCACGGGGACGGCGCTCGGGGGTCTCGCGGGCCTCGGCGCGAGCCTGGCCCCGACGCTGGCCCAGGCTCAGGATCTGCGGATCAAGCATGCGAAAGCGGTCCCGAGCGTCTGCCCGTACTGCTCCGTAGGGTGCGCCACGCTGGTGCACACGGTCGAGGGGAAGATCGTCAACATCGAGGGCGATCCCCGGAGCCCCCACAGCGAAGGGACCCTGTGCCCGAAGGGGGCGGCGATCTATCAGCTCCACGTGAACCCGAACCGCGCCACCAAGGTGCTCCACCGCGCCGCCGGCGCGTCCGAGTGGGAGGTGTGGGATCTCGATCGCGCGGTGGACCGGGTGGCAGCGCTGGTGAAAAGGACCCGTGACGAGACGTTCGTGGAGCGACTCGAGAACGGCAAGCGGGTCAACTGCACCACGGCCATCTTCTCGCTCGGCGGCGCCACCCTCGACAACGAATGGAACCACATCCAGCAGAAGCTGATGCGCGGCCTCGGGGTCGTCGCGATCGAGAACCAGGCACGCATCTGACACAGCTCGAGCGTCCCCGGGCTGGGGACTCGATTCGGCCGCGGCGCCGCGACCATGTATCCACGAAGCATGGTGGATTCGGACTGCGTCGTGATCCAGGGATCGAACATGGCCGAGTGCCACCCGGTGGCGTTCCGGTGGCCGATGCAGGCCAAGCTCAAGGGGGCGAAGCTCATCCACGTCGACCCGCGCTTTACCCGCACCAGCGCCGTGGCGGACATCCACGCGCCGATCCGCGCGGGTTCCGACGTCGCTTTCCTGGGTGGGCTCGTCAACTACGTGCTCCAGAGCGAGCGCTGGAAGCGGGACGCATTCTTCAGGGAATTCGTCGTCAACTACACCAACGCAGCGACGATCGTCGGTGACGAGTTCAAGGACACGGAGGACCTCGACGGCGTCTTTTCCGGCCTCATGCGGTACGCGCCGTCCATCAAGGAGTGGCCGCTCGACGGCTTCGTCGGTCAGTACGACACCCGGACGTGGGGCTACGCCCCAGCTGCGAGCGGCCGCCCCTCGCCGCCGCCGCCGGCCGGGCCACCGTTCGACCCGCTCGTGCGCTCGCTGCTCACGCCTCCGCCGCGCCGCGACGAGACGCTCCAGCACACGCGCACTGTTTTCCAGATCGTGAAGCGGCACTTCAGCCGATACACGCCCGAGATGGTCGAGCGGGTCACGGGTTGTCCGAAGGAAACCTTCCTCCAGGTAGCGGAGACGATCCTCGCCAATTCGGGCCGCGACCGCACCACCTCGTTCGCGTACGCCGTGGCCTGGACCCAGCACACCAACGGCCCCCAGACCATCGGATGCTGCGCGCTGCTCCAGCTGCTGCTCGGGAACATCGGCCGCCCCGGCGCCGGCGTGATGGCCCTCCGCGGGCATGCCTCGATCCAGGGCTCGACCGACGTTCCCACGCTCTACCACTCGATTCACGGGTACATGAATCACCCCTCGGCCCTGAAGCGACACGACTCGCTGCGGGACTGGCTCCTCACGGAGACGACCCCGCGGGGGTACTGGGCCAACACCCCGAAGTTCATGGTCTCGTACCTCAAGTCCATGTACGGGGCGGCCGCGACGAAGGAAAACGACTTCGGCTACGACTGGCATCCACGGATCATCGGCGATCACTCCCACCTGCCGATGTTCGTGGCGATGAACGAGGGGCGCGTGAAGGGGCTCTTGTGTATTGGCCAGAACCCGGCGACCTCGCTCAACGCGAGCGTGGAGCGCAAAGGGCTCGCCAGGCTCGAGTGGCTCGTCGTCAAGGACAACTGGCTCACGGAGACGGCGACGTTCTGGCAGAACAGCCCGGAGATCAAGAGCGGTCAGCTCCGGAGCCAGGACATCCGGACGGAGGTCTTCTTTTTTCCGGCGGCGCAGGTCGCGGAGTACGATGGCAGTTTCACGAACACTCAGCGGATGCTGCAGTGGCACTTCAAGGCGGCCAACCCGCCCGGTGACTGTCGCACGGACCTCTGGTTCACGCATCAGCTCGCCCGGCGGCTCAAGAAGATGTACGCGGAATCGACGCTGCCGCGCGACGAGGGATTCAAGCACCTGGTCTGGGAATACGACTCGGACGACCCGCACGAGCGCGAGCGCGGCGAGCCCGACGCCCACAAGATCCTCAAGGAGATCAACGGGTACTACACCGACCAGCCGGACCGCCATCTGGCCGGCTTCGGCGACCTCAAGGACGACGGGTCCACGACCTGCGCCTCCTGGATCTACTGCGGCGTGTTCCCGGCCCCGGACCGGAACCTCGCCGCGCGCAAGCAGGCCGATCCCCCGGGAGCGCCGGGGGCGCAGCTCGACTGGGGCTGGGCGTGGCCGGCCAACCGCCGCATCCTCTATAACCGCGCCTCCGCCGACCGGGAGGGGCGGCCGTGGAGCGAGCGCAAGAAGTGGGTGTGGTGGGACGGCGCCAAGTGGACGGGCTATGACGTCCCCGACTTTGCGCCGAACAAGGCACCGCTGTCGAAGGCCGCACCAGACGCCATCGGGCTCGACGCGCTGTCCGGCAGCGATCCCTTCATCATGAAGCCCGATGGCGTCGGCTGGCTCTACGTGCCGAGCGGTCTCGCCGACGGTCCGCTCCCCGCGCACTACGAGCCGGCGGAGTCGCCGGTGCCGAACCCGCTCTACCGCCAGCAGTCGAGCCCGGTCCTCAAGTACTGGAAGCTCGACGGCAACGCCCTCGCCCCCCTCGGCGATTCGCGATTCCCGCACATCATGACGACGTACCGGCTCACGGAGCATTACCTGTCGGGAGCCATGAGCCGCTGGAGCCCGTGGCTCACCGAGCTTCAGCCGGAGTTTTTCGTCGAGATCAGCCCGGAGCTGGCCGCCGAGAAAGGCATCGGCAACACCGACTGGATCGCGGTCTCGACGCCGCGTGGCCGCATTCGCGCCAAGGCCCTCGTGACGCGGCGGATGCGCGTGTTCACGATCGACGGCCGCACCGTCCACCACGTCGGCATGCCGTTTCACTGGGGTTACCAGGGGCTGAGCACGGGTGATGCTGGCAACGAGCTCACGGCCCTGGTAGGAGATCCCAACGTCTCGATCCACGAGGGGAAGGCCTTCGTGTGCAACGTGGAGAAGGCATGACCTCGAGAGGAGAAGGCGTGATGGCGGAGCCGATGGGCTTCTTCACCGATACGACGGTGTGCATCGGGTGCAAGGCCTGCGAGGTGGCCTGCAAGGAGTGGAATGAGCTCCCGGCGACGAACGGCGGCCACGGCACGCTCTCCGGGGACAGCTATGACAACACTCGCCAGCTCGACGGCATCCACTGGCGGCATGTGAAGTTCATCGAGCAGTTCAGCCCCGACCGCAGCCAGGGGCGATGGCTGATGATGAGCGACGTCTGCAAGCATTGCGTCCGGGCCGGCTGCCTCGAAGTGTGCCCGACGGGCGCCATCATCCGAACCGAGTTCGACACGGTCGTGATCCAGTCGGACATGTGCAACGGCTGCCGAGACTGTATCGGCGCGTGCCCGTTCGGGGTGATCGGCGTCAACCCGGTATCGGGCACAGCCCAGAAGTGCACACTCTGCTACGACCGGATGAAGGTGGGGCTCGAGCCCGCGTGCGCCAAAGCCTGCCCGACCAAGTCCATTAACTTCGGCACCATCGTCGATCTCAAGAAGATGGCACAGGCCCGGCTGGGCCAGCTGCAACAGGCCGGGGAGAGCCGGGCCTACCTGTACGGCGACGACGAGAGCATGCTCGGCGGGCTCAACTCTTTCTATCTGCTCGTCGACAAGCCGCAAATCTACGGGCTGCCGCCGGATCCGCAGCTCCCGTCACGGAACCTCAAGGCGTCCGCCGTGTGGTCCCTGGTCGGGGCGGTCGTCGTGGGTTTCATGAGCGTGTTCAGCTTCCGGAACCGCGGAGGTGGCGATGTCTAGCACCTTCTTCACCGCCGCCCCCCACTGGCGCTGGCTGATCGTCGCCTACTTTTTCCTGGGTGGTCTCGCCGGCGGCAGCTACTTCCTGGCCACCGTGATGGATTTCTTTGGGAAGCGTGAGGATCGACCCCTCGTCCGCCTCGCGTATCTGATCGCGTTCCCGGCCGTCTGCGTCTGCGGGCTTCTCCTCACCGCCGATCTCGGACGGCCGGAGCGCTTCTGGCACATGCTGGTGCAGGCCCAGACCTTCCGGCCGATGGTCAAGGCGTACTCTCCGATGTCGATCGGCTCATGGGCGCTGCTTCTGTTCAGCGGGTGCGCGTTCCTGTCGTTCGTCGCGGTACTCGCCGAGCGCGGTTGGCTCCCCTGGCCGCCCCTTCTCCGGCTGAATCCACCCGCGCTCCTGGGCCGCCTTGTGACAGCGGTCGGCGCGCTCTTGGGTCTCTATCTAGCGGGCTACACCGGGGTCCTCCTCGCCGTCACGAACCGACCGATCTGGGCGGACACCACGCTGCTCGGACTCACCTTCCTGATCTCGGCGGCGTCCACGTCGGCGGCGCTTCTGATCCTGCTCGGTTCCTTCGGGGGCGGGTCGCGGGACGGCATCCGCGCGCTCGAGCGCCTCGACGCATCCGTGCTGGTCCTCGAAGGCCTGGCCATCGCGGCGCTGGTGGCGTCGCTGGGGCGGGTCGCCATGGTCTGGTTGAATGGCTGGGGCCTCCTCCTCGCCGGAGTGATGCTGGGAGGGATCGGGCTTCCTCTGTTGCTGCACTGGCGACGGCCAAGCAGGGATTCGCGGTGGTGGATCGGTCCGGCGCTGGTCCTCCTCGGTGGGCTGACCCTTCGCGTGGTCGTCGTCTTCTCCTCGGACGGGCTGTGACGAACCGCTGGCGGCGGTCCCTC
>QHSA01000011.1 GCA_003220315.1 Candidatus Rokuibacteriota bacterium
CGAGAGCCCCAAGACGCTGACCCAGGAACAGATCGCGGAGCTCAGGCAGGGTCACAAGGGTTGGGGCCAGGTCTTCAAGGCGATGAAGGCCCAGGGCTTGCTAACGCAGAAGAATCTGGGACAGGTCGTGAGGAGCTTCGAGCGCCGAGATCCCGAGGCCGCGAAACTCGCGAAGGCTGAGCTGGCAAAGGTCGAGAAATCTGAGAGACCCGAAAAGCCAGCGCGGATCGATCGGCTGGAGAAGCCGGCGCGAGCGGAAAAGCCCGGACGCTGATCGCTCGGGACGCCCGCAACCCATCGGACGGAGAGAGGGCATGCGGTACCGCGGCATCCTGATGGGAGTCGTTCTCATGCTCCTCGGCGTCACATCCGCCGTCGCCGAGGATCACCCCCGGTTGTCGTTGTCGACCTCCGTGAACTACTCGGTCGGGGATTACGGGACGGGGAAGGACGCCACGATCGTCTACGTGCCCTTCACGCTGGGCGTGAGTCCACTCGACCGGCTCTGGCTGAGCGTGACCGTGCCGTTCGTCTACCAGGACACCCAGAACGTGATCATCACCAGTGGTGGAGTCGCGTCACGGAAAGAGGAGAAAGGCAAGCTCGCTCGGCCAGCCCGCTCTACCACTGAGGAGGGGATCGGGGACGTCCTGTTGAAGGTGTCCTACGCCATCCTCGAAGAAAAGGCCCTGATCCCCGAGATCGCGCCCTACGTGACGATCAAGTTCCCGACGGCGGATGAGACTCGCGGGCTCGGAACGGGCGAGTATGACGAGACCATCGGCGTCGACCTGAGCAAGCGTCTCATTCACGGCCTGTTCGGGTATCTCAGCCTGTCGTACACGTTCATCGGGAGCCCGCCCGGCTCGGATCTCCGTAACTCGTTCGGATGGAGCCTCGGACCTGCCTACGGCTTGGGGCCCGTTTCCGTGTTTGGGTTTCTCGAGGGGGCGACGGCCATCGCGCCGGGTCAGGGGGATCCCCTCGACGTTCGCGTCGGGGCGGAATTCGGCCTCTTGCCGGCGCTGAAGCTGACGGGGACGGTCACCAGGGGGTTGTCGAAAGGCTCGGCCGACTGGGGCGTCTCCGCGGGACTCGCGCTTCGCTTCTGACGCAGACAGGCTCAGTACAATCACCGCGGCGCCGTGTGCCGCGGCAGCCACAGCGCGAGCTCGGGAAACACGAACAGCAGCGCCACCAGCGCCACCATCAGCACGACGTAGGGCGTCGTCCCGCGCGTGATGTCCCGCGCCGTCGTCCCCGGCATGAGGGTCTGGATGACGAAGAGGTTCAGGCCGACCGGTGGCGTGATGAGACCGATCTCCAGCCACAACACCATGATGATGCCGAACCAGATGGGATCGAAGCCGAGCCCGGTGACGAGGGGGAAGAGGATCGGCAGGATGATGATCATCACCGACAGCTCCTCGAGCGCGTAGGCGATGACGAGGAGGACGGCGAAGAGCGCCGCGAAGAACGCCCACCGCGGCAGCCCGAGGCCGACCACCAGGCCGAAGAGCGCCTTGGGGGCGCCGATGAGCGCGATGACGTGGGAGAAGATCGACGCGAAGATGATGATGAGCATCACCATCGACGTCGTGCGGATCGTGGCCTGGAAGGCGTCGCGGAGCGTGCGCCACGTGAGGCGGCGGAACGCGGCGGCCAGGAGCAGGCTCACCAGCGAGCCGACCGCCGCCGCCTCCGTCGGCGTGACGATGCCGGTGTACATCGAGCCGAGCACCACCACGATGAGGAGCGCGACCGGCGCCACTTCGTAGATCGACCGCAGCTTGTCCAGGACGCCGCCTCGGTCCTCGGCGACGCGCGGCGCCGCGTCCGGCCAGAGCACGGCGTAGCCGATGACGAAGCCCGCGAAGAGCAGGGCGAGGACCACCCCCGGCACGATCCCCGCCGCGTAGAGATGGCCGATGGACGTCTCCGTCATGACGCCGTAGATGATCATGGGGATCGAGGGCGGGATGAGGATGCCGAGCGTCCCGCCCGCGGCCAGGGAGCCGAAGATCAGCGGCCGCGCGTAGCCGCGCCGCTCCATCTCCGGGATGGAGATCAGCCCGATCGTGGCGGCGGTCGCCACGCTCGAGCCGGAGATCGCCGCGAAGATCGCGCACGAAAAGATGCTGGCCACCGCCAGTCCGCCGGGGAGAAACGACACCCAGCGCGCCACCGCCGTGTAGAGCCCCTTGCCGATGCCCGAGTGCAGGAGGATGCCGCTCATGAACACGAAGAGCGGCACCGCGATGAACGAGAAGCTCGACGCGTTCGACCAGGCGATCGAGCCCACCACGCCGAGCCCGATGGTGAACCCCTTGAGCCAGAGGAGACCCAGCATGCCGACGATCCCGAGCGCGATCGACACCTCGACGCCGGCGGCGAACAGGACGAACATCAGCCCGATCAGCACGCCGCCGAGGGCGGACTCGCTCACGCGTCGCTCAGGGGTGTCACGCGTCGCCCGGTGGAGTCACCTCGTCGCGGGCGGATCGAGCGCCGAGGGTCGTCCTCACCTGCCAGACCAGCGCGGCGAGCATCGTGAGGGCCATGAGGGCCAGGCCAGCGGGAATGAAGAGCATCGGCGCCCAGAGTGGATACAGCATGACCGCCGAGACGCGGCCGTAGCGATAGGCCGTGAGCGCGGACTGCGTGGTCACCCAGATGACGACGGCGAGGAAGGCCACGCCGAGCGTGAGGGTGGCCACCCGCAGCCAGGCCCGAGCCGACGGCCGCGCCAGCCCCGTGATCAGGTCGACGCGCACGTGGCCCCCCGCGCGGAAGGTGTAGGCGGCGCCACCGAAGATCACGAGCACCTCGAGGAAGCTCGCCACCTCGTCCACGAAGAGCTGCGGCCGGTCGAAGAAGGACCGCATGGTGACGTCCCACGAGATGAGGAGGACGATGGCGAGCGTGGCGAAGCCCGCGACGAGCGACGCCACGCCGGCCGCGCGGCCGATCACCGCCCGAGCGCCTTGAGGGCGAGCTCGAGGGCGCGCTTGCCGTCGGCGCCCGTGCGCTGGAGCCAGATGTCCCAGGCGCCCTGGGCGATCCTGCGTGCCTTCTCGATCTCCTCCCTGGGAGGATCGACGACCGTCATGCCGAGCTCGGGCAGGCGCTTGCGCGCCCGCTCGTCCGCCGCGATGGCGTCCTGCCACTCCTTCTCCTCGAGGTTCGTCTCCTTCAGCGCCTCGAGCACGACGTGCTGGAGGTCCTTGGGAAGCGCGTCCCACGCCTTCTGGTTCGCCACCAGCCACTCCATGGCGGCCCCGGCGAGGTACCAGTAGTCGAGGTACTTGGCGACCTCGAAGAACTTCATCGGCTCGGCGTTGGTGGCGGAGGTCATCGCCCCGTCCACGGTCCGCTTCTCGAGGGCCGAGTACACCTCGCCGAAATTGATGTTGACGGGGGCGGCGCCGAGCAGGCGCGCGATGTTGGCGGAGTCGGCCCCGTACACGCGGATCTTCTTGCCCTTCCAGTCGGCGACGCTGCGGATGGGCACGGTGGAGAAGATCTGCTGCGACGGCCACGCGTGGATCGAGAGGAGCTTGAGGCCCTGCCGCGCGAACCGCTCCGTATAGAAGGGGCGGAGCTGCAGCGCCGCCTTCTTGTGCTCCTCCACGCTCCCGGTCATGAAGGGCAGCTCCAGCGGGCCGATTTCCAGGAGGACGTCGGTGAGGTACGACGCGAGGACGGTGCCGAGCTCGGTCCGCCCGTCCAGGACCGCGGGGATCAGCTCGGCCGAGGGGTAGAGCGAGGAGGCCGGGTGGACGCGGATCTCCATCCGCCCCCCCGACTTCTCCTTCACCCTGGCGGCGAGCGCGTTGTAGTTGACGGTGTGGAAGTAGCTCGGGGCCGCGACCGTCGGCAGGTTCCACACCACCGGCTTCGCCTGCGCGCCCGCGGGCATTGGCCCGAGAGCGCTGCCGCCCGCGGCGAGGGCGAGCAGGACTAGCGCGACCGTGCTCCAGGTCAGCGTCGTCTTCATGGCTCCTCCACGGTACGGATAAACTGCACAGGCGGGTCCCTCGTGTCAACCGCGCGATGTATGCTCGCTTCACCGCTCGTACCCGGTTGGTATTACAAGAGTTGTGATGGACTCTGCCGTATCTTGGACTTCAATGGCCTCAAGACTGGTCGGCTGGCAAAGGGTCTGAGTCAAGTGGACGCCGCGAGGCGC
This sequence comes from Candidatus Rokuibacteriota bacterium, assembly GCA_003220315.1. GTDB lineage: Bacteria > Methylomirabilota > Methylomirabilia > Rokubacteriales > CSP1-6 > 20CM-2-70-11. The sequence continues at coordinate 4,190 of QHSA01000011.1, forward strand.
CTTGAGGTATCGCCAGCCCTACCTTGCCATGCTCGAGAGCGGCAAACGCCGTTTGACGCCTGAACTGGCTCGGCGTGCGATGAGGGTCTACGGCCTTCCTCCGACCGCGCTGCCTCATTCGGAATTGACCGTGCTCCGCACGCGAACGGCCGCTGAAGCTCTTGTCCGTGATCTTGCCGCGCTCGGATACCCAGGATTCGCGCATCTGTGCGCCGACGCGCAAGATCACCCGACGAGCCTCGTCCGCGTCACATCGAGCGGGTGATCGATCAGAGCCTGCACCCGTTCGATGAAACGCACCGTATGCGGCAGGCCCGCGTGATGGTCGAATGCAGCTTCGTCCACCCAGCGTGAATGGATGTAGAAAAGGCGCGGGTCACGGGTCGAGCGGAACGCCTGAATGCTCAGGCAGCCAGTTTCCTCACGGGATGGACCAACGACGTTCCGGAGCGCCTCTTCCACGGCGCTCTCGTCTCCAGGGCGCGCATGAAAACGTCCGAAGATGAACAGCTCCAAGCGTCCTCCTCAGAGCGGCGATTCTCCGCCAGCCGTCGATCCTCCGCAACGTGATCCGTCCGCTGTCCACGAGGCTCCCGAGCAGGATCAGCGCCGTGGCCTCGGGAGCCGCTCGGTCACAGAGATTGCCGTGCCGGCTTGTACTGCGGTGGCGTCAGGATGGCACTCCCTTCGACACTCCTCCGGTCTAGAAATACCTGTCGCACAATCGTTGTCCCGAAAATTGCCACCGGCACGTCGGGCATCGAATATGCTCCTCTGCTTGACCGGGGGACGGCCTATGGAAGGGAACTTCACGCTTGCCAAGATCAGGGCGACCGTCGAGACCGGCGCGATGCTTTTGCCAGGAGACCAGATCGACAAGACGCTCGAGGAGCTCCGGGCCAACCTGAAGCGTCTTGGCCTCGCGGTCCTGTCCATCGAGCGCACGGACGTGGCAAAGCCGCAAGCCGAGGAGGCGCTCGACGCCAAAGATCCCTGGAGCTATCGCGGGCAGGCTCGAGACTAGCCGAAGGCCCGCCTCTCTCCCGCGGCGGTGAGCCCGCTCAGATCGTGATCGTGCGGAACCGCAGAATGATCACGGCCAGGATCACGATCGTGAGGCTGCCGAGCACCGGATTGCCATACGAGCTGACGAGCACCTGCGCGCCGCCGAGAACGAGCGCGGCAAGCGCCAGGTTCAGGAGCCGAGACCCCCGCCACCAGAACAAGCATGAAGGCGTTGATGAGCCAGGGGACCCCGAGGTTCGGGTGGACGCTGATGAGCGGGGTGAGGAGCGCGCCCGCAAGAGCGGCGAGCCCGGCCCCCAGGCCGAAGGTCACGAACCGCACGAGCCGGGTGTTGATCCCGAGCGCCTGCGCCAGCTCCTCGTTCATGATCACCGCACGCGCCACGATGCCGATCTGCGTTCGCTGCATCACGAGCCACACGGCCACGCCCAGGACCACCGCGAGCAGCAGCAGCACGAGACGGTACTCGGAGTAGGTCACCCCGCCCACGTTCATCGCCCGTCCGATCGCGCTCTCGGCGAAGTGGATTTCCCGGCCGAAGTAGAGGGTGATGAGCTGCACGACGATGATGTTGAGACCCCACGTGGCGAGGATGGTGTCGAGGGGCCGGGCGTAGAGCCCGCGGAGAACCCGCCACTCGACCAGCGCCGCGACGGCGACGCCGATGACGAACGCGAGGAGGAGCGCCGTCCACGGGTTCCAGCCGAGCCCCGTCGTGACGTCCCGAGGAGTATGTCGCCGACCGGGCGGAGGTGCCACACCGGGTCAACCTGTTCGACATGGAGATGATCAGTGCGGATGTCGTCCCTCTGGACGAGGCGCTCCAGCATCTCCGCGGGCTGGACCGCGCGGTGTATCGGAGAGCTGCCGAGCTCCTTTGAATCCGCGCCGGAGAATGATGATCCTGTGCAGAGGAGAATGGACGTGGGCGCCGCAGAAGTGTTCGGGTATGTTGAGCGCGGCTTGAGGCCGGGAAGGAGCTGGCAGAGCCCATCACGCCTCCTGCAGCCGCGGCAGGACGGTCGCGGCGAAGAGCCAGGTGCCCTCCGGATGCGGCACGTCGGCGAAGTTGACCGTTAGCCGGTCGGCCCCCTGCGCCACGATCGAGAGCAGCGTCTCGGTGACCTGGTCGGGCGTTCCCACCAGAGCGACGTCCGCCAGCGGTCGTGTCTCCGGTCTCGCCTTGATACGCTCGACTTCCCGCTCGTCCGCGCCTATCAGGATGCCGACGCGGACGACCTCCTGAATCTCGTCGTAGTCCCGCCCCACGTCGCGGCAGTGGACCTTGAGCGCCTCCTGCTTCTTCGGCAGGACGGTCGCGGCGAAGAGCCAGGTGCCCTCCGGATGCGGCACGTCGGCGAAGTTGACCGTTAGCCGGTCGGCCCCCTGCGCCACGATCGAGAGCAGCGTCTCGGTGACCTGGTCGGGCGTTCCCACCAGAGCGACGTCCGCCAGCGGCCGTGTCTCCGGTCTCGCCTTGATACGCTCGACTTCCCGCTCGTCCGCGCCTATCAGGATGCCGACGCGGACGACCTCCTGAATCTCGTCGTAGTCCCGCCCCACGTCGCGGCAGTGGACCTTGAGCGCCTCCTGCTTCTTCGCGTACGTCTCGAGCCCCCGGAAGGGGTAGTTCCACCAGTCGGCGTGTCGGGCCACGACGCCCAGCAGGTAGCGCTCGCCGTGGCCGCCCACCATGATCGGTGGGACGGGCTGCGGCCGGGGCTCGCAGTACGCGCCCTCGATCCGGTAGTGTTCGCCCTTGTAATGAGCGGGCGCCTGCGTCCACATCGTGCGGATCAGCTCGATCGCTTCCGCCAGCTGGGCGATGCGGACTCTCGCCGGCGGGAACGGCCAGCCGTACGCCCGGTACTCTTCCTCGTTCCACCCGGCGCCGATGCCGAGGACCAGACGGCCGCCGGAGAGCGCCTGGAGGGTCGCAGCCATCTTCGCGAGGTGCGCGGGATTGCGAAAGCTGTTGCAGAGCACCTCGTGGCCGCAGAGCTTGTCGGGATACCGAGCCAGCGTCCAGGCCAAGAGGCTCCAGCCCTCCGCGACGTTATGGCCGGCGTATTGGACATGGTCCGGAAGCCAGAGGGAGTCGAAGGGCGCGGCGGTGCGGTCCAGGTACGGAAAGGTCGCCTCCACCAGACGCGACCACACGTTGAGCCCCACGGGCACAGCCATTGCTCCCTCCCACTCGCCGGTAGTGTCTCAGGTTGACAGAAGCGCCGGGCGCCGGAACTTTGCTCTTAGTTACCTGGTTCCTATTCGGGGTCCGACGTGTCACCCACCACCCTAAAGAAGGAGGGGCCACATGCGCAAAGGGATCCTCTCGGCAATCGTCTCGCTCTCGGTCGTCCTGAGCCTCGGCAGTGTCCAGCCCGCCGCCGCTCAGTTCTACACCCAGCACAACCTCGTCTCCGACGGGTTCGTGCCAGCGGACCACCCCGATCCCAACATGGTCAACGCCTGGGGCCTGGTTTCCGGCCCGACCACGCCGTGGTGGATCGCTGACAATGGGTCGGGCCGCACCACGCTCTACAACGTCGGTACCGGCGCCATCCAGGCGATTTTCACAGTTCCGGGCGCCGCGGGCCAGCAGGGCACGCCGACCGGCGTCGTGTTCAACGGCGGCACCGGCTTTGTCGTGACCAACAGCGGAGGCACGAGCCCGGCCCGCTTCATCTTCGCCGCTGAGGACGGCACAATCTCCGGATTCAGGGGGGCTCCCTTAGTCATCGCCGTGGACAACTCGGCGAGCGGCGCCGTGTACAAGGGGCTCGCGATCGCGAGCACGACGACTGGCGACTTCCTCTACGCCACGAACTTCCACGCGGGCACCGTCGACGTGTTCAACAGCACCTTCCACCCCGTCACCATGCTAACCGACGCGTTCACCGACCCCGATCTCCCCGCCGGCTACGCACCCTTCGGCATCCGGAACATCGGCGGCACCATCTACGTGACCTACGCGCTGCAGGACGCGGACAAGCACGACGATGTCCCCGGCGAGGGCCATGGGTTCGTGAACGCCTTCGACACCGCCGGCAACCTGCTCCGGCGCGTCGCTTCCAAGGGCCTGCTCAACTCGCCGTGGGGGCTCGCCCTCGCGCCGGCCGACTTCGGTTTCTTCAGCGGCGACCTGCTCGTCGGCAACTTCGGCAACGGCCGCATCCACGCCTTCGACCCCACTCAGCTCACCGGGCAGAGCGAGTTCCAGCGCCGCGGCCCGCTCCACTCCGCCGACGGGTCGCCGATCGCCGTCGACGGCCTCTGGGCAATCGCCTTCGGCAGCGGCGGCGCCGCCAACGGGCCGACGAACACCCTCTTCTTCACCGCGGGCCCCGGTGGCGAGCAACACGGCCTGTTCGGCACGCTCGTCGTGGCGGCCTCGCCCGACGGCCACTAGCGGTCGCCAGGGAGGGGAGTAACGCCGGCGCCGATCAACCTCGCGAGAGGGGATGGGCGCCGGCATCCTCGAGCTGGTGATCTGGAGTGTTCCGGCGAGGTCACGCAGTCAGAGCGGGGGGGGGAAGTATCGGCTCGCATGACCGACGGTGCGCGCCCGTGGGCGCCCGACGACAGCTGGATAAGCTTCGTGCGCGCTGGCGATCGCGGCGACGGACGCCCGCCGGCTGCCCCGAACTGCGACTTTACGCCGCCAGGACGGATGCTGCCGCGAGATCCCGCCGCCCGAGCGGCTGCAGGTCCGCCACGAAGCACGGCACTTCGCCGAGGTGGGGGTAGCTCACGAAGTGCTGCCGCATCCCGCTGGCGACGGGATCCATGCCGACCCGCTCGAGCGCCGAGCCCGTGAGGAGCAGATAGGCGCTCCCGCCGACCGGGTTCTTGAGCAGGCGATGGACGAGGATGACGTCCGGTCCGGCGACGCGCGCCCGCCCCCCGACGGTCTGCCGGGCGAAGTGCCCGTGGTGGACGACCACCTTGAGATCCAGTTTCGGGATGTCGCGACAGGCGCGGCACGCGCAACTCTCGTCACCCGCCATTCGCCGCTGCTCCTCCTTGAACACGCCGAACGCGTCCGCGAGCAGGGCCGGCAGGACACTGCCATCGGGCAGCGCCCCGTCGGCGCCGATCGCGAACACGGCGTCCCCCTCGAGCTCCTGGATCTCCAACGGCGGTGCGAGCCGACGCATCACCGCTTCCAGGAGGACGCCGGTGACCTGCGCGCCGTGCTCCAGCTCGGTCCCAACGACGAACGCGGTGAACCCGGAGATGTCAGCCAGGACGAGAAAGCCCGCCTCGGACCGGATGTCGTCGCTCATACCCCTGCCTCCCTTTCCGCTACCCTTGAGACACCGGACATGCGCTCGCGTGAAAAGCCGTCCGAACAGACGCTGACTGCGGGCGCCGAGATGGCGCGGCGGCCATCGGGTTACCCCGAAGTGCACGAAATCATTGGTGCCGCATAACCGCTGGAGAACGCAGAAGCCCTGCTCAGCAGTTTTTTGATCCCCTTGCCTCTGTCTCGCCAGGCGTAGTAGCTTTGCCGCGCAAATGAAACGGACTGCGAGGCGCCAGCCGTGTTCGATCTCCTGATCAGGAACGGCAAGGTCGTCACGCCCGAGACCGTCCTCGAGGCGGACGTGGCCGTCCAGGGCGAGCGGATCGCCGGGCTTCTCAAGACCGCGGAGCCCGTCCAGGCGCGCGAGGTCATCGACGCCCGCGGGCTCTACGTCGTGCCGGGCGGGATCGACGCCCACGTGCACTTCGACATGGAGTTTCTCGGCCAGAGCAAGCACACCTTCGAGAGTGGCACCATCGCCGCCGCCTTCGGCGGCACGACCACCATCATCGACTTCACCCTCGATCTGAAAACGCTCGGCGGGCCGCTGCTCGACGCCGTCGAGAAGCGACGGGAGAAGGCGGAGGGGAAGGCCGTCATCGACTTCGCCTTCCACTGCGTGGTCAACGACGGCGGCGACGACACGCTGCGGGAGCTCGAGCAGGTGGTGGCCTACGGCGTGCCGTCCTTCAAGATGTTCACCGTCTACCGCGAGGTCAACCTCTACGTCAACGACGCGACCGTCTACAACGTGATGGAGCGGCTTCGCGACCTCGGCGGCATCGCGGCCGTCCACACCGAGAACGCCGACATCGTCGACTACTGCACGGCGCGCCTGCTGGCCGCCGGCCAGCGGACCCCTGTCCATTACCCCCAGAGTCGCCCGACCTTCACGGAGGTCGAGTGCATCCGGCGCGTGCTCTTCCTGGCCCGCTCGGCGCGGGCCGCCGTCTACGTGGTGCACATCGCGGCCGGCGAGGCGGTGGCGGCCGTCCGCCAGGCCCGCGCGGAGGGACGACCCGTGTACGGCGAGACGTGCCCGCATTACCTCGTGCTCACCAAGGCGATGTACGCTCGGCCGGACGGCTACAACTACGTGATGAGCCCCCCGCTCCGCACCGAAGCCGACAACGAGGCGCTCTGGGAGGGGCTGGCCGGTGGCTGGCTGGCCACGGTCTCCTCGGACGACAACTCCGTCGACGTGGAGGACAAGCGGGCCGGCGCGGAATCGTTCGACCGGGCGTCGCCCGGCTGCGTCGACGTCGAGACGCGGATCCCTCTCCTCTTCTCGGAGGGCGTCGTCAAGCGTCGGCTGCCGATCACCCGGCTGGTCCAGGTGGCCTCGACCAACCCGGCCCGCATCTTCGGGCTCTACCCGCGAAAGGGCGTCATCGCGGCCGGGAGCGACGCGGACATCGTGCTCATCGACCCCACGGCGCGGCTCCGCGTGTCGCCCCAGACCCTGCACATGAAGGTGCAATACAGCCCGTACGAGGGATGGGACGTGGTGGGAATGCCGGTGACCACCATCTCCCGGGGCAAGGTCATCGTCAACAAAGGGGCCTTTCTCGGGACCCCGGGGCACGGGAGATTCCTCCCGCGGGCCATTGACCCGGCGGTGCTGCAGGCACCCGTCTAGGCCGTGTCCGGGCGGCGCGCAACGCACAGACCACTCTCGCGCAACGCACAGACCACCCAGAGTCGCGAAAGGGGGCACGCATGAATACGGCAGTGAACGTCGCCAGGCGTGGAGGCCTCTTCGAGCCGATTCCGCCGATCCCCTTCCCGAGCCTGTGGCGCACCGATACGCGATCGATCGTCGGGTCGGTCCTGCTGGCCGTCGCCTTCAGCGCCAACATGCAGATCACCGAGCGGCTCGACACCGCCACCGTCGGGGGCATCATCCCGTGGACCGCGCTGCCCTTCGGGATCATGTGGTTCACGACGGCCTGCTTCTTCTTCGGCATGACGGGCGCGCTGATCACGGCCAGCTTCAACCCGATCATCGCCGTCTTGACCGCGACGGGACCACTGGCGCCCGTCCACTTCACCATCAACTGGTCGTTCAACATCCCCATGGCGATCATGGCCTCGTACGTCCTGGCCAAGAAGCAGCCGATCAGCTTCGCGACCTACCTGACCATGGTGCTGGTCTCCGAGCTGTTTCTGGCGACCGGCCTCATTCCGGTGTGGCTCTTCCTCTTCAAGTTCAGCGCGCTTCAAACCGCCGGGCTGTGGCTGTGGGCGGTGGCGGAGGCCGTTCCCGCGTCGATCCTGGGCTTCGCGTTCGTTCGCACCGTGGCGAAGTCGGGGGTGCTGTCATGAAGCTTCTCGTCACCGGCGCCATCATCGGGGTCCTGCTGGTCGTCTTCGTGTTCGCCTGGATCTACCTCGCCTCCCAGGGCAAGGTGCCCGTCATCCAGGCCCCGCTCGCGTGGGTGAGCGGGCCGATCCGCCTCCTGGCGTTGCTGATCCTCGCGGCGCTCATCGGCGTCGTCTACTTCAAGATGTTTCCCGCCAGGAAGCGGCAAACCTAGCGGCGGGCTCGCCGGCGCGCCATGGCCGATCCCGTCATCGCGCTCGACCGCGTGAGCGTCCGATACGCGACTGCCCCGAGCCCGACCCTCCGCGACATCTCCTTCCGGGTCGAGCCCGGCGAGTTCGTCGGCATCGTCGGCTCCACGGGCAGCGGGAAGTCCACCCTTCTGTACCTTCTGGCGGGCGTGATCCCGCACTACCTGGGCGCCGAGATCAGCGGTGACGTGCTGATCCACGGTCGGCGTACGCAGGAGCTCTCGCTGGCTCGCATCAGCGAGCGCGTCGGCCTGGTGCTCCAGGATCCCGAAGCGCAGCTCTTCAACCTGCTCGTTCGGGACGAGCTCGCCTGGGGCCTGGAAAACCGCGGCCTCCCGCGCGCACAGATCGCCTCGCGGCTGGCCTCGACGCTCTCGTTCTTCCGGATCGAGAAGCTGCAGGACCGCATCACCTACGACCTCTCGGGCGGGGAGAAGCAGCGGGTGGCGTTGGCCGCGGTCCACGCCATCGCTCCCGAGGTCTATCTCTTCGACCACCCCACGTCTCAGCTCGATCCCATCGGAGCCGCCGAAGTGATCGCCGCCGTCCGGCGGCTGGCGGAGCACCACGCGCACGCCATCGTCATGGTCGAGGACAAGGTCGACGAGCTGGTGGAGCACGCCGACCGACTCATTCTCCTGGACGGAGGTCGCATCGTCCTCGACGCGGGGCCGCGCGAGTTTTGCCTGCGGAAGGATCTGCTCGACGCCGCCGGCGTCCGGCCGACTCAGATGGCCGAGTTGAGCACGCGCCTGATCGAAGCGGGGGTGAAGCTCGCGGTCCCGCCCATCACGCTCGAGGAGATGACGGCTGCGCTCCGCGGGCTCCTGGACCCGGGCCGCGGGGAGACGACCGCCGGGTGACATCGTCGTCTCCGGCCGAGCTGGCCGTCCTGGCCGAAGGGTTGGAGTTCGAGTACCCGGCACCCCGGCGCATCTTGGCCTTGAAGGGCGTGGCGCTTCGCGTCCCGAAAGGCGAGTTCGCCGCCATTGTCGGTCAGAACGGCAGCGGGAAGACCTCGCTGGCCCGGTGCATCAGCGGCTACCTGCGCCCGACGCGGGGCACCCTTCGCGTCGCGGACACCGAGGTGTGGCGGCTCCGGCCGGCGCAGCGGGCGACCCGGGTGGGTTACGTCTTTCAGAACCCGGACCACCAGCTGTTCCGGGAGCGAGTCTGGGACGACGTGGCGTTCGGCCTCCAGAACCTGGGCGCCTCCCCCGACCAGATCCAGGAGTCCGTCGAGCAGGTCCTCCGGCGGCTCGAGCTGTGGGACAAGCGCGAGCTCCACCCCTTCCAGCTCTCGAGGGGCGACCGCCAGCGGCTCGCGATCGCGGCCATCATCGTGATGCGGCCACAGATCCTGATCGTGGACGAGCCCACCACGGGCCAGGATATGGCGCGCTCGCGCGAGATCATGGATCTCCTGGCGCGGCTGAACCACGACCAGGGCATGACAATCCTCACGATCACCCACGTCATGGAGCTGGTCGCCGAGTACGCCCGCTGGGTGATCGTCATGCACGACGGGCGCGTGCTGCTCGACGGGCCGCCCCGCCAGGTGTTCTCCCGGGTCGAGGAGCTCCGGATCTCGGCGATCAGCCCGCCGCCCGTCGCGCGCCTCGGGCTGATCCTCGGGCTGGATCCCCTGCCCATCACCGTGCCCGAGGCCCGCGACGCCATCCTCCGGCGCCTGTCCGTATGAAGCTGGTGTACGCATGAAGCTCCTCTACCAGTTCTCGGCTGGCGACTCGTTCCTCCACCGCCTCGATCCACGCACCAAGCTCGTCTTCGTCGTCTGCTTTCTGATCTCGACGTTCCTCCTGCCGCACCCCTGGGTGATGCCCCTGGTCATCATCGCGATCATCTGGATCCTCGGCCGCGTCAGCCCGCTGGAGTACTTCGTGTTCATCCTCTTCCTCCTTCCACTGATGACGGCCATCGTCCTGATCCATCTGCTCACCGACGGCCCGCCCTACTTCGACGCGCGCCTGCTCGGCGTCATCCCGATCTCCACGCCCGGGTGGGACGCCGGCCTGCTCGTGGCGTTCCGGCTCGCGGCCATGGGCATCGCGTTCATCATGTTCTCGATGACCACCGATCCCTTCGACTGGGGCATGGCGATGTATCAGAGCGGGCTCAACTACAAGGTGGCCTTCATGTTCGCCTTCGCGATGCGTTTCTTCCCGCTGCTGCAGGAGGAGCTCGTGGTGATTCGAAACGCCCTGTCGGCTCGCGGGTACCGCGCCATCGGCTCCCGGAACCCGTACGTCTTCCTGCGTGGCGTCGCCATCTCCATCATGCCCCTCGGCCTCGGCGCGCTCCGGCGCAGCCGAGACATCGCCCTCGCGATGGAGCTCCGGGGGTTCAACTATGCGGAGACCGTCGGCGCTCGGCGGACCGTGTTCCGCGACATCCGGATGCGGCCCCGGGACTACGCGGTGGTGGCCGTCTCTCTGCTGGGGCTGGTCGCGGCCGTCGGGCTCTCCGTCCTTCTGGGGGCGTTTCCCGAGATCCCGCGCGCCTGGCTCGTGTTCCTCAGCATCCTGCTCGTGCTCTTCTCCGCGATCGCCTGGCGGATCAGCCGCACGATCAAGGGATGACGGTTGGCCGCGCCCGTTGACCTCGATGCCACATGGCGGTAGTATCGCTGCCAAGTTGCACAGGAGGCGCTGAATGATCTCGACCGGGCGGCTCGTCCAGACGCTGGGCGGCAGGGGCGTGCTGAGGGAGCGGCAGGCGACGTTCGAGGCGATCATCGCCAAGGCCCGAACCGGATTCCCGTACGCGGCCCTCGAGGCGCTCGCGACCCGCTTCGAGATCCCCCAGGAGACGCTCGTTCGCGTTCTGCACCTGCCACCTCGCACGCTGGCCCGGCGGAAGAAGGCGCGCCGGCTGAGCGCGGCTGAGTCCGACCGGCTCCTGCGCCTGGCCCGGGTCGCGGCCCGGGCGGAAGACGTCCTCGGCAGCCAGGAAAGGGCCGGCGCCTGGCTGCGCGGAACGGTCCGGGCGCTCGGATCGGTTCGCCCTCTCGACCTGCTCGATACAGACCTCGGGGCGCAGCAGGTCGAGCGGATCCTCGGTCGCATCGAGTACGGCGTCCACAGCTGATCCGCGTCTGGCGGATCACGCGCGCCAAGCACGCGGCCTTCGACGGCCAAGGGGCCCGCCGTCACGGGGGCCGCTGGAACCGGCCGGGCACCCCGGTCGTCTACACCTCGGCGAGCCTCGCGCTGGCTGCCCTCGAACTCTTCGTCAATCTCGAGCGGCCGCACCCGCCGGGCGACCTGGTCGCGATCTCGGCCGACATTCCCGAGACGCTCACCATCTCCCGGGTGCCGCCAGCCGAGCTTCCACCGAGCTGGAGGAGCTACCCCCCACCGGAAGCGCTCGCCGACCTGGGAACCCGCTGGGCGCGCGAGTTGAAAAGTCTGGTGCTCGCCGTGCCCTCGGCCGTTATTCCTCAGGAGCTGAACTACTTGCTCAATCCCCTGCACTCCGATTTCAAACGCATCCGGGCAGGCAAGCCCGAGGCCTTCCGCTTCGATCCGCGGCTGCGGCGCCGCTGAGCCCGGCGCCTTCTGACCGCGACCCGTGGCCGACCGTCATCACCGCTGCGCCTGCCGGCGCTTCGCCTCGTCCAGGTGGACGACGTTCTCGCGCGCTCGGCGGCCGGGATCGCCGGGCGGCTCCGTGTCCGAGGGGCCGATGCCGTCTATATCGCGGCCGCGGCCGGACTCAGGCTCCCGCTGGTGACCTGGGACAGAGAACAGCGCGCTCGCGCCGCGCGACTCGTCGAGGTTCTGGTCCCCGAGGAGGGAGAGTGACGATCCCGGCCTTCGGGGCGCCTCGTCAGGGCTCGAATGTCGCCGTGCCGTACGCGAAGGGCGCCTTCGCGCACGGCACGGCCACCCGCTGCCTGATCACCTGAGACTAGAACTCCCCCTCCCCACCGTGCGCCATGGATGGGTCGGCCTTCCCGGCCTCCGCGATGTCGGTGATGAGCGCTTCGGTCGTGAGCAGCAAGGACGCGATCGACGCGGCATTCTGCAGGGCGACGCGCTCGACCTTGGTCGGGTCGATGATCCCCGCCTGCATCATGTCGACATACTCGTTGGTCTCGGCGTCGAAGCCGTGCGTGACGGGTAGGGCCGCCTTGACCTTCTCGACGACCACGGAGCCCTCGAGCCCGGCGTTCTCCACGATCTGCCGAATCGGCTCCTCGAGGGCGCGCCGCACGATGTTGACACCGGTGGCCTCGTCGCCGGAGAGCTTGA
>QHSA01000012.1 GCA_003220315.1 Candidatus Rokuibacteriota bacterium
TAATTCAGGTCTAACCCGTAGTACGTCCGCCGTTCGTCCTCCTGGGGAGAACACCGGGGCCGGCCGTCAGGGGATTTCCGCATGCGCTTTTAGGGGTTCTATGTCTTGAGGGGCGCCGCGGGTCGACCGTACGGTGAGAACAGATCGAGGGCGAAAGGCGACCAAATCGTATGTGCGGAATCGTCGGGTACGAAGAGGTGAAGGCTCGGAGCGGCATCGTCGTCGCCGTCGCCAGCGACGGCGACGACGACATCGCGGGGTGGGCGGATCACGTGCTCTACGTCCCGCCGACGCCCGAGCTGCTGACGCCGACCCTCTGCGCGATTCCGCTGCAGCGTCTGGCGTACCACATCGCGGTGCTCCGCGGCTGTGACGTGGACCAGCCCAGGGACCTCGCGAAGAGCGTCACGGTGGAATAGGCGGTCGGGCGCGTCCGCCCGGCGGACCCCGGCCGCGAAGCATGATGACGAGAGGTGTGTGTGGTTCGTTCCCGATAGGGAGCCGCGAACCAAAGGGGGCGAAGCCCGTCCGATGAACAGCGCAATGCCGACCGACTTGATCTCGCCGGCCCGGGACACCGCCGCGGTCCACGACGGCGCCGTGTGCTCGTCGACAGCGTGGCACGCGTTGTGGACGCGGAGCCACTGCGAACAGCTGGTCCACGACCAGCTGGCGGCGAAGGGGTTCGACCTGTTCCTGCCGAAGATCGAACAGTGGTCGCGGCGCGGCGGGCAGCGGCACCTCATCTGGGTTCCCATGTTCTCGGGCTACGTCTTCCTGCGCGCCGCGCTGGGCAAGGCGAGCTACGTGGAGGTGATGAGAGCGCGGGGGCTGGTCCAGGTCCTGGGTGAGCGCTGGGACCGGCTGGCGACGATCCCCGAGGGGGAGATCGACACGATCCGGCGGATCGTCGATGCGCGGGTTCCCGCCCTGCCGTACCCCTTCTTGCAGGAGGGCCAGCGGGTGCGGATCACGCGCGGGCCGCTGACGGACGTGGAGGGCATTCTCGTACGGACCAAGCCGAACCGGGGCCTGCTGGTGGTGTCGGTCGACCTCCTGCGGCGCAGCGTCGCCGCGCACGTCGACTGCACCTGGGTGGTACCGGCGTAGGCCCTGATGAGGACGGCATCATGACGATCATCAAGCACGTCATCACCACGGTTCTCGCCATCTCGCTGATCGTCACCGGGCTTGCGGCGGCGGAAGAGGCGCCGAAGGGACTCGCCGGGGCCGCGGCGGCGGACGGCGAGTACCGGATCGGGCCCGAGGATCTGCTCGACATCGCGGTGTGGAACAACCAGGCCATCAGCCGGACCATGCCGGTCCGTCCGGACGGCAAGATCTCCCTCCCGCTGCTCAACGAAGTGCAGGCGGCCGGTCTCACGCCACCCCAGCTGCGTGACGTACTCATGAAACGGCTGACCGACTACATGCCGTCGCCCGAGGTGTCGGTCATCGTCCGCGAGGTGCACAGCTTCAAGGTCTCGGTGATCGGCGAAGTCAAGACCCCGGGCCGGTACGAGCTCAAGAGCCGGGCCACGGTGCTGGATGTTCTCGCCCAGGCTGGCCCCTTCACCGACTTCGCCTCTCGCGCACGAATCTTCGTCATCCGCTCCAACGGGGGCGCGGTGAAGCGGATCCCGTTCAACTACAACAAGGTCGTGTCCAGCGACGCGCCGGACGGGAACTTCTCCCTTCAGCCCGGCGACATCGTGGTCGTGCCCTAGGCGGGCGCGAGGAGGGAGAGGGGCGATGGCGGATCGCGCGCAGAAGAGCTCAGCATTCGAACTGATGCCGGAGGTCTGGGGCCGTCGGAAGTGGCTCGCGGTCGCCGTCTTCGCCGTGGTCTTTGCCGCCGTGGGTGGCCTCGCGGCGTTTCTGCCGAACGTCTATCGGTCGACGGCGACGGTGCTCGTGGAGCGCCACCAGGTGCCCGAGACCTTCGTGCGATCGTCGATCACCGGTGAGCTCGAAACCAGACTCCAGACGATCAGCCAGGAGATCCTGAGTCGAGCGCGCCTCGCGGATTTGATCACGCGCTTCGACCTCTATCACGATTTGACGACACGGGTGCCGATGGAGGGTGTCGTCGAGAAGATGCGGCGCGATATCACGCTCGTGCTCAAGGGGGTCGAACAACAGATGAGCGGCCGGAGCGCCACCGTCGCGTTCGACCTCAGCTACCGGGGGCGCGACCCAGGGACGGTGGCGCAGATCACCAACACGCTGGCGTCCTTTTACGTCGAGGAGAATTCGAAGATCCGTGAGCGGCAAGCGACGCAAACGGCCCAGTTCCTGAAGGTCCAGCTCGAGGAAGCGAGGAAGCGGCTCGACGAGCAGGAGGCGCGGCTTCGGGACTTCAGGGCTCGCCACACCGGCGAGCTCCCCCAGCAGATGGGGGTGAACATGGCCACCGTCGAGCGACTCCAAGGCCAGCTCCAGCTGAACAGCGCGAACCAGCTTCGGGCGATGGAACAGCGGGCGGCGCTGGTGAAGCAGCTGGCCGAGTCCGGTGCAGCGGGCGTCGGGGGGGGCCCCGACACCGCGACCGCGAGGCTCGCCAAGCTGAAGCGGGATCTGGTGGCGTTGCGTACGCAATTCAGCGACAGGTATCCGGACGTCATTCGGGTGAAGGAAGAGATCGCTGCGCTCGAGCGCGAGCTCGCCACGGCCAAAACGGACGGGGGCCCAGATGCGGACGCGGCTGTCGGCCGCGGGGATTCTCCGGCCCCCCCGTGGGCGACCGCGCTGAGCCCGATCGACGCGGAGATCAAGTCTCTCAAGGCCGAGGAGCAGCGCCTCCGGAGGCAGATCGAGACGTACCAGCGACGGGTCGAGAGCGCCCCTCAGCGTGAGCAGGAGTTCCAGGAGCTGTCACGGGGCTTCGAGACGGCCAGGGAGCTCTACGCCTCGCTGCTGAAGCGGTACGAGGATGCCCAACTCGCAGAGAGCATGGAGCAAAGCAAGCAGGGCGAACAGTTCCGGATCCTGGACCCCGCGATTCCCACGAAGCAGCCCGCGGCGCCGAATCGATTCCGGCTCGTCCTCCTCGGCGTGCTGCTGGCTCTCGGAGGGGCGGTGGCGGCCGCGGTGCTGGCGGAGCACCTCGACACCTCCTTCCATACGCACGACGATCTCCGCTCGTTCACGAAGGTCCCGGTGCTGGCAAGCATCCCGCGCCTCGTCAGCGGTGCGGACGCGGCCCGGCAGGCTCGTCAACGTTGGCTCGCCACGGCCTCGATCGCGCTCGGGCTGGCGCTCGTCGTCGCGGCGTCGTACCACCTGGCGCACGGGAACGATCAGCTGGTCCACCTCCTGTCGCGGGGCGCCTCGTGACCCGAGCCGCGCAGGTTGTGGTTGTGGGGGGCTGAGCCGATGTACCTGACTTTTTACGGGCTCAACGAGAAGCCGTTCAACACGACGCCGGACCCGAAGTTTCTCTACCTCACACCCGGACACCGTGAGGCCTTGGCCCAGCTCGTGTACAGCGTGCGGGAGAATCGCGGATTCCTCGTGTTGACCGGCGAGGTCGGCACCGGCAAGACCACGCTCCTGCAGGCGTTCCTCCGGCGACTCGACGGCAAGGCCGCGGTCGCCTACGTGTTCAACTCGATGCTGCCGTTCGAGGGCTTGCTCGAATACGTGCTCGAGGAGCTGAAGGTGCCGGAACCAGGGAGCTCACCGGCCCAACGCCTCCTCGCCCTCCGGCGCTTCATGCTCGATCGTCGACGCGCGGGCCAGAGCACCGTGCTCGTGCTCGACGAGGCGCAGAACCTCGACGTGCCAACCCTTGAAAGGATCCGCATGCTCTCCAACTTTGAGACGCCGACGGAGAAGCTCCTGCAGATCCTGCTCGTGGGCCAGCCAGAGCTGAGGGCGAAGCTCCAGCGCCCCGAGCTTCGGCAGCTCCAGCAGCGGATCGAGCTGCAGTGCAGCCTTCCGCCGTTGTCGCCCGAGCAGACCCGCGACTATATCGAGACCCGCCTCCGTGTGGCGGGCGCGCGCGTTCTCGACCTCTTCAGCGACCGGGCTCAGACCCGGATCGCCAAGTACTCGCGCGGGATCCCGCGACGCGTCAACATTTTGTGCGATCACTGCCTCGTCATCGGGTACGCCGACCAGCGGCGTCGGATCGGGGTCGACGTCGTCGACCAGGCCATCGCGGCGCTCGATGGGCCGGCACGCCGTCCGGCGCGTCAGACGACGTCACTGGTCGGGGCGATGCGTGAACGCTGGGTCTTGGGAGCCGTCGCCGCCGCGGTGCTCGCCGGGGTCGCGGTCTCGCCGCTGCGACTCGAGGCCACGCAGTTTCTCACGCTCGTGCGACATATGCGCGACCTCTTCCTGCCATGAGCAAATTCTTCGAGGCGCTTGAGCGAGCCGAGCGGGGGGAGGTCCTCGGAACAGAGGCGCCTTCCTCGCGACCAGCGACCGACACGTCCCCGTCACCGCCACCGGCGGCGCCGTCCCGGGGGGTGGAGCCGGCCGCGCCACGGCACCTCGGGCGGCCTGTCATCGAGCCGCCAGCGCCGGTGACCAAGCCGCGGGTCGATCGCCCCAATCGCGCCGAGGACCACCTCGTGAGCCTGTTCGATTCCGAGTCGTGGGAGGCCGAGCAGTACCGCGTGCTTCGTCACGCGGTTGAGACGCTGCGGAAGGGCGTCAACCTCCAAATCGTGGCGGTCACGAGCGCGGCGGTCGGCGACGGAAAGACCACAACCGCCATCAACCTGGCGGGGGCGCTCGCCCAATCGGCGGACGCCCGCGTCCTCCTCGTCGACGTGGATCTTCGCCGGCCGGCGGTGGCGCGCCACCTCGGGCTCGGCGGCTCGAAAGGATCCCTGGTGGGCGCGCTCCTGGATTCGGGTCTCACGCTCGAGGCGGCCGTCGAGAGGCTCGCCAACTCCAACCTCTCGGTGCTGCCTGCAGGTCGTGCCACCGTCGCCCCATACGAGTTGCTCAAATCTCCAAGGCTCGAGGCACTGTTCGAGGAAATGCGGCAGCACTACGACTACGTCGTCCTCGACACGCCGCCGTTCCTTCCCGTCCCGGACTGCCGGCTGATCGAGAAGTGCATCGATGGGTTTCTCCTCGTGGTCGCGGCCCACCGAACACCACGGGGCGCGGTGGCGGAGACCCTGAACCTCATGGACCCGGCGAAAGTGGTCGGCGCCGTGTTCAACGGCGATGATGCACGCCGCTCGAACTACTACGACGTCTACGCCCGGCCGAGCGCCGCCCGGTGGCGTCGCGCGTGGAGCAAGCCGTGAGGGTCGTCGCGCTCGGCGGCGGGACGGGGCTCCCGGTCGTCCTGAGGGGGCTGCGGCGTTACCTCTCCGCCAGCGGCCGCATCACGGCGATCGTCACGGCCGCGGACGACGGGGGAAGCTCGGGGGCCCTCAGACGGCAATTCGGCGTGCTTCCGCCCGGCGACATTCGCAACTGTCTGACGGCGCTGGCCCGGGTTGCGCCGGAGGTGTCGGCGGCCCTCCAGTACCGGTTCGACGGGGGCGAGGCGCAGCACCCGGTCGGGAACCTCCTCCTGGCGGCGCTCGACATGGTCGCGGCCGACGAGGTGACGGCGATCCGGCTCGCGTCCGAGCTCCTCGGCGTGGACGACCTCATCCTGCCGTCGACCACAGAGCGAGTTCACCTGGTCGCCGACCTCCTGGACGGCCGCTCGGTTCACGGCGAGTCGGAGATCCCGAAGAGTGGCACGCCGATCCGGCGCCTGCGGATCGATCCCCCCGATGCGGCGGCCGCGCCCGGTGTGTTCGAGGCGTTGCGTGAGGCGGACGCGATCGTCCTGGGTCCGGGAAGTCTGTACACGAGTCTCCTCGCCACGCTGGTCGTTCCTGGGGTCGCCGCGGCGGTGGTCGGCGCGCGCGCCGTCCGGATCTTCGTGTGCAACGCGATGACCGAGCGCGGCGAGACCGATGGCTATGGCGTCGCCGTGCATCTCGAGGCACTTGCGGCGCATGGCGTCGCGCCGGAGGCGCTCGATTATGTCGTCGTCAACACGACGCCGATCCCGCCCAAGGTCCGCGCCCATTACGCCGCCGAGGGCGCCGGCCCCGTGGACCCGGACTTCGTCTTGCCCAGCGCCCCCCCGGTGATCGTTCGCGCCGATCTCCTCGAGCCCGGTCCCGTCGTGCGGCACGCCTGCGACAAGCTGGGGCAGATCCTGTGCGACCTGGCCGCCAGGCGCCTCGAGTGGGCGTAGGAACGATCCGACCGCTCCGGGGCCCGCGACGGCTCCGCATGAATCCATGAGCATCGTCTACAGCCTCGTCCCTCAGACGCAGCTCGACGGGAATCCGCTCGTGGCGAGCCTCCTCGTCCTCGTCGGTTTCCTGCTCGGACTGCGCTTGTGTCACGGCGTCCGGCGCCTTCGTCATGTCAGCGAGCGCGTGCTGATCCTCGGGGGGAACCCTCTGGGCCGTCAGATCATCGAGGAGATCGAGCGGCGACCGCAGCTCGGCTACGCCGTCGTCGGCGTGGTGGAGAACTCCGAGGACCTCGGTCGCACCATCGAGGCGACCCGGCCGAATCGCATCGTCGTCGCGCTGGCCGAGCGTCGGGGACGCCTGCCGCTCAACCCGCTCCTCGAGTCTCGGGCGCGCGGAATCCTTGTCGAGGACGCCGCCGAGACCTACGAGCGCCTGACCGGGAAGCTTGCCCTGGAGGCGCTCTCGCCCAGCAGCGTCATCTTCTCGCCCGATTTCCATCCGTCACGTCTCCATCTCGCGCTCTCGCGGGCGCTCAGCCTCCTCGCGTCGGTGATCGGGTTGATCGTCCTGGCACCCGTTCTGAGTCTTATCGTGCTCCTGATCAAGCTCGATTCCCGTGGCCCCGTGTTCTTTGTCCAGGAGCGCGTGGGGCTGTGCGGTCGGTCCTTCAGGCTGATTAAATTCCGCACGATGCACCCGGTCAGCCGGCCGAAGTCCGAGTGGGAGCGGGACAACTGCGATCGGATCACGCGCGTCGGGAAGTGGCTCCGACGGTTCCGACTTGACGAGCTGCCCCAGCTCGTCAATGTCCTCCGGGGCGACATGAACCTCGCGGGTCCGCGGCCGCATCCCCAGACGAACCTCGAGCTCATGATTCTCGCGGTCCGCAACGTGAGCGAGCTGTCGGGCGAAGCGATCCCGTACTACTCGCTCCGGTGCTCGGTCCGACCGGGGATTACCGGCTGGGCGCAGATCCGCTATGGGTACGCGAACACCCTCGAGGAGGAAATGGAGAAGATCCGTTACGATTTCTATTACCTCAAGCACATGTCGTTCTGGCTGGATCTGCAGATCCTGTTCGAGACGGTCAGGATCGTCCTTTCCGGAGGCTCGGGCAGCGGCGACGCCGGCGGGCCGAGCACGCGAGACCGTCGCCCCGTCACCCACCTCGGTCGGGCGGCCTGATACCGAGCTCGACACGGGAAGATCACGAGAGAAGGGAAGCGAGAACCATGATTGGAAAAACGACAACACTTGGCGCCGTGCTGATCCCGGCCCTCCTCCTGCTGTCCACCGACGGCGCCAAGGCGATCAATCTTATGTTTGCGCCCGGCGATGTGTTTGTCTCGCTGGAGAGCGGCGCCGTGCAATGGCGGCTTCCGGACGGGACGCTCAACAGGATTCTCGTTGGCACCGTTCCAGGGACGGGCGAAGGGATGGGGTTCGACGCCGGTGGGAACCTGTACGTCACCCGTTGGTGCACCGAGCCGTGGTGCCAAACCAGGGAGAGCGTGGCCACAGATACCGTGGAAGTGTTCGGCACCCTCGGCCAGCCGCAGGGAACGTTCGGCAGCGGCTACGACTGCGCTCCCCACGCGATCGTGTTCGATGCGGCGGGGACGACTGCCTACGTAGGCCAGGCGGGTTGCACGGGCGCGATCTTGAAGTTTGCGCCCGGCCAGTCGCCGATCGCGTTCACCGTGGCTCCTGACACCCAGGGATCGTTCTGGATCGATCTTGCCGCCGACGCGTGCACGATCTTTTACACGTCCTGGGGTCCCAACGTGAAGCGCTTCGACGGGTGCGCGGGGGTGCAACTCCCAGACTTCAACGTTGCCCCGATGCCCGGCGGTGCAACGCAGGACCTCCGCGTGCTTCCGGATGGGGGCGTCCTCGTCTCGAGCGGTCAGGTGATTGCGCGCCTGAGCGCGTCCGGCGCTCTCGTCCAGACGTACGAGGTGGCCGAGCCCGGCTTCTGGGCTGGGCTGGACCTGGTCGGCGACGGCACGTTCTGGGCGGCAAACTATGAGACCTCCAACGTTTACAAATTCGATCTCACCACCGGGACTGTGCTTTCCAGCTTCAACGCTGGAACAGCGCCGCACACCGTCGTGGGGGTCAGGGTAAAGAAATGAGCTGAGCGTTCCCATCACGACGCGGCGATGAACGAGGAGGCCATTCATGTTGTCCGAGCCATCGGTTGATCTGTTTTCGACCTGTCCCGCCTCGACCAGCGTGGCCAAAGATCGCTACGTCCAACGGGTCGCTGAGGTGGCGCGCTGGAGTGAACAGTCGGGATGCAAGGGGATCCTTGTCTATTCGGACAACAGTCTCCTGGATCCCTGGTTGCTTGCCCACATCATCATCCAGAACACGACGGCGTTGTGCCCGCTCGTGGCGGTCCAGCCGGTCTACATGCATCCGTACGCGGTCGCCAAGCAGATCACTTCGTTCGCCTACCTCTACGGCCGCCGTCTCTATCTCAACATGGTCGCCGGAGGCTTCAAGAACGACTTGGACGCCTTGAGCGACACCACGCCGCACGATAAGCGATACGCTCGCCTGGTCGAATACACCACGATCATCAGCCGCCTCCTGACGGGCCCCGCCCCTCTGACCTATGAAGGCGACTTCCACAGCGTGGCGATGCTGAGATTGACGCCGCCCTTGCCAGAAGCACTCGTACCGGGAATATTTATTTCGGGCTCGTCCGAGGCAGGACTCGCGGCGGCGAGGACTCTGGGTGCGACCGCCATCAAGTATCCCAGAGCCGCCGATGCGGAAGAACGCTCGCCCGACGATCTCTTGCATCTTGGCGTCCGGGTCGGCATCATCGCCCGCGAACGCGATGCTGACGCCTGGGCGGTGGCCCATTCACGGTTCCCCGAGGATCGCAAGGGCCAACTGACCCATCAGCTGGCGATGAAGGTGTCCGATTCTTCCTGGCACAAACAGCTCTCAACCGTGGTCGTCGAGACGGAACGGAGTCCCTACTGGCTGGTCCCCTTCCAGAATTACAAGACCATGTGTCCCTATCTCGTCGGGAGCTACGACAGAGTGGCGCAGGAGTTGGCGAGATACATCGCCCTCCGATACCGGACGTTCATTCTCGACGTCCCCTTCGATCGGGAGGAGCTCGATCACATCAACCTCGCGTTCGCACGAGCGCTGGAGACGGTCGGGGCATGACGGAACTCCTTCAAGACTGGGTCACCCTCCAAGCCGAAACGCGTCCAG
>QHSA01000013.1 GCA_003220315.1 Candidatus Rokuibacteriota bacterium
CCTACGGCTCGCTCGCGGAAGTCGCCGCGCGCGACGTGACCGAGCTCGTGCGGGTCGCCGGCGTCGGGCCTGCGAAGGCCGCGCGCCTGGCCGCGACATTCGAGCTCACGCGACGGCTCCGGGCGCGCACGCCGGGCGTGCGCATCGTCCTCTCGAGCCCCGCCGAGGTCTACGCGGCGTTCGCGCCGCTCATGGAGGATCTCAAGCGCGAGGTCTTCCGTGTGGCGTTGCTCGACGCGCAGAACGGGCTCCTGCGGGATCGCGTGATCTCCGAGGGGACGCTGTCGGCGACCCTCGTCCACCCGTACCAGGTGTTCAAGCCGGCCATCCTCGAGTCGGCCGCCTCGGTGGTCCTGCTCCACAACCATCCGAGCGGCGATCCCACACCGAGCCGCGAAGATGTCCGCCTGACGCGCCAGCTCGTCGAGTGCGCCCGTCTCCTGGAGCTCCGCGTCCACGATCACCTGGTGATCGGGCACGGCCGCTTCATCAGCCTCGCCGAACGCGGTATCATCTAACCGCCATGGGCATCAAGCCGAGGGGTGTGGGGCACGTCGTCCTCAAGGTGAGGGACCTCGAGCGGTCGGCGCGGTTCTACCGGGAGGTGATCGGGCTGAGAGAGGTGGCCCGGTACAAGGACCGCATGGTCTTCTTCTCGGCCACCGGCGCGAACCACCACGACCTCGCGCTCCTGGAGGTCGGCAAGCACGCTCCCGCGCCCGCGAGCGACGCCGTGGGGCTCTACCACGTGGCGCTCAAGATCGGTGATCAGATCGACGACCTCCGCGCGGCCAAGGCCCACCTCGAGGCTCAGGGGATCACCCCGTTGAGGCTCGCCGACCACAGGGTGAGCAAGTCGATCTATCTGACCGACCCGGACGGCCACGGTCTCGAGCTGTTCGTGGACACCGATCCCGCGATCTGGCGGGAGGATCCGGCCGCGGTCGCGACCGTCGAGCCCCTCGAGCTCTAGGGCGCGTCAGCCCTTCGCCAGCTTCTCGATGCCCGTCTTCGGCAGGGCCTGCAGACGGGAGAGGAGCGTCTTCACTTTCCGCTCGCTGGCATGGTCCGCGAGGATCAGTTTCTTCGACCGAGTGCCGTTGACGATGTATGCCACCCAATCGTCGAGGTTCGGCGTTCCGCGCCACGCGACGGTGACGCCGCTCAACCGCAGGCGCCGCCGGCCTTCTACTTTTGCGAGCGGTTTCCGACTGCCTTCCATCGTCGCGTTGACCTCAGGTTACGCTGCGCCGGTCGGAGTGACCGAAGAACCGCTGGACGAGCGCCGATCATCGCTCGCCAACCTTACGAGTGTCGCGATTTCAGTGTCAAGGCTTCGTTTGTCCGCTAAAAATGCCCGTGCGCGACCAGCACGAGGCTCCGGGCCGCGTGGAATCGGCGAATCTTTGGGGCGGCGCTCTCCGTGGACCAATGGATCGTCATATTTCGCGACGCCGGCCGCGAGCGCGCATCAAACCGTGCGATTTCGTCGACTGTGGATAGCTGTGGACATGTGGATAAGCTGTGCGCATTTTTTATTCGGGCGGCGCGCGCTTAGCGGTCGGCGCGGAGGAGCTCGAGGATCTCGCGCGCCAGAATCGGGCCGCGCGTGATGAATCCGGTGAAGTAGCCGACGGCGGTTGCGCCCTCGCGGAGCAGCCGGTGCGCCTTGTCGGGCGAGTCCACGCCGCCGGTGGCGATGATCTCGAGCTCCCGGCCGAAGCGCGCGCGCGTCCGGCGCAGGTTCTCGAGCGTCGAGGGGAAGAGATCGGGCCCGGAGAGCCCGCCCGACCCCTGCGAAAGGCGCCGGTCCTCCACCCGACGTGTGTTGCCGTAATTGACGATGCGGATCCCCGCCTCGAGCGCCGCCGGGATGATCTCGGCCTCGTTCGCGTCGGCGAAGTCCGGCGAGAGCTTCACGACGAGCGGCTTGTCCGTGGCGGCACGGACGGCCCGGAGCAGGGCCACGAGCTCTCGCGGTTTCCTGCTCCACTCATACACCAGCCGGGTGTTCGGCGACGAGATGTTGAACTCGACGAGGTCAGCCGCCGGGCCGAGCGCCTTCACGAGCGTGACATAGTCGCCCACGGACTCGCCCGCCACGCTCACGATGAGCGGCACGCGGTGCGGGAGGTGGGCGAGGGCGGCGCGGAAGCGCTCGAGCCCAGGGTTCTGGAACCCGTTGCAGTTGACGAGCCCTGGGCCGGCGGCGGTCCGGACGCGCGCCAGGTTGGGCTGCGGATGGCCGGGACGCGGCTCGACGGTGATGGACTTGGTGGTGACGGCGCCAAAGCCGAGGCCCATCGCGCGCATGATGATCCTCGGATCGTAGTACATCGCCGCGAGGATCAGCGGGTTGGGCAGCCGCACGCCGCCGAGCGTGACGGCGAGCCGCGGGTCGTCGAGGCGGAAGACGGCGAGCCGGTCCCACGGCAGGAGGCGAAGCGCCGTCTGGCCGAGGGCGACCGCGGTGGGCTCCGGGAGCCGGCAGAGGACGCCGTCGTAGAGAAGACGGTAGAGCGCTCCGATGACTCGGCTCATCCGGGAGGACCGGTCGAGAATAGCACACACGGTTCTTGACGATGGCGTACGGTGCCATTTACCGTAAGACATTGAATTTCAATTGCCGCGTGAAGGCCCGGCTCGCCGTCCTCCTCGGTGTCACGCTCGTCACGGCTGCGTGCGCCACCGGGCCCCTGTGGAGCCCCCCGCCGGAGGGGGCGGCCGACCCGCGGGCGACCGCGCCGGAGTTCACGTTCGTCAGCGACACCTTCGCCTTCGCGA
Organism: Candidatus Rokuibacteriota bacterium; assembly: GCA_003220315.1. GTDB lineage: Bacteria > Methylomirabilota > Methylomirabilia > Rokubacteriales > CSP1-6 > 20CM-2-70-11. The sequence goes on from QHSA01000013.1 coordinate 2,785, forward strand.
ACCTGATCCGCGCCCGCCACCGGGGCGAGGACGACCTCTACGCGAATTACTGCTTCGTGCTGGCGCGCGGTCTCCGGCAGTTCAGCCAGTTCGCGCGCTTCGATCCCGCGCTGCCGCGGCTCGATCACGATGGTTACGCGGGGCTCGTGCGACGCGTCGTGGCGCTCCCGGTGTGGCAGCCGGCGTCGTCGGAGGACGGGCGGATCGTCATCCCCGGCTACGCCAATTTACGCGAGTTCTCACGGGCGGAAGAGGCGGCGGTGAAGGAAGGGCTCGGCTCCCGCTTCTGGACGCTCGTGCACTGGACCAACTGGCGGGTCACCTTCTGGGTGACCCGCGGCCACCAGGAGCACGTTGCGCACGAGATCGTGAGCGAGCTGCGCGCGGGGCGGCTCGTGCAGCTCCTGGTCACCAACTGGCCCAAGCCCGAGCTGAACCACACCGTCGTCGCGTTCGAGTCGCGCGACGCGGGCTCCACCGTCGACTTCGTCGTCTGGGACCCGAACGACCCCGACGCGCCGGGGATCGTCACCTTCGATCGTCACGCGGGGCGCTTCTGGGCGACCCGGGTCTACGATACCGAGCCCGGCGCGATCCGGGTCTTTCGCATGTACTACTCACGGCTCCTCTGAGAGTGGCTCGCCTGCGCGTGGCCGTGCGAGCCGGAGGCCGTCGCGGGGCCGCAGTGCGAGCCGCAGCCGGAGGCGAGGCGAGCCTGTGAACGTGGCCGTGCGAGCCGAAGCCGGAGGCGAGGCGAGCCTGTGAGCACTGAGCCGGTCGCCATCATCGCGGCGGGGGCCGTCACGCCGATCGGCGCCGACCTCGACGCGTTCTGGACCGGGCTCGTCACCGGGACGGACGGCGTTTCGCGCATCGAGCGCTTCCCCGTGGGCGACCTGCGCGTCGGCCTCGGCGGCGAGATCAAGAAGCTCAAGCGTGAGCGACGGGGAGACTGCCGGGCGTCCCAGCTCCTGTTCGCCGCGGCCGACGACCTGCGCGCGCGGGCGCCCCTCGACGCTCCACCCGCCCGCGTCGCCGTCGTCCTGGGGACGGCGCTCGGCGGCGTGGAGGAGGGCGAGAAGGCGCTGGCGGGCGACTCGAGCGCGCGTCGGGCGGCGGCGGCGCTCTACGACGGGCCCGCGCGCGCGCTCGCGCTGCGCCTCGGGGCCCGTGGACCGGTGATAACCGTCTCCACGGCCTGCGCGTCGGGCGCCACGGCGCTCGGCGTCGCGGCGGATCTCCTGAGGTCGGACGCGGCGGACCTGGTCGTCGCGGGAGGGTACGACATCCTCTGCCGCTTCGTCATGCGCGGCTTCGACGCGCTCCGGTCGCTCACGCGGGACCGCGTGCGGCCCTTCGACCGCCGGCGCAGCGGCCTGCTGCTCGGCGAGGGCGCGGCTCTCGTGCTCCTGGCGCGCGACCGCGACGCGGGCGAGCGGCGCCTCGGGCGGCTGCTCGGTCACGCGAGCGCGAGCGACGGCGCCCATGTCGCGGCGCCCGACCCCGAGGGGCGCGGGCTCGAGTGGGCGATCCGCGCGGCGCTCGCCGAGGCGGAGGTCGGCGCCGCCGACATAGACTTCGTGAGCGCGCACGGCACCGCGACGCCGCTCAACGATCGGGTGGAGGCCGCCGTGCTCAGGCGGGTGCTCGACGCGTGCGCCGAGCGGATCCCCGTGAACGCCATCAAGGGAGCTCTCGGGCACACGATGGGCGCGGCGGCGACGCTCGAGGCGATCATGTGCCTGCTCGCGTCGCGCGAGGGCGTCGTGCCGCACACGGTCGGGCTCGAGGAGCACGACCCGGAGTGCGAGCTGGATTTCGTGGTGACGGCGCCGCGCGCGGTTCGCCCGCGGGTGAGCCTCTCCACCTCGCTCGGTTTCGGCGGGTGCAATGCCGCGCTCGTCCTCGAGGGGGATGCGCGGTGACCGGCACCGAGGTCGCGGCGGTCGGCGTGGTGACGGGGTGGGGGGAGGGCGCGGCCGCGCTGCCGTCGGACGCCGTCAGGGCCGCCGCGGGCCGGCGGGTGATCGCCGCTGCACGACCTCCATTGGTCGGCGAGCGGTTCCGCCGCGCGACGCGCGAGTGTCTGCTCGGCGTCGCCGCGGTCGAGGCGCTCCTGCGTGAGGCGAACATCGAGCGCGAGGAGATCCGCGGCTGCGAGACGGCGCTGGTCTACGTGACGGCGGCCGGATACGGCGCGGCGAATCACGGGTTTATTGTCGCGGGCGCCGCGAGGAGGGATGTTGGAGCGGGGGCCGCGAACACGGAATACTCCGTAGGTGGCCCGAGAAAGGCACGCGCCGGCGCCGTTGCTTCAAGCACCTTGCATTTCCCGTATACGGCACCGTCGGCGGTGCCGGCGGAAGTTGCGATCGAATTCGGCCTGACCGGCCCGTATGTGATCCTGCTCGGGGGGGCGGCGGCCACGATCGACGGCCTCTGGCAGGCGACGCTCCAGGTCGGCCGCGGCCGATGCCGGCGAGCGCTCGTCCTCGCCGTCGAGACCTTCTCGGAGTGCGAGGAGCTCTGGGCGCGCGGGCGCTGGCTCCTGCGGCCGCCGCTCGTGGAGTCGGCGGCGTGCGCGCTGCTCATTCCCGGACCCTCGCGGGCGACCTACGCGCCGGCCTCGACGGAGTCACCCCTCGAAGCGCTCGCGCGCGCTCGGGCGGGCGAGACGCTGGCCTGCGCGCCGTTGATCGCGTTGGCGCTGGCGCGCGCGGGCGGCGGCGCGGCCCCGTTCAGGCTCACGGGCCAGTGGCGCGGGCGCCGCGCGGGCCTCGCGTGGGAGGCGCACTAGGAGCGCGATGGATCCCAAGGAAGTCCTCGACGAGCTGAAGACAATTCTCGTGTCGCGGCTCAAGTTCGAGCCGCGACGGGCGGCCGACATGACGCTCGAGACGACCCTGCCGAAGGGTGTCGAGGGCTCGATCGGCCTCGACTCGCTCGACTTCATCGAGCTCTCGATTGCCATCGAGGAGCGCTTCGGGATCCTGATGGACGAGTCGCAGGACCTCACCAAGCACTTCCTGTCGTTCGACACGCTCGCGCACTTCATCACCGCGAGGACGGAGGCCCGGTGAGACGGATCGCGGTCAGTGGTCTCGGAGTGGTGAGCCCGTTCGGCACGGGCGTCAAGGCGTACTGGAACGGCTTGAGCGCGGGCGCCTGCGCGATCCGTCCGGTCACGCTCATCGAGACCGAAGGCTTTCGGTGCCGGATCGCCGCCGAAGTGCCCGACGGGTTTGGCGGCTCGTTGCGGCGCTCGCGGGCCGATCGCCTGGCGCTCGCCGCCGCGCGCGAAGCGCTAGAGGACGCCGGGCTCTCGCGTGTCGAGCGCGCCGAGGCGGCACTGGCCGTCGGCGCGGTCGGCGGCGGGATGCTGGAGGCGGAGGCGTGGTACTGGGAGCGCTTCCGCGGGCGTCGCCCGCCGTCCCGGCCGACACCCCGTTCGATGCTCCCGTTCTCGCACGCCGAGGCCCTCGGCAACGCGCTCGGGCTCGAGGGGCCGCGTGAGACGCTCGTGATGGCGTGCAGCTCCGGGGCCGCGTCGCTGGCGCTCGCCGCCGATCTCATCGCCGACGGCGTGGTCGCCACGGCGCTCGCCGGCGGCGTGGACGCCCTCACCCGCATCTGCTTCATGGGCTTCAATGCGCTGAAGCTCCTCTGTCCCGAGCCGTGCCGCCCCTTCGATCGCGACCGGCGGGGCATGTCCATCGGCGAGGGCGCCGCGTTCGTGGTGCTGGAAGAGCTCGGGCGGGCGCGCGCCCGGGGCGCCAGGATCTACGCCACGCTCGCGGGCCACGGGATGACGACGGACGCCTACCACGTGACCTCGCCCCATCCGGAGGGCGAGGGCATGGTACGGGCCATGGCCGCGGCGCTCGAGAGCGGGCGCATCGCCCCCGCGGCCGTGGGCTACGTGAACGCGCACGGCACGGCCACGCCGCAGAACGATCGGATCGAGGCCCGCGCGATCCACGAGGTATTCGGCCCGGGGCGGCTCCTGGTGAGCTCGACGAAGTCCATGATCGGCCACACCATGGCGGCGGCGGGTGCCCTCGAGGCGGTCGCGACCATCCTCGCGCTGGTCCACGAGGTGGTCCCGCCGACGGCGAACCTCGAGACGCCCGACCCCGACGTGGCGTTCGACTGCGTGCCGCGCGTGGCCCGCGAGGCCGCGGTCGAGTACGCGATCTCGAACTCCTTCGGCTTCGGTGGGCAGAACGTGACGCTGCTCTTCGGGCGGGCCTAGCGATGGCGCGCGTCGCCGTCACGGGCGTCGGTGTCGTCACGGGCGCGGTCACCGGCGGCCGGGAGCAGATCCGGGCGTTCCTGGCCTCGAGCGGCGCGCCGGCGCTCTCCGTCCCGAGCTCGGCGCTCGGGGGGCTCATCGACGAGACGGAGGCCCGGCGACTCTCTCGCATCTGCCAGCTCTCCGTCGCCGCGGCGCGGATCGCGCTCGCCGACGCCGGGCTCGGCCCCGGCGCCGGCCTCGGGCTCGTGATCGGTGCCGAGTTCGGCGATCTGCGCTCGACGATCGCCTTCGTCGACGGCTACCTCCATCGCGGGCCCGGCGGCCTCTCGGCGCTGCTCTTCCCGAACACGGTCATGAACACGATGGCGGCAGCCACCGCCATCGCCGTGACCGCGCGCGAACTATCGCTCACGCTCAACGCCCCGACGGTCGCCGGCGAGCTTGCCATCGCCCGCGCCGCCGCTGCCGTCCGCGCGGGTCGCGCGGACGCGGTGCTCGCCGGCGGCGTCGACGAGTTCGATTCGGCCCTGGCCGAGCTGCTCGCCGAGGGCGGCGCGCCGAGTGAGAGACGAGGCGAAGGCGCCGGCTTCGTCCTCCTCGAGTCGCTCGACTCGGCGGAAGCGCGCGGCGCCCGCGTGCTCGGCGAGATCGCGGGAGTCGCGTGGCGCGCGCTCAGGGCGCGGCCGTACGGGGTGGGTCGCGGCGCCGCCTCGCGCGCGGTCGCGGCGGCGCTGGACGAGGCTGGGGCGACCTCGGGCGAGGTGGGCCGGGTCTGGGTCTCAGCAAGCGGCGACGGGCCGCGGGATCGCTGGGAGCAGGCGATCCTCGAGGAGGCGCTCCGGCCAGCGCGGCCGCCGCAGACGGCGCTCGCGTCGCGCGCGGGCCGCCACGCGGGCCTCGGAGCGCTCGCCGTCGCCGCGGCGGCGCTCGACGAGGTCTCACGCGGGCCGGCGGTCGTGCACGCGATCGCTCGGGGCGGGACTCACGTCGCCCTGGTGGTCCGCCGCGCTCCTGTGGAATGAATAGTGACATGCGGGACGGAGCCGGGTCGCACCTGGGTCAGGCCACCCACGATGTCTAGCGGGCTCACGGCTTTCGTTCCAATGATCGTCATCCCGGTGTTCAACGAGGCGGAGACGATAAGCGAAGTCGTCGCCGCGGCGCGGGCGCACGCGCCCGTGCTCGTCGTGGACGACGGCTCCGAGGACGGGGGCGCCGCCGCCGCGCGGGCCGCCGGGGCCGATCTCCTCCGCCATCCGCGGCGCCTCGGCAAGGGCCAGGCGATCCGGACGGGCATCGCCGCCGCGCGGAGCCGCGGGGCGTCGGTCGTCGTCACGCTCGACGGCGACGGGCAGCACGACCCGCAGGACCTTCCCGCCGTGCTCGGCACCGCGCAGAGCGCGCCGCGGGCGATCGTGATCGGGAGCCGCCTCGCCGCGCCGGATGCGCTCGCGCCCGACCGCCTGAACGCGATCCGGGTGGCGGGGTTCTTCGTCTACTGGGCGAGCGGGCTCAAGCTCGAGGACACGCAGTCCGGCTACCGAGCCTACCCGGTCGCGCTGTTCGACGACGTGGCGCTAAGGCACGGAGGCTTCGTGCTGGAGACCGAGGTGCTGATCGCCGCAGCGGGTCGCGGCTGGCAGGTGCGTGAAGTGCCCGTGCGGGCGATTCCAAGGGCCCGGCGGCGCAGTCGGTTCCGTCCGCTCGGTGATGGCGTGGCGATTGGCGCGTACCTGGCTGGCCGCGTCGCGGCGCGCTGGGCGCGCGAGGCGGCCGCCGGCGGCTGGTGGCGGCACCCGCGCCGGCGACGGGCCGCGGCGGCGGCGACGGCGACGCTGGCGGCGCCCGTGCTGCTCGTTCTCCTGGCGCTGCAGGCGCTGGTGGCGCGCCGGCTTCCCGACGTGGTCACGCCGCTCGTGGAACGGCTCTGCTCGCAGGTCAGGCTCGACCTCGCGGGCGAGCCCGAGCGCGCCGCTCTCATGACGCTCGCGGTGCCGCCGGAGGCGCCACGGTGACGCCGGCCGAACCCTACGACGTGGTCGTCGTCGGCGGCGGACCGGCCGGCTCGGCCACCGGCGGCTTCCTCGCCCAGGCCGGGCGCCGCGTGCTCCTCGTCGAGCGCGAGCCGTTCCCGCGCTTCCACGTCGGCGAGTCCCTGCTGCCGGCGACGCTCCCGATCCTGGATCGCCTGGGCGCCCACAAGGCGATCGCCGAGCGCGGGTTTCAGGTGAAGTACGGCGCGACCTTCCACGATCAGGAGTCGGGGCTGGAGCATACGTTCTACTTTCTCCGGGACAAGCCCTGGCCGCCCTACGCGTATCAGGTCCCGCGCGCGGAATTCGACGCGCTCCTGCTCGAGCACGCGAAGAAGCTCGGTGTCGACGTCCGCCAGCCGGCGACGGCGCTGGCCGTTGCCTTCGACGCCGACGGCGTGACGGTCACGGCCGAGAGCCACGGCCAGCGCACCGAGGTGCGCGCGCGCTTCCTCGTCGACGCGACTGGCCGGGCGGGCCTGCTCTCCCAGACACTCGGGGGACGCGAGCGAATCCCGAACCTCGGCAAGGTCGCGCTCTTCGCCCACTGGCGCGGCGCCTGGCGGGCCCCCGCGCCGGACGAGGGCAACATCCGCATCTACGTCTTCGAGCACGGCTGGTTCTGGTGGATCCCGCTCGCCGGCGACCGGACGAGCGTCGGCTGCGTCATGCACGCGCGGACGGTGCGCGACTGGCGCGGGACGCGCGACGCCCTCTACGCCGAGATGATCCGGCGGTGCCAGCGCGTCGCTGAAGGCCTCGCGGGCGCGCGCCCGGTCACGGAGGTCCACAGCGAGGCGAATTTCTCGTACAGCAACCGTCCCGTGGTCGGTGATCGGTTCCTCGTCGTCGGCGACGCGATCGCATTCGTGGATCCGATCTTCTCGGGCGGCGTGCACATCGCGCTACAGTCGGGCGAGCTGGCGGCACGCGCGATCGACCGCGTGCTCGCCGACGGCCGCTTCGAGGCCCGGCGCTTCGCGTCCTACCGGCGCCGCGTCTGGGGTGGGCTCCGTCCGTTCTTCCGGTTCATCCACAAGTACTACGAGCCCGCATTCCTCGAGCTCTTCCTCCAGCCCAGGAGCGCCTTCGGCATGCTCGACGCGGTGCTGAGCGTGCTCTCGGGCGGCGCCTTCCTCCGCATGTCGTGGCGCACGCGGGCGTCGCTCCTGCTCCTGTTCGCGATCACGCGCGCGAACGTCTGGGTGCGGCGACGGGCGGGCCGGCCCGTCGAGTCGCGTTTGGAATGGTAGTGCGAGCCGAGCGGCGGCCGCGGAGGCTCTGCGCCGCGCGCCGCGAGGCGAGTCTATGGATCGGGTAGTGCGAGCCGAGCGGCGGCCGCGGAGGCTCTGCGCCGCGCGCCGCGAGGCGAGTCTATGGGTCGGGTAGTGCGAGCCGAGCGGCGGCCGCGGAAGGCTCTGCGACGCGCGCCGCGAGGCGAGTCTATGGATCGGGTAGTGCGAGCCGAGGACGTCGCGGGGCGGGGGCCCCAGGAGTGCTGAGACTCCTTCGCGGTTACGCGTTCGCGATCGCCGGGATCGCGATCGGCGTCGCCGGCGTCGTCGCGCTCGGCGCCATGAGCGAGCGCATCGTGCGCTTCATCGAGGGCGGCGACCGCTTCGTCCTGGGCCAGATCTCCGTGGCCGGACGCGGGATGGGGATGGGCGCGGGCTTCACGGCGGGCGGCCTCCTGCCGGCCGCGACGATCAAAAAGATTTCCTCGGTCCCCGGTGTGGCAGGGGTGCAGCCCCAGGTCATGCTCCCGCTGGACCCCTCCACGTCGCAGTTCATGACGCTGACCCAGGAGTTGATCCTGGGGCTCGACCTCTCGGTGCCGATGCCGAACCGCTACTACCGCGCGCTGCCGGTGCGTGCCGGGCGGTTCCTGCGCACGGGCGACCGGCGCGCGGCCGTGGTCGGCGCCGCATTCGCCGCCTCGCGCGGCCTCGGCGTGGGCTCGCGGTTCCCACTCGAGGGTGCGGAGTACGGCGTTGTCGGCATCCTCGAGCGCATGCTCACGGCGCCCGACCGGTTCGTGTTCGTGCCGATCGAGGACGCCCGCGAGCAGTGGGTCGCGAAAGACCGGATGCTCCGGACCCTGCTCGCGTCGGGCGCGGCGGCGCTCACGGCCGCCGACCTCAACACCGGCGTCGCGGTGGGCTGGCGCGAGGGGGAGGACCCCGACGCGGTCGCCCGGCGGATCATGGCCGAGGTGCCGGACGTCAACGTGCAGCTTCCGAGCGAGCTGTCGCGGCTGCTCCGCGCCTCGACCGCGTTCTTCGCGGCGCTGCTCGTCGGGATCGGCGCGCTCGCGCTCGTGATCGGCGGCCTGTCGCTCGCCAACACGATGGCGGCGGCGGTCTTCGAGCGGATCCGAGACTTCGGGGTCAAGCGCGCGCTGGGCGCGACCGACCTGGACCTCGCGCGCGAGGTCCTGGGCGAGGCGCTCGCGGTCACGGTGTGTGGCGGCGCCGGGGGCGTTGGGCTCGCGGTCTTGCTGGGGAGCTCCATCGACGCGTGGGCGGGCCGCTCGGGCCAGCAACTCTTCTACTTCTCGACGCGCCTCCTCACCGGGGCGCTCGCTTTCTCGGTCCTGCTGGGCGCCGCCGCGGCGGCGTGGGCCACCGTCCGTGTCGTCCGCCTCTCGCCGGCCGAGGCGATCCGGCGGGGCGCGTAGGGCGGCGCCGTGCTGCGGGCGACCGGTCTCGTGAAGTCGTACCGGGCCCCCGGGGGCGAGCCGATCCCGGTCCTGCGCGGGGTGGACCTCGTGGTGAAGGGCGGCGAGCTGGTCGCGGTCGTCGGGCAATCCGGCTCCGGCAAGAGCACGCTCCTCTGCGTCCTCGGACTCCTCGAGGACGCCGACGCGGGCGAGATCGTGTACGAAAACGTGTGCGTCAGCGCGCTGCCGCGCTCGGCGAAGAGCCGCGCGCGCGGGCGGTGGGTCGGCTTCGTCTTTCAGTCGTTCCTGTTGCTGCCGTCGCTCACCGCGCTCGAGAACGTCCTGCTCGCGGCGCGCTACACGGGGCGCGACCGCGCGGAGGCCCGGCGGCGCGGGCTCGCGCTGCTCGACGAGCTCGGCGTGGTCGGCCGGAAGGACCATTATCCACAAGAGCTGTCGGGGGGCGAGCAGCAGCGGGTCGCCTTCTGCCGGGCGGTGCTGAACGACCCGCCGCTGCTCCTCGCCGACGAGCCCACCGGCAACCTGGACGACGCCAACGGCGCCGTCATCTTCGACGCGCTCCGGAGCCGGGCGCGCGCGGGCGCCGCCGTCGTCGTCGTGAGCCACCGGCCGGAGGCGGCGACGGGGGCGACGGCGGTCTACCGGCTGCGAGGCGGAGTGCTGGAAGCGTGAGTCGACCCCTGGCCCCGGAGGTTCACGAATGAAGATCAGCGTGTTCGTGCTGCTCGCGCTCGTGGCGCTGGCCCCAACGGCCGACGCGGGGTCGGTCTCCCAGACCTTCCCGGTGTCGCTCGACCGTGCGTGGTCCACCACCGAGAAGGTGTTGAAGATCCTCGGCTGGGAGATCGACACGGTCGATCGCTCCGTCGGCTGGATCATCACCGACTCGCGCAAGCTCGACGGCGAGGACTACGGCGTCTACGCCAAGGGTATGCGCCATCGCCTGCGGGTCCACCTCAAGGCGGACGGGGCGAACCGGACGACGATCACGGTGGAGCGCGGCGTCTTCAAGCGCGAGCGCATCCTGTGGATGAACGCCGACGACCCGGTCCCAACCCCGGACGCGGCGGTCGAGCGCGAGGTGCTCGCGGCGATCGGGAAGTCGTTCTGATGCTGAAGACCATGGTGCTCATCCTGCTCGCCGTCCTGATCGGCGGCACCGGTCACGTCCTGCTCTCGAAGGGGATGAAGACGGTCGGCGACCTCACCGAGGCGCCGGCGTCGATGCTGGGCGCGATGACCGCCCGTGCGCTTTCGAGCCCGTGGCTGCTGCTGGGCGTGGCGCTCCAGGCGACGTTCTTCGTCATGTACCTCACGCTGCTCTCGCGGGCGAATGTGAGCCAGGTGCTCCCGCTGACCGCGATCGACTACATCGTGGTCGCGCTCCTCGCCCGCCTCCTCCTCGCCGAACCGGTGACGCCGGCCCGCTGGGCCGGCATCGCGCTGATCGCGGCCGGCGCGGCCCTGGTCTCACGCACCTGACGCGCGCGCGCGCGGCGCTCGCTGTGGCGGCGCTCGCGGTCGCCCTCGCGGTGCCGCTCGTCTTCGAGGGGCTCGGGCTGGCGCCTTTCGACGACCCCGGCGAGGGCATGCACGCCGAGATCGCGCGCGAGCTCCTGCGCTCGCGCGATCCCTTCGCGCTGACGCTCGGCGGCGTCCGCTACGTGGACAAGCCGCCGCTCCTCTATACCCTGCTCGCCGGAGCGCTGGCGCTCGCCGGGCCGAGTGAGACGACGGCGCGCGCCGTGCCCGCGCTCTCCGCCCTCGCCGCAATCGCGGCCACCGCCTGGCTCGGCGGGCGCCTCCTCGGGGCGCGTGGCGGGTTCATCGCCGGGACGGCGCTCCTGACGAGCGCGGGGTTCTTCGCCTTCGCCCGCTACGTCCGGCCCGAGACGCTCTTCGTCGCGGCGCTCGCGTGGGGCTTCGCGCTCGTCCTCAACGGCATCGCCGAGGGACGGCGGGGGCGTGTCGCGGTGGGCCTCGCGGCCTTCGGTGTGGCGGCGCTCGCGAAGGATCCGGTCGGCGCGCTGGCGCCGCCGCTCGTGATCGGCACGGCGCTCGCCCTCGCACGCCGGGCGCGACCGCTCGGCCGCTGGCTTCCGTTGCCTGGCGTCTTCGCCTGCCTCGCGCTCGGCTTCGCGTGGTGGCCCGCGGTGGAGCGACGGACGCCGGGGTTCGTCTGGTACACGGTGATCGACAACCACCTGCTCAACGTGGCGCGGGTCCGCCAGTTCCCCGACGAAGACGTGCCGCTCTCGGTGGCGCAGTTCCTGGCGGTCGCACTCCTGGGTGCCACGCCGTGGATCCTCTCGGCCGGTGCCGCGCTGTGGGCGCTTGTTCGGCAGCGCGCGTGGCGAGATCCCCGGGAGACGGCGTGGGTCGCCCTCGGCCTCTGGGCGGTGGGCGGCCTCGCGATAACGGCGCTGTCCCCGTTCCGGCTGCCGCACTACGGGCTGCCCGCCTACTTCGCCGTCGCGCTGCTCGCCGCCCGCGGCTGGGAATCGCACGGCGGCCGGCGTCTCGTCGCCGCCCATGCGCTCGTCTTCGCCGCGCTCGCAGTCGCGTGCGCGCTCCTGTGGGCGAGCGACGGGCGCGATTTTCTCGAGTCGGTCCTGGGCGCGACGGACGTCGCCACGCGCAAGAGCGCGGCGGCGGGCCAGGGACCGCCGCTGCCGTCGTTCGCCGAGTTCCAACCGTTGTTGGCCGACGCCGCCCTCGTCTTCGCCGCGGGCGCCATGGCGTCGGGCGCCTGCGTCCTCGTGGGCGGCGGCGCGTGGGCGCGCCCGAACGTCGCCGCGTTCGTCGTGCTCGCCCCGATGCTCGCGCTCCTCCCGTTGATCGCCGGCGCGCTCGGCCTGGTCTCCGGCCACCGCGCGGCGGAGGGGGTCGGCCTCGAGCTCGTTCGGCGCGCCGGGCGGGAGGACCTGATCGTCCACGAGGGTCCGCTCGAGAACTCGGGCGCGCTCGAATGGTACTCGGGCCGCCGCGCGGTGATCGTGGAGGGGCAGAAGAGTGTGCTCGCCTTCGGCGCGCGCCGCCCCGAGGCGCGCGACGTGTTCTGGGACGCGGCGCGACTCGCGAAGGCCTGGGAGGCTGGCCGCGTGTGGGTCGTAAGCGTGCGCCCGCCTGAGGCGAGCGTCGTCGCGCGGCTCCCGGGCGCGCGGCTCGTCTTCGCCTCTGGCGGCCGCTGGCTCTGGGTCAACGAGCCACCGTAGCGGGCGCCGCCTCCAGGAGCTCGGCGATCGTCGCGAGCTCGTAGCCCGCCGCGCGGAGCCCGTCGATCATCGCCGGGAGCGCCTGGACGAGGCGCTCCGGCGCGCGCCGGGTTCCCTCGGCGTCGTGCAGGTCCACGATGGCCCCGGAGTGGGCGCGACGGAGGACGTGACGCACCTGGTCCTCCGCCGCCACGGCCCTGAGCCCTTCCGGCTGAATCGACCAGAACACGCACCGCTCACCCCGGCGGCGGAGCGCGCCGAACATCGCGGCGTTCACCATCCCCCACGGGGGACGGAAGTAACGCGGCTCGCGTCCCGCGAGCGCGGCGAGCGTCGCATGGGCTCGGTCGATCTCGTCGGCGGTGCGCCGCGGGCCGCAGAGCCACAGGGACCGATGAGACCAGCCGTGGCTCCCGACTTCGTGGCCCTCGGCGACCATGCGACGCACGGCATCCGGGACCTGCGCCGCGCGCTCGCCCACCAGGAAAAACGATCCGCGTGCGCGGCGGGCGGCGAGGAGGTCCAGGACGCGCGGTGTCCAGTCGCGATCGGGACCGTCGTCGAAGGTGAGTGCGACACGCCGGGCCGCGTGGCTGCCGCGCCACACACAGCCGAGCGTCAGCACGTGGGCGCCCCACGCGTACGCCGCCCACCCGACGGCGGCGCCGACGCCGAGCCGCGTCAGGATCACGGCCGCGTCGCGGGCTGGCCGAGCGGCTCGAGGACCGCGGAAACGATCCGCTGGGTCGCGTCGCGCCGTCGAACCCGGCGGATCCGCGCGCGCAGCCGCTCGAGGAGGTCCGGATCGTCGAGCGCGCGGTCGAGCAGATGAACGAGCTCGAGGTAGGAGCGCGCGACGAGCGCGATTCCTGCCCGGGCGGCGAAGTGCTCGTTTCGCTGCTCCTGGCCGGGCAGGGAACCGTAGGCGAGGACCGGCAGCCCGGCCGCCATGGCCTCGGCGAGTGTGAGGCCGCCGGCCTTCGTCACCAGAAGGTCGGCGGCCGCCATGAGTCGGGGGACGTCGTCCACGTAGCCGACCGTCCGGACGCGCGTGCCGTCGGTCAGGCGCTCGAGCCTCCGCCTGAGACCCTTGTCATGGCCGGCGACGAGGAGCCCCTGGAGCGGCCACTCGAGAGCGTCGAGGGCTCGCGCGACGTCGGGCAGGCGACCGAACGAGCCCTGCGAGCCCGCCATGGCGAGCACGACGGGGGCCCGGTCCCCGAGCCCGAGCGCGGCGCGCACGGCGGCCGGGTCCACGGGCTCGGCGAACTCGGCGCGGACGGGCATGCCGGTCACGACGATCCGCTGCGCAGGGATGCCGCGGGCGATGAACTCGTGCTTCACCTCGTCGGCCGCGACGCAGTAGCAGTCGATGTGGCGCGCGATCCACTGGCTGTGCGCGACGAAGTCGGTGACGACGGACGTGTGGGGCGGCGTGCGCCGGCCCTCCGCGACCAGCGCAGACATCGCGGTGGCGGGCGTGGCGTGGACGGTCACGACCGCGTCCGGCCGGAGCGAGTCGAGCAACGGCGCGAGCCGGCGGGCGCCCAGGCGCGTGACGCCCAGGGCAAACGGCGAGTCGCTCGCCATCCAGTCGCCGAGCGCGTAACCGATGCCCCAGAGCACCGGGGCGCGGAGGAGGATCGCGTGGTAGAGCGCGCGCGAGGCGCGCTCGAAGAGCGGGGAGACCAGCTCACGGAAGTGGTCCACGACCGTGACGGCGCACCCTTCGCGCTCGAAGGCTTGCGCGAGACACCGGGCCGCCGCGTTGTGGCCCGAGCCATAGCTGGCGGTGAGAAGGAGGACGCGCTTCATGGCGGGCTCATGGTAACCTCTCGCGCCGCCGGAGGGAATCCGGAGCGGTGGGCCGCGCCCCGCCTCGCCTCCGAACCGCACGCTGCCAGTCGCTCCTCGGATACAGCTGGGCACGCTTGTTCGCTTCGCCAGCCGCGCGCTATAGTCGTTCGGGAACGAAAGGGGGTGACGGCGTCGCGGTTACGTGAGGCGGCGGGGATCGGTTCGCTACCCCGTGGAGAGGGGCCGGGCCCGTCCGCTGGCCGTCGGTGAGCCAACTTCCGAGGGCCGCGTCTGCTCGACCGTGTTCGCGGAGCCCTGCGCGCTCGCCACTCCAGTCGCCGCACCGAGGACGCCTACGTCGCGTGGATCCGTCGCTACATCATCTTCCATGGCAAGCGGCATCCGGTGGAGATGAGCGCGGCGGAGGTGACCCGGTTCCTCAGCTCGCTCGCGGTCGAGGGCAAGGCCGCCGCCTCGGCGCCGAACGCCGCAGCTCAAGCCGATCGTTAGATCGCAATGTCGCAAGTACCGACTTTATGGAAAGTGCTTCTCGGCCTCAGCCTCGCCTGTGTACTGGCGTGCGTACTTGCATGGTACGTACTTCTTTTCAACATATGCTCGAATCCCCGAGAGGCCAATGCCGCAACACAGAGCACGATTCCATATGGCTGTCACGGTGTCACTGTTTTCATTACTCTCCTTGAGCAAGACACGTGCGATCTAACAAGCGGTTCCACGCGACGCCCCAGGCTTGCGTTCGCTCGGCTGGGGTGCCCTCGCTCGCTGCGCTCGCTCGGCGCGCGTGAACCGCGGCGTTAGGCAGTGGGGCACGGTCATCAAATGAATCGTTGAGGAAACGCTATGATGACGGTCGCGTGGGCGCTGTTGGCTGTGCTGGTACTCGTTCTTGTCCCACGGCTTGGGGCTGAGGAAATCAAGATTATCGGGCGGGACTTCGCTTTCGACGCCCCTGCCACTCTGGGCGCGGGCGTGACCACCTTCGTTTTTGAGAATCCGGGGATTGTGCGACACGAGATGATCATTGTTCTGCTGCGACAAGGCGTGACGGAGCAGCACATAAAAGATGCCCATCAGGGTGGTATCACCATGCGGAAGCTGATGGGGCAGTTTGGTGACGGCGAAATCCTTGGCATTCTTCTCGCTATGCCCGGCCAGAGCAGTTCTGGGAAGCTCATCGTGAACCTGGTGCGTGGAAGAACGTACCTGATCATCTGCCAGTTAGAGGCTCCAGAGGGCGCACCACGGCACAACCTGCTCGGCATGTATACGACGTTCCGGACAGAATAAAAGTGTCAGGAACCGTTTGTCTAGGCCACGGGCGCTAGTGCAGAGCCTAACAACACGGCGTCATGGACATGGTGACAACCTCACAACTTGGTCGCGCCGCCGCTCAACCGGGCGTTATACGCACGAGGACGCAAGGGTGAACCGCCGGCGAGCGCGATCGCTGCTGCCCAGCTAGGAACCGGACCTGTGACCTCGGGAACCTCGCACGGCACAGATCGGAAGCTGGACCGCTGGGCGGACTGGCTTGTCCGCGGGCGAGACCGCGGCGCCACGGAAGTCCAGGTGCGGCGAGTACATCGGTCGCTCGCTCGAGTTCGCGACCGTATTCTGCGTGAGGCGCGGCTTCGGCCAGGTGAGCGAGTGGTCGATCTCGGAGCAGGAACCGGCTTGCTGGCCCTTGAGGCGCGCAAACGCGTAAAGGGGTCGGGAGGCGTGGTAGCCGTCGATGGGTCCGCCGACGCGCTGTCTGAGTGCAGGCGCCAGGCAGAACCGGCGGCGGATGTCGCTCCCCTGGCTTGCGTGGGCGGTGACGCGTTGCACATTCCATTGGCAAGCCAGAGCGTCGACGTCGTAATGACGCGTTCGGTCCTGATCTACCTCGCCGATAAGCAAGCGGGTGTTCGCGAGCTATACCGGGTGTTGAAGCCCAGGGGCCGGGTGTCCATCTTCGAGCCCATCAACGAGGTCTCGGAGCAGGTACGGAATCGGGTGCGCGCCAGCGGATTCTATGACGGGCTTCAACCGGAGTGGGGTGAAATCCAGAACTATTACGAGGCCCGCAAGGAGGACTGGTGGGGAACGCTCGTAGGGTGGGACGAGCGAGAGCTGATCGGCTGGTTCGAGGCAGCCGGCTTCGCCAGGGTCAAGGTGTCGTACGAGCTCATCACCGGCCTTCGCGTGCGAAAGCCGAAGAAGACTGACATCGCGGCCGGCATTCGTGGCCGACCAAACCCGAACACACCGTCTTATGAGGAAGTCGCGCGAGAGGTCCTTGGAGATCGTGCTGACGACTACCTTGAGCGGTACGCGCAATTCCTTCTCAATGGTGAGGGCCCGCGATCGGCGTCGGCTTCCGTCTACCTCGTGGCCAACCGATGAATTTGCCACTCGCCCCACAAAGTGCAACCCTGTGCGGGCCGGCGCAGAACTCCACGGTCGACCGGACCGCTGGCTCGCATGCGCTCGCCGCGGCCGGTCAACGTGAGCGTGGGTCGAGAGGGCGAGGGTTGCAACACTTGGCGCCGCGAAGGCGTTTTGGCTGACCAGGGAAACTCGGTCTGGGTTGGACCGGGTGAAGCGAGACAGGCAAGTCAGACGCACCCCGAAATCCTAACGAGCTGCCGAGGGTCGATCCCGCAGGTGGGACCGAGGTCCATACTCGTCGCAGCGGAGGAGGTCTCCATGAGTGACCGACGCGAGAGCTGGAGCCGACGCGAGTTCGTCAGCGGGCTGACGCTGGCGGGGACGGCCGGGTTCGCTGGAATTCGACCAGCGCGGGTCGGGGCGGAACCGCCGCCCGAGACGACGAGACTGAGGCTCTATCACTCGCCGAGCGTCTGCGTGGCTCCCCAGTACATCGTCGGGGAACTACTGAAGGCCGAGGGGTTCAGCGACATCAAGTACGTCAAGACGACCACCGCGGGTATATCGAAGGTTCTGGCCTCGGGGGAGGTCGACGTCTCCCTGCACTTCGTCGCGCCGCTGGTCATCCAGCTGGACGCCGGTGACCCCATCACGGTCTTGGGCGGTGTGCACCCCGGCTGTTTCGAGCTGTTCGGGACGGACCGGGTTCGCGTGCTCCGGGA
>QHSA01000275.1 GCA_003220315.1 Candidatus Rokuibacteriota bacterium
GCTCCGCAGCCTGGCCGAGCGTCTCGACGATCAGCGCGCCCGGCAGGATGGGAAAGCCGGGGAAGTGGTCGGCGAAGACGTCCTCGGTCGCGCTCACGTTCCGGAGCGTCTCGATCGAGCGGCCCGGCTCGACGGCGACGATGCGGTCGACGAAGACGAAGCGCACGCGCGCGCGCCCTCAGGCCCCCGGGGCGAGGCGCGCGCCGGCGGCGAGCTGGCCGACGATGTAGTCGCCCACCGCGCGCACGGTGAACCGGCTCATCACCGCCTCGATCGCGGCGGGCGCGTGGAGGCTCTCTCGGAGATAGCCGGCGAAGCGGTCCACGGTCAGGCCCGACAGATCGAGCGGGGTGCCGTCGAGATCGGCGAGCATCCGCACGGCGAGCGCCCGCACGACCTCCCCCTCGTCGCCGTCGGCGCGGCGGATGCCGTGCTTGGCGGCAAGATGCTCGAGGATGGCGCCGATGGTTGCGGGCGCCACGGTCCTCAGCTCCTCGGGA
This sequence comes from Candidatus Rokuibacteriota bacterium, assembly GCA_003220315.1. Lineage (GTDB taxonomy): Bacteria > Methylomirabilota > Methylomirabilia > Rokubacteriales > CSP1-6 > 20CM-2-70-11. Next base: position 501 of record QHSA01000275.1, read on the forward strand.
GCCACGGCGACGCCGTATCGCGCGTCGATCACCTTCGCCAGGACGCGCAGGTCTCGCCACTCGATCCGACGGTCCTGGACGAGCCGCACCGGCAGGTCGACGCCGAACGTCTGCTGGCACTTGAAGCTCATGTCGAGGAAGTCGATCGACTCGGCGCCCAGATCGCGAATGAGCGCGGCGTCGTCGGTCACCGCGGCCTCGTCGACGCCGAGCGACTCGACGATGATCTTCCCGATGCTGACGCGCACTTCCGAGGGGGTCCAGATCTTCGTGGTGTCGGGTTGCATGCGCTCCCCTGCCTCCTTACCCGATGCCGCCGTCCACGGCGATGACCTGGCCCGTGATGTAGCTCGCCTCGTCCGAGGCGAGGAACACGGCGAGCACGGCCACCTCCTCGGGTCGGCCGACGCGACGCATCGGGATCCATTCGCGGATCTTCTTCGCCGCGACGCCGATGAAGGGCCGGCTCATGTCCGTCTCGATCAGCCCCGGCGCGATCGCGTTGACCGTCACCCCGTGGCCGGCCAGCTCGTTGGCGAGCGCGCGCGTGAGGGCGTTCACGCCCCCCTTCGACGCCGCGTAGTTCACCTGTCCGCGCCCGGCGCGGGAGACCAGGACCGAGCTCACGTTGATGATCCGCCCCCAGCCGCGGCCGAGCATCTCGCGTGCGGCGCGTCGCGCGCAGTGATAGACGCCGTCCAGGTTCGTGCTGAGCACCGAGGTCCACTCCGCGTCGGACATCTCGAGGAACAGCCCCTCCCGGACGATCCCCGCGTTGTTCACGAGGATGTCGAGGTGGCCGGCTCGCTCCACGACCGTCGTGATCAACGCGGCGGCCTGGTCGCGGTCGCCGACATCGGCCTGGTGAACGAAGGCGTGTCCCCCCGCCGCTTCGATGGACTGGAGCGTCTCCTTGGCGCGGTCGTGCTGCGCGCGATAGTTGATGCACACCGTCGCGCCGGCGCGCGCCAGCCCCACGGCGATCGCGCGGCCGATGCCTCGCGACCCGCCGGTCACCAGGGCGACCCGGCCCGTCAGATCAACGCGCACCGTGATCTCTTCATAGACTCGCCTCGGACGGCGGGGCCCCAGCCCCGCGTATTCCAGAGGTCCGTACTACCAGCGGGGCTTCCCGATCATCAGCGCCGCGCACTCCCCGAAGAGGCCGAGCGAGATCACGAGCGCGCTGCGGAACGGCTGGTCGGGGGCGAGCGAATCCTCGGAGACGACCGGAGGAAGCGTCTCGTGCTCGAGGGCCGCCGAGCACGCGAGCAGCTCCACGGGGCTCGCCGCGGCTCCCAGGTCCGCATGGGCCTGTTTCATCCTGAGGCGCGGGGTCGTCTCGGCGCGGGCGCCGAGCACCCGCGTGAGCGCCCGGGCTTCGGCCGCGTCGTGGGCCGGAATGCCGTCGCCGTGCAGGCTCACGACGTCGGGCACGCCGCCCGCCTCGTCGATGGCTCGCTCGACCACGCGGGCGAGACGGCTCGCCAGGCGCGTCGGCTCGTCCGCGCTCGCCAGGCGGCCCTCGCCGGCGCTCCCGGCGAAGCCGGTGATCTCGCCGTGGATCCCGGCGCCGCGCGCCCGCGCGTGCTCCGCCGCCTCGAGGACGAGGAGGCCTGCCCCCTCGCCGGCCGTAAGCCCCGCGGAGTCGCCGTCGTCCGCGGCGATCAGCCCCGCGCCCCAGTACGTGGCGAAGAAGAGCTCCTCGAGCTGGGCGTCGGCGCCGCCGCAGAGGGCCACGTCCAGGTCGCCCTCACCGATGAGCCGGTACGCGTCGCCGACGGCGCGCGCTCCACCGATCGGCCCTTCCGTCATCGCGCGGCAGAAGCCCTGGGCGTCGTGGGCGATGGCCACGTGACCCGCGGCGAGGTTCGGGAGTGTCTTGAGAGAGAAGTCGAGCGGGTTGACGTGGCGCATACAGAAACCGTTCGCCGCGGCCATGTCGAGCGTCCCAGGCGTTGTCGGGGACTCCGACGCGCCGAGATAGGCGAGCATCGCCCCGAGGTCCCAGGCGAGGGGGTTGACGCCGAGCACGACACCGAAGCGCCGCGGATCGCCGGCGCCCGGCTGGAGCCCGGCGTCCTCCATCGCG
>QHSA01000139.1 GCA_003220315.1 Candidatus Rokuibacteriota bacterium
CGATGCGTCCCGCCCACTGGCTCCCCCCGGTGCTCTGGATGGGTGTCATCATGCTTCTGTCGACCGACACCGGCAGCGCGGCGCACACGGGCGAGCTCCTCCTGCCCCTGCTCCACTGGCTCCTGCCCTGGGCATCGCCCGGCGACCTCGCCGCCATCCACGGACTCGTGCGCAAGGGGGCGCACCTCACCGAGTACGCGATCCTCGCCGCGCTCTGGTACCGCGCGTTCACGCGGGGCCGTCGGCTCACCCCGCCGACCGCCGGCTGGCTCGCGTTCGGGATCAGCCTGGCCTGGGCGACCCTCGACGAGTGGCATCAGGCGTTCCTGCCCTCCCGGACCAGCAGCGCGACGGACGTCGGGATCGACGGCGCGGGTGCCGCGGTCGCCCTCATCGTGGCCTGCCGAGGCTGGCGCGCGGCCCTTGACGGCGCGACGATCGCCGTCCTGTGGCTCGCGTCGGCAGGTGGGGCCGTCGCGATCGCGATCAACGCCTGGGCGGGCGTGCCCTCCGGCCCGCTCTGGGTCACCACGCCCGCCGCCGCGGTCGTGATGCTCGTGCGCCGTCGACTCCGCCGCCGCAAGCCCGGCGCGTAGGGCGAGCGCGGGGCGGTATCTTCTGGGCGTTATCTCGACGCTGACCGGACGGACCGAGCTCGCGCTGAGAGTGGTAGCGTGGTCGAGGGCGCCCTCCCGCCCCGGCCCGCTCGCGGCGCGCGTCAGACCTTGAGGCGCGGGTCGAGCGTGTCGCGCAGTCCGTCGCCGAACAGGTTGATCCCGAGCACCGTCACGAGAATGGCCAGCCCGGGGAAGGTCGCGAGCCACCACGCCGTCGAGATGTAGACGCGCCCGTCCGCAAGCATCCCGCCCCAGGTCGGCGTCGGAGGCTGCACCCCGAGCCCGAGAAAGGAGAGCGCCGACTCGATCACGATGACGCGCGCCATGTCGAGCGTGGCGACGACGAGCCACGGGGTGAACGCGTTGGGCAGGATGTGACGCAGGAGGATCCGGCCATCGCGACTCCCGAGGGCCTGCGCCGCCTGCACGAACTCCCGCTCGCGCAGCGAGAGGACCGCGCCGCGCACGACGCGGGCGTACACGACCCAGCTCGAGACTCCGATGACGACGATGATGACGGGCAGGCTCGGTCCCAGGACACCGATCACGGCGATCGCCAGTAGGATGAACGGGAACGCGAGCTGGATGTCCGCGAGCCGCATGAGGACGTCGTCGGTGCGGCCGCCGAAGTAACCCGAGACGAGCCCGACGAGCATCCCGATGACCCCCGAGATCGCCACCGCCGCGACGCCGACCAGCAGGGCGGGGCGCGCGCCGAAGATCACGCGCGCCAGGAGGTCGCGCCCGAGGTGGTCTGTGCCGAGTACGTGCACGCGACCCGACGGGTCCGGCGACCCCGGCGGCTTGAGGCGGTTGGTGATGTCCTGCTCGATCGGGTCCCAGGGGCTGAGCCATGGAGCCCCGAGCGCGGCGGCGAACACGAGCGCGACGACGACGAGACCGAACAGCGCCGTCCGGCGTCGGGCGAGCCGTCGGAAGAGCGTCAGCCACTCGCTCCGCGCGGCGCCCCGCTCGGCGGGGATCGCGATCGTCGTAGCGGTCATTGTAACGAGGGCCGCGAGACCGGCGCCATCGGTGGGTGGCCTGCGACGAGGGGCGCCCCGGCTCCGGTCCCCATGTCGCTTCTCATTCCACCCGAGGGCCGCGAGACCGGCGCCATCGGTGGGTGGCCTGCGACGAGGGGCGCCCCGGCTCCGGTCTCTACGCCGCTTCTCACGCCAGCGGCGGCTTCATCGCAGACGGATCCGAGGGTCGAGGTACGTGTACAGCACGTCCACCGCCAGGTTCACGAGCACGAAGGTGCTGGAGAGCAAGAATACCGCCGCCTGCACCACGGGGTAATCGCGGTTGTAGATCGCCTGCACCGACAGGCGCCCGACGCCCGGCCACGCGAAGATCGTCTCGGTGATGACCGAGCCGCCGAGCAGCGTCCCGAGCTCGATGCCGACGATCGTCACGATCGGGATCGCCGCGTTCTTGAGGGCATGCTTCCAGACGACCGGGGGGTCGCCCACGCCCTTGGCCCGTGCCGTCCGGATGTAGTCCTGGCTCAGCACCTCGAGCATCCCCGACCGCGTGAGCCGCGTGATGCGGGCGGTCGTGAAGAGGCCAAGCGTGATCGCGGGCAGGATCAGGTGCCCGAGCCCGCCCCGCCCGGACGATGGCAGCAGGTTGAACTGCACCGAGAAGACGAGGATGAGCATGATCCCCAGCCAGAAGGTCGGCATCGATTGGCCGAGCAGGGCGACGACCGTGGAGATGTAGTCGAGCATCGTGTTGCGCCGGACAGCCGAGACGATGCCCGCCGGGATCGCGAGGACCAGCGCGACCACCAGGGCGGCGCCCGCCAGCTCGAACGTGGCCGGCATCCGCTCGACGACGAGGGTGAACGCGGACTCGCCGTGACGCACCGATTGGCCGAAATCGCCGCGCAGCGCACCCGAGAGGAAGCGCCCGTACTGGACGACGAACGGATCGTTGAACCCCATCACCTGGCGGAAGCGCTGCACGTCCTCGGCCGACGCGTCCGGCGGCAAGAGGACGAGCGCCGGGTCGCCGGTGAGGTGGAGGATGAAGAAGACGACGAACGAGACGCCGAAGAGGACGAGCAGCGACTGCAGGAGCCGGCGGGTGACGTACGTCTTCATGGAGCCCGTCGGAGACGGGCCACCGCCTCGATGTGCGGCGTCTGGGGGAACATGTCCACCGGCTGCACCCACTCGAGCCGATAGCCCCCGGCGACGAGGGCGCCGAGGTCGCGGGCGAGCGTCGCGGGGTTGCACGAGACGTAGACGAGCCGGTCCGGCCCGAGCGCGGCGAGGGCGTGGAGGGCCTTCGGATGGAATCCGGCGCGCGGCGGGTCGGCGACGACGACCTCCGCCCGGACGCCGTCGCGCATCAGCGACGGAAGCACGTGGCGCACCTCCCCCGCCAGAAAGGTGCAGTTCGCGATCCCGTTCGTCCGAGCGTTCCGCACGGCGTCGGCGACCGCCGCCGCCGCCACCTCGATCCCGTAGACCCGCCGACAGCGGCGCGCGAGCAGAAGACTGATCGCGCCCGTGCCGGCGTAGAGATCCAGCACGGTCTCGTCGCCCGAGAGGCTGCAGGCGCCCTCGACGACGGCGAAGAGTCGCTCGGCCTGGGCCGCGTTGGTCTGGAAGAACGAGTTGGCCGATACCTGGAAGCTGAGCCCCCCGAGCGACGCCCGGATGTGGTCCCGCCCGAGGAGCAGGTGCTCCTCCGTACCGACCGCCACGCTCGCCTTCTTGGCGTTCACGTTCAGCACGATGCTCGCCGTCGCGGGCACGCGGCGCGCGAGCTCGGCGGCCAGGGGAGCGAGCGCCTCCACGTCGGGCGTCGTCGCCACGATGTTCACCATCGCCTCGCCGGTGCGATGGCCCTCGCGCAAGGACACGAAGCGCAGGAGCCCCGCGTCCGCCTCGTAGACGGAGAGCGCGCGCGCCCGGATCTCGCGTCGGAACGCGTCGAGCAGAGCGTTCATCGCCTCCGACTGCAGCAGGCACCGCTCGATGTCCAGGACGACGTCGTAACGGTCGGCCTGGTGCAGACCGACGACTGTTGGAGCGGGGTCCGCGAGGCCGCGACCCCCGTGGGTGGCCTGAGACAGGTGCGCGGGGTCCGCGAGGCCGCGACCCCCGTGGGTGGCCTGAGACAGGTGCGCGGGGTCCGCGAGGCCGCGACCCCCGTGGGTGGCCTGAGACAGGTGCGCGGGGCCGGCGCGGGACGTGATCGTGAACTCCATCTTGTTGCGGTACCCGTACGGCTCCGGAGCCGGAAGGATCGGTCGGAGCTCGAACGCCCCGAGACCGCCGATCCGCTCGAGGCAGTCGCGCACCTGCTTCTCCTTGAAGGCAAGCTGCGCAGGATAGGCGACGTGCTGGAGTCGACATCCGCCGCAGCGTCCGAAGTACGGGCAGGGCGGCTCGACCCGGTCGGGCGACGGCGTCTCGATCGACTCGATGACGGCGCGGCCGAACCGCGAGCGCGCGTCCACCAGCGTGGCGCGGACGCGGTCGCCGGGTACGGCGCCGCGCACGAATACGACGTAGCCGCTCACGCGCCCGACGCCCTCGCCACCGAACGCGAGGTCGTCGATGACGAGCTCCAGGATGTCTCCGCGCCGAGGTTTCGTCATGACCGACGCCACTATAGCACCTCGACCTCGCGGCTCTCGCGCCGACGGGGTATGATACTGATGCATGAGAGTCGGAGCGCCGCGCGCCGTCGCAGATCTGCTCGTGACCGCCGTCCCCGAGCTCCGAGACCGCCTCGCCGAGCACCACGTCAGGCGCGCGTGGACCGCCCTCGTCGGCACCGACGTGGCGCGGCGGGCCCAGCCCAAGGGGCTCGTCGACGGCTGCCTCACGGTGGTCGTCGACAACTCCCCGTGGCTCCACGAGCTCACGCTCCGCGTCGAAGAGCTGACGGCGCGCCTCCACGAGCGGTTCCCCGCCGTCCGCGCGCTCCGCTTCACTCTCGGCAGTCTCGAGCCGGCGGCCCCCCCGGCGCCGCCGCCGCACGCGCGCTCCGCGACCCCGCTTCCGGCCGCCGACCGGCACGCGATCGACGCGGCGACCTCCGTGATCCCCGACCCGACCCTCGCCGCGGTCGCGCGGCGCCTGCTCACGAAGGCCTGGCAGGCCTCCGCGGAACGAGGGGCCGAGCGGTGACCCGTCGGCTGCTCGCCCGAACCGCAGTCCTCCTGGTCGGCGCGACGCTGGCCGCGTGCGCGGGGGCGGGCGTGACGCCCTCCGGCGTCTCGTCGCGGCGCGCGCCGCCGACGCAGGACAAGCGCGCCGAGGCGTACCACGAGTACGCGGTCGCCCAGATGGCCGCGCAGTCGGGGCGGTTCACCGAGGCGATCCCCGCGCTGCGCGAGGCCCTCAAGCGCGACCCGAGCTCGGCCTACCTCTGGATGATGCTCGCGCAGTGGCTCGGGCGCACCGACGCGGCCGACGAGGCGCTCGCCGCGGCGCGGCGCGCGGTCGAGATCGCGCCCGACGACGTCCTCACCCACACGACGCTCGCCGAGCTCCTCCGCACACAAAACAAGTGGGCCGAGGCCCGGGCGGAGCTCGAGAGGGTCATCGCGCTGAACCCGGATGCGGAGGAACCCTACCTCACGCTCGCGCGCTACGAGGTTGAGCAGAAGGCGTACGATCGCGCACGCGGCGTGCTGCTCCGTCTGATCGCGAAGTCCCCCCGGCTCCCGCAGGCCCACTTCCTGCTCGGGCGGCTCGCCATCGAGACGGAGGCGTGGGACGACGCGATCGCCGAGCTCCAGAAGGCCGTCGAGCTCGATCCCGACCACGATGGCGCGTGGACCGCCCTCGGCTATGTCTACGAGACGCACCGTAAGCCCGACGAGGCGGTCGAGGTCTACCGGCACGCCGCCAAGGCGAACCCCGACAACCCCGCGTTCGTCGAGCGGCTCGGCGACCTGCTGATCCGGCTCGGTCGCTTCCAGGAGGCGCAGACGGAGATCGAGGCGCTCGCCGAGGTCGCGCCGCGGGACGCGCGCGTCTGGATGAAGCTCGGCGCGGTCTTCTACGAGCAGAAGCAGTGGGACCAGGCGGCCGACGCCTTCCGGCGCGCCGTCACCCTCGAGCCGACGAACCTCCGCGCGCGGTACTTCCTCGCCACCACGTATATGGACGCGGGGAAGGACACCGAGGCCCGCGCCGAGCTCGAGCGCATCCTCCGGGTCGATCCGCGCTCGATCGACGCCCGCGTCCAGCTCGGGTTCCTGTACGGGCGCGCCAAGCGGTATGACGAGGCGATCGCGGTTCTCCGCGACGCCGTCAACCTCGAGCCGAAGCGGTCCGAGCTCTTCCTCTATCTCGGCACCGCGTACTTTCGCGGCAAGCAGTACGACCGCGCCATCGAGACCCTCCAGGAGGGCCTCGGCCTCGACGAGAAGAACAAGGACCTCCACTTCCAGCTCGGGGTCGTCTTGGAGAAGCAGGCGAAGTTCGACGACGCCGTCCGCGCGTTCCGGCAGGTGATCGCGCTCGACCCCAAGCACGCCGAGGCGTACAACTACGTCGGCTACATGTACGCCGAGCGGGGGCAGAACCTCGACGAAGCGATCCAGCTCATCAACCAGGCGCTCGCGATCGAGCCGGAGAACGGCTACTTCATCGACAGCCTCGGTTGGGCGTACTACCAGAAGGGGCGTTATCTCGAGGCCCTGAAGGAGCTCAAGCGCGCCGTTGAGAAGGCGAAGGAGCCCGACCCCGTGATCTACGATCACCTCGGCGACGCGTATCTGAAAAACGGCCTCGAGGCCGAGGCGCTCGCCGCGTGGGAGAAGGCCCTGCAGCTCGACCCGGCCGCCGAAGGGGTCAAGAAGAAGATCGACGACCTCAAGGGCGGGCGCCGGGCCAAGAGTGGCTCGAAGGCGTCTCAGTAGCCTCCTCTGTCTGCTGGTGCTCTACGGCGGGTGCGCGACGGCGCCCGCGCGCCAGCCCGTCCCGGACGACGCGCGCCGCGCGCTCGAGCTCCTCGACGCGCGCTGGCACGACTTCACCGACCTCCGCACCCTCGCCGACATCGTCCTCACGCGCGGCCGGGAGAGCCACCAACTCACCGGCGCCCTCCTCGTCAAGGGCCCGGACTCGGTGCGCTTCGAGGCCCTGTCGCCGCTCGGTCAGCCCCTCCTCCTCGTCACCGTCCACGAGGGCCGTCTCACCGCGTACGACGTGGTGAAGAACGAGGTGCTCACTGGACCGGCCACGGCGGCGACGATCGTCCGCGTCCTCGGCCTGCCACTCGATGCCGACTCGCTCGTCGCAGTGCTCGCCGGGCGCCCCATGCCGCCGAGGGACCTGCGCGCGGCCGAGCTCGAGCCTGCCGACGGCCTCGGCCCTTCGCTGACCCTCGTCGGCGCTGACGGGCGCCAGCGCGTCTGGCTGGACCTCGACACCGGCGAGGTTCAGCAACTCCAAGTCGATGGCGGGCGCTTCCCGGTCACGATCACCTTCCGGACCGACGGGGAGGCGCCGGCAGGATTCGACCTCCGGTCCGAGGCCGCCCGCGTGACCGGATCAGTGACCTACCGAAACCAGGTCGTCGGGAGCGGGATCGACCCCGAGCGGTTCACGCTTACGCTCCCCAAAGGGGCGAAAACAAAGACCATCCGTTGAAATCCTGTTGGGCACGTGCTACGCTTCGGTGCCTTGTCGAAGCGGTCGGGGGTCACCCGTCGGCTCGTGCTCAGCGCCTCGGCCAAGATCAATCTGGCTCTGGAGGTTCTGGGCAAGCGGGACGACGGTTATCACGAAGTCGCCACGGTCATGCAGGCTGTGGACCTCTCCGACCGGCTGGTGATCGAGGACTCCGAGATCTTGGAAGTGCGCACCAGCGCGCCCGACGTTCCGAGCGATGGAAGCAATCTGGTCGCGCGGGCGGCGCACGCGTTGCGGGAAGCGGCGGCGGTGAGCCGGGGGGCCCGAATCAGGCTCGACAAGCGGATCCCGGTGGCGGCCGGGCTCGGCGGCGGCTCGGCGGACGCCGCCGCGACGCTCGTGGGCTTGAGCCGTCTCTGGGGGCTCCGCTGGTCGGTGGCCCGGCTCGACGAGCTCGCCGTGACGCTCGGCACGGACGTGCCGTTCTTCCTCCGTGGCGGCGCCGTGCTCGGGACCGGACGCGGCGAGCGCATCGAGCCCGTCGTGGGCATGGCCCTGCCGCTCGTGCTGGTCAACCCGGGGGTGGGCGCGAGCACGCCCGCGATCTATGGGGGCGTGACCCCTGCGATGTATTCTGACGGCAGCCACGTCCGTCAGATGGTGGCGGCGCTCCGGAGCCGCCGCCCGGCCCGGGTCGCCGCGAGCCTCTACAACGCGCTCGAGCGCGTCGCGGCCGCGGCGCACGGGCAGGTGGCGCAGATGGAGGCCGCGCTCCTGGCGGCGGGCGCGCTCGGCGCGGCCATGTCGGGCAGCGGGCTCACCGTGTTCGGCGTCGCCCGCTCGTTCGACCACGCGCGGCAGATCCGCGCGCGGGTCGCACGGCGCTCCTGGAGGTGCTGGGCGGTCCGCGCGATTCGAGGTCCGGCGATCCGGATGCGACGGGAACGCTGAGGAGCAACGAACGATGGGGCGTGGCCAAGTGGCAAGGCGCGGGACTTTGGATCCCGTATTCGGAGGTTCGAATCCTCCCGCCCCAACCACACCTGGAGCGAGGCGCCGATGGCCTACGAGCTGAAGCTCTTGACGGGGACCGCGAACCGGCCGCTCGCCGAGGAGATCGGGCAGTACCTGCGGCTGCCGCTGGCGGACGCGGAGGTATCACGCTTCTCGGACGGCGAGGTGTACGTGCAGATCAACGAGAACGTCCGCGGCGCGGACGTGTTCGTGATCCAGCCGACGTGCCCGCCCGTGAACGACACGCTCATGGAGCTGCTCATCATGATCGACGCGCTGAAGCGCGCCTCGGCCCGCCGCATCACGGCGGTCCTGCCCTACTATGGCTACGCGCGCCAGGACCGCAAGGTCCAGCCGAGGGTCCCGATCTCGGCGAAGCTGGTCGCCGACCTGCTCGAGGCGGCCGGAATCGATCGCGTGCTGGCGCTCGACCTCCACGCGGGACAGATCCAGGGCTTCTTCCGGGTCCCGGTGGACCACCTCTTCGCCGCGCCGGTCATCATCGACTATCTCGGCAAAAAGGAGCTGCGGGAGCCCGTCATCGTCGCGCCCGATGCGGGCGGCGTCGAGCGCGCCCGCGCGATCGCCAAGCGTCTCACGGCCAGCCTCGCGATCATCGACAAGCGGCGCGAGGGTCCGAACTCGGCGGTGGCGATGCACCTGATCGGCGACGTCCGCGGCCGGGACGCCGTCGTGATCGACGACATGATCGACACCGCCGGCACACTCATCCAGGCCGTGAGCGCGCTCGCCCGCGAGGGCGCGCGGCGCATCCTCGCCTGCGGCGTCCACCCGGTCCTGTCTGGTCCAGCGGTCGACCGCATCATCAAGTCCCCGCTGGAAGAGGTCGTCGTCACCAACTCGATCCCGGTAGCCTCCGACAAACGCGCCGCGCACGTCACCGTGCTGACCGTGGCGCCGCTGCTGGGCGAGGCGATCCGCCGCATCCACGACGAAGAGTCCGTCTCGACGCTGTTCGTGTGATCTTCCCGGAGGGAGTCTGACGATGGAGATGCAAGAGCTGACGATCAAGCGACGCGAGGCGACCGGCAAAGCGGTCGCCAAGCGTCTGCGCCGCGCGGGAGAGGTGCCCGCGATCCTCTACGGCGGCGCCAAGCCCGAGCCGGTCCTGGTGGACCCCAAGGCCGTGCTCAAGATGATTCACGGGCGCGAGGGCACGACCCAGCTTCTCACGCTCAAGTTCGACGGCGAGGCGGGCGGCGGCAGGCGGATGGCGATCATCCGCGACTTACAATTCGACCCGGTGACCGAGCACCTGCTCCACGTGGACCTGCAAGAAGTGTCCGGAGACCGCACGATCACGGTGCGCGTCGCGGTCCGTCCGGTGGGCGAGCCCGCGGGCGTCAAGGAGCAGAAGGGCATCCTCAACATCGTGGTCCACGAGCTCGAGGTCTCGTGCCTGCCGACGGCGATCCCCGAGCGGATCGACGCCGACGTCTCGGCCCTGATGATCGGCGACGTGCTGACCGTCGCGCAGCTCCAGGCGCCCCAGGGCGTCCGGATCCTGACCCAGCCGGGGCAGGCGGTCGCCACCGTCGTGCCGCCGATGGCCGAGGAGGCGCCCGTGGCGGCGGCCCCCGCGGCGGCGGTGGTCACCGAGCCGGAGGTGCTCACGGAGCGCAAGCCGAAGGAAGTGGAGGCCCCGGCGCCCGAAGAAGGCAAGAAGCCGAAGAAGCCAGAGAAGGCGGAGAAAGAGAAGTAGCGGAGCCGGACCCGCGTGGCCCACGCCGTGGTGGGGCTCGGGAATCCCGGAGCGGAGTACCGGGACACCCGCCACAACGTGGGCCAGCGGGTCCTCGATCTCCTCGCCCAGATGCTCAAGCGCCCCTGGCACCGCGAGGGCCAGGCCCTCACGGCCCACGGCCAGTGGCGGGGCGAGACGGTCCACCTCGTGAAGCCCCTCGCGTTCATGAACGTGTGCGGTCCCGTCGTCGCCCGAGCGCTCCGGCACCTCGGCGTCGGACCGGCCGACCTCGTCCTGGTCTACGACGACATCGACCTCCCCCTCGGCGCGGTCCGCACGCGCATGAAGGGGAGCCACGGCGGTCACAACGGCGTGCGCTCGGTCATCGAGGCGCTCGGCACCTCGGAGATCCGGCGCGTCAAGGTGGGTATCGGGCGTCCCGACCGGAAGGAGGACGTCGTCGACCACGTGCTCACCGGGTTCGAGCAGGACGAGCTCCCCGTGATCGACGCCGCCGTCGCCGAGGCGGCGGAGCGCGTGCTCGCCCTCCTCGGATAGCACGCCCGGGCGCGCGGCGCTAACGAAAGAAGATCAGCGTCACCACGGCGAAGAGCGGCAGGAGCACCACGCCGCTGTAGAGCATGTACCCGAAGAAGCTCGGCATCCTCACGCCCTGCTCCTCGGCGATCGACTTCACCATGAAGTTGGGCGCGTTGCCGATGTACGAGTTGGCGCCCATCGCGACCGCGCCCACGCTGATCGCCGCCAGGATCGTGTGGGGAACGTCCACCACCTCGCGCGCGAGGCCCAGGCCCTGACCCAGCGCGAGGAACGTCAGGTAGGTCGGGGCGTTGTCGAGAAAGGACGAGAGCGCGCCGGTCGCCCAGAAGAACTGCCACGGCGCGCGCACGCCGAGCTCGCCACCCCGGAGCCGCAGGAGCTCGAGCGCGGGGATCATCGTGAGGAAGATGCCGAAGAAGACAACGGCGACCTCCACGATCGGGGAGGCCGTGAAGCCGTTCGCGCGCCGGATCTCGCGCGGCGTCCGCCAGAGCGAGGCGGCCGCCAGCGCCACCAAGACGGCTTCCCGCGCGGGCGCGCCGAGGAACGCGACCGCGAGCACCACGCCGGCGAGGCCGAGGCCGTTCAGCGCGCCGCGCACCCGGAGCGGCTCGACCCGCGCCCGGTCGCGGCGGAGCGCCGCCAGGGGCTCGCGCGTGTAGAGGAGCGTGTCCCACACGAAGTACGTCACGAGCAGCACGCCGACCATCAGGAGCCAGTGCGGCCAGAGCCGGAAGGTCCAGCCGAAGGGCACGCCCTGCAGGTAGCCGAGGAACAGCGGTGGATCGCCGAGCGGTGTCAGCATGCCACCGATGTTCGAGACGAGGAAGATGAAGAAGATGACCGTGTGCGTGACGCGCGCGCGCTCGCGATTGGTCTGCAGGAGTGCGCGGACCAGGAGCATCGAGGCGCCGGTCGTGCCGATGAAGGACGCGAGCACGGAGCCGATCGCGAGGAACGTGGAGTTCACCCGCGGCGTCGCGAGGAGGTCGCCGCGCATGAGGATCCCGCCGGAGATCACGTAGAGGGCGGCGAGGAGGACGATGAACGAGGCGTACTCCTCCGCCATGTGGACGAGGGCCGACGGCTCGCGGACGAGATACAGGACGAGCACCGGCAGCCCGAGCACGATCGAGACCAGGAGCTTGTTGCGGTTCGACTCCCACCAGCGCGGCGCGGCGAGGGGAAGGACGGCGATACCGAGAAGGATGACGACGAACGGGACGACGGTGTAGACGGGCAAGAGGGCGGCGGTCGTCACGGCCTGGCGTCTCCCCGGACGGGATTGTCAGCCCGCCCAGTGTAGCAGCCGCCGCTCGATTGCTGGGCGGTGGGGCGCATGATATATAGTTGATGTTTATCCGGTGCGGGTGTCTGGAGGGGGGAGCGGAGTGACCAAGGTCATCATAGAGCCCGACGAGTCCTTCGAGAGCGCGCTCAAGCGGTTCAAGAAGCAGTGCGAGAAGGCCGGGCTCCTGTCGGAGTTCAAGAAGCGACAGCACTACGAGAAGCCCAGCGTCCGGCGCAAGCGGAAGGCCCTCGCCGCCCGCAAGAAAGCCAAGCGTCGAGAACGGATGGCCGATTAGCCGTAACACTCCTGGACGTACCGCCGGCGCTCCCGTCACCCCGGACGGGAGCGAATGAAGCCACGCGCCTCTCTCGCAGGCCACCGACGATGTGCGGCGGGCTCGCGGACCCCGGTACGATGAGGCGATCGGTGGAGGCAGGACACACCTGGGAGCGGTCCACCGAATGGAACGCGGTGCGCGCGCTCCTGGCGCATGAAGCGCAGACCGAAATGGGTCGTGAGCTGGTGGCGACGGCCGAGCCGCTCACCGATCCCCGCACGGTCCACACCGAGCTCCGACTGACGCGCCAGGCGCGTCTGGCGCGCGCGACGTCCGGTCCCCTGCCGCTCGACAGCTTCCCTGACGTCCGGCAAGTGCTCGATCGCTGCCGGACGGTCGGGAGCGTCCTCGACGGCGCCGAGCTGGCCGGGCTGGTGCCGGCCCTTCTGGCAACCCCCAGGCTCGCCGCGTATGGTAAATCGATCGGGACCGTTGCGGCCGAAGTGGCGGCGATCATCGGCTCGCTCCCGCGCTTCCCCGAGCTCGCCGACCGACTCGGCCAGTCCCTCGACGCCGACGGCGCGGTCACCGACGACGCCAGTCCCCGGATCCGTCATCTTCGCCGCGAGATCCGCGAGCGGCGGCGCCGGGTCGCCGCCGAGCTCGAGCGCGCCTTCCAGGAGGGAGACGCCGAGCGGCTCTTCGCTGACCGGTACGTCACGATCCGCCACGGGCGGTACGTCCTCCCCGTCCGGGCGGAGGCGCGCGGTCGCGTGCGGGGCATCGTCCACGACCGCTCGCAGAGCGGCCAGACCCTCTTCGTCGAACCCGAGGCCGTCGTCGAGGCCAACAACGACCTCGTCCAGGCGGTCGGCGAGGAAGAGCACGAGACCGCCCGCATCCTGGCCGAGCTGACCGACGCGGTCCGCGACCGGATCGACGACCTCGAGCTCCTGGTCACGCGCGTCGGCCGCCTCGACTGGATCTTCGCCCGGGGAGGGATCGCGGATCGGATGGAGGCGATCGAGCCCGAGATCGACCCGGGGCGCACCCTGTCGCTCAAGAGCGCCCGCCATCCCCTACTCCTCGCCCAGAGCTGGACGGACCCCGAGCGCCCGGTCGTGCCGGTCGACATCGAGCTCTCCGCCGAGCGCCCCCTGCTCCTGATCACGGGCCCGAACGCGGGCGGCAAGACGATCGCGCTGAAGACGGCGGCGCTGCTCGCGCTGATGGCCCAGACGGGCTGCCACATCCCCGCCGCGGAGGGCTCGCGGCTGCCGATCGTCGCCGATCTGCACGCCATCGTCGGCGATGACCAGTCGGTCGCGGAGAACCTCTCGACCTTCTCGGCGTTCGTGCAGCAGATCCGCCGCGTGCTCGACCGGGCGGGCGAGCGCTCGCTCGTGCTCCTCGACGAGCTGGGCGCGGGGACCGACCCCGATGAGGGAGCCGCGCTCGCCCAGGCGATTGTCGAGGAGCTCGCCGAGCGGGGAGCGCTCGTGATCGCGACGACCCACCTCGAGCCGCTCAAGGTCTTCGCCTCCACGCACCCCCGCGCGCGCAACGCCTCGGTCGAGTTCGACACGACGACGCTCGCCCCGACCTTCCGCCTCCGCTACGATCAGCCCGGCCAGAGCTACGCGCTCACCATCGCGGCGCGGCTCGGCCTCGCACCCGAGCTGATCGCGCGGGCCCAGGCGCATCGCTCCGAGCACGCCGCGCGGCTCTCGGACCTCCTGACGGCGCTCGACGCCCACGCACGCACCGAGGCCGAGCGCGCGCGCGAGATCGAGCGGGCCCGGACGGACGCCGCCGTGCAGCTCGCCAAGGCGCGCGAGACTGCAAAGACGGCCGAGGGGAAGGCGAAGACGATCGTCGAGCGGGCGAAGGCGGAGGCGATGGCGCTCCTGACCGACGTTCGCCGAACCGTCGCCGCCGAGTGGGATCGGCTCAAGCGCTCCGAGCGCACGCGCCGCACGCTCGAGGAAGGCCGCCAGCGCCTGCATGAGGCCGCGGCTCGCGTCGAGGCGGTCGCCGCAGCCCCGGCCCAGGCGCCCGCCGAGGGCCCGGTGGCGCTCGAGCCGGGCCAGACGGTGGCGGCGGAGCACCTCGGGATCCGGGGAGAGCTGCTGACCATCGTCGGGAGCACCGCGACGGTCAGGTCCGGTTCGCTGACAGTCCGCGTGCCCCTTCAGTCGCTCCGCCCAGTAGGAGGTGACGGCGAGAGTGAGCGGGGGGCGGGGGCGCCCTCCGTGCGAGTGTCGTTCCGAGCAAAGGAGCCTGCCCCGCCCCCCCGCGAAATCGTCCCCGAGCTGCTGCTGCTGGGGCGAACGACCGACGAGGCCCGCGACGCCGTCGAGAAGTACCTCGACGACGCGTTCCTCGCGGGCCTGCCGAGCGTTCGACTGATCCACGGCAAGGGCTCGGGCGCCCTTCGCAAGGCGGTGCGCGACCTCCTCACCGCCCACCCGCTCGTCGACTCCTTTCGGGACGGTGAGTCGGGCGAAGGCGGCACCGGGGCCACCGTGGCCGCGTTGAAGGTGAGCTGAGCATGGCATCGTATCCGCAGTCGGTGCTCGACGAGATCCGCGCGGCGGTCGACATCGTCGACGTCGTGAATCGGTTTGTGAATCTGAAGAAGGCCGGCCAGAACTGGAAGGGCCTCTGCCCGTTCCACACGGAGAAGACCCCCTCCTTCATGGTCAATGAGAAGAAGGGGATCTTCCACTGCTTCGGCTGCGGCGTCGGCGGCGACGCGTTTGGCTTCCTGATGCGTCAGGACAAGCTCTCGTTCCCCGAGGCGGTGCGCGCCCTCGCCAAGCAGGCGGGCGTGGCGCTCCCCGAGGAGCGCGGCCCCGCGGTCGACCACGGCCGCGAGGACCTCTTCCGGACGATGGAGCTCGCGTGGCGCTTCTACGTGGACCAGCTCTGGAAGCCCGCGGGCGACCGGGCACAGCAGTACCTGGCTGAGCGCGGCATCGACCCCGAGGTGGCACGCCGCTTCGGCCTGGGGCTGGCCCCGGAGGGTTGGGACGCGCTCTCGAGCTTCATGAGGTCCGAGAAGGTCACGGACGACGCCCTCGTCGCCGCAGGGCTCGCGATCCCGCGCGAGGGTCGGTCGGGTGTCTACGATCGCTTCCGCGGCCGCCTCCTCTTCGCGATCCGCGACCTCCAGGGTCGCGTCGTCGCGTTCGGCGGCCGAGCCTTCGGCGACGAGCAGCCCAAGTACCTCAACTCCCCCGAGACGCCGCTCTACGTCAAGGGCAACCTGCTCTACGCCGCCGACCTCGCGCGCGCCGCGATCCAGGCGAAGAACCGCGCGGTGCTGGTCGAGGGCTACGTGGACTGCCTCATGGCCCACCAGCACGGCTTCACCGAGACGGTCGCGGCGCTGGGCACGGCCTTCACCCCCGCGCAGCTCGGCCTCCTCAGGCGCTACTGCGACGACGCGGTCCTGTTCTTCGACGCCGACGCCGCCGGACGCAAGGCCGCCGAGCGCGCCGAGGAGCTGCTCGAGCCCACGGGCGCGAGCATGGCGTGGGCCGTCAATCGCACGGGCGCCCTCGAGTCCTCGGGCGCGCTGCGGTTGCGCGTCGCGCTCCTGCCGGTGGGCCACGACCCTGACACGTTCCTGCGAACGACCGGCGCCGCCGCCTTCGAGGAGCGGATCGGGGCGGCGCGGAGCCTCCTCTCCTACGCTCTCGACCGCACCATCGCCGACCCGGAAGGCGCCACGGGTCCACGCGCGCGGACCAACGCGTTCGCGCGCGCGGCGTTGATGCTGGCGAAGGTCGGCGACGCCCAGGAAGCCGCGCAGCTCTCGCGCGAGGCCGCCCAGAAGCTCGGCGTGGACGCGACGCAGCTCTGGATCGAGGCCCAGCGCCTGCAGACGGCGCTGCGCCGCCCCGTCACGGCGCACCCGGCGACGCCGGCGACGACGCCACCGCCCGTCGAGCGCGACCTGGTCGCGCTCCTGCTGCACTCGACCGAGGCCCGAGAGGCGCTCCTGCCCATGGTCGTGGAGGCCGAGGACCTCGCCCACGCCCCCTTCCGGACGATCGTCGCGGCCCTCCGCCTCCGGCTCTCGGCGCCGGCGGAGAGCCTGATGACCGACCTCGTTACCGACGAGGCACGGAGCGTCCTGGCCGCCCTCCTCGTCGAAGAGCGCGCGGAGCTTGACGTTCGGGTTAGCATTGAACAGTTCAGGAGACGCCTCGAGCGCAGCCAGCGGCTCCGGCGCGCGCGTGAGGTGAGTCAATCCATCGCCGACGTCCAGGCCAAGACCGGCGCAGCGGCGCCCCCGCTGCACGAAGAGCTGCGCATGCTCCACCAGGAGACCGCCGTGATCTACGAGATCACCGGGGGTGTCGCTCAGTCGCTCGAACCGAGGGCCCCAGGGTCCGAAGGAGCTGAGACGCATGAGTGAAGAGCCCAAGCTGGAGGAGCTGGACCGGCTGATCACGAGGGGGAAGCAGAAGGGCTTCCTCACCTACGACGAGGTCAACGACGCGCTACCGTCGGACATCGTCTCGCTCGATCAGCTCGACGACATCATGATGATGTTCGGCGCGATGGACATCGAGGTCGTCGACTCCGCGAAGGCGGGACGGCTCCCCTCAGAGGTCGGGCGCGAGCGCCAGCCGGCGCCGGCCGAGGAGGCCGACGACGACGGCCCGGCCGACTCGATCGACCTGACGCCCGGTCCCGTCGGCCGCACCGAGGATCCGGTCCGCCTCTATCTGCGCGAGATGGGCCGCGTCGCCCTCCTGACGCGCGAAGGCGAGATCGCACTCGCCAAGCGGATCGAGGAGGGCAAGAACCAGGTCACCGCCGCCATCCTCTCGACCAACCTCGCCCTCGAGCGCTTCCGCGAGCTGCGCGAGCAGCTCAAGGGCAGCGAGATCTCCATCAAGGAAGTCGTGGACGTCAACGAGGAGGAGTTCACCGAGGAGAAGGAGGATGAGCTCCGGCGGCAGGTGATCGCGGCCTTCGGCACGGTGGATCGGCTCCTCCGCGACCGCGATCGGCTCGTCGCCCAGGCCAAGAAACTCCGGCTCAAGGCCGGTGGCCGGAAGAAGACGAAGAAGGGCAAGGAGCCCGCGTGGCGGCGCCTCGAGATCCAGGCCCACCGGTACCAGGAGAAGGTGCTCGACAACCTCCGCAAGCTCAACATCGGCAACCAGATCATCGACCGCGAGGACGGAGACCCCGGCCGCCGCGGGCTCGTGCAGCGGCTCCGCGACCTCCTCGACGACATCGAGCGCGCCGAGCGTGTGATCAAGCTCTGGACCAACGGTCGACGCCCCTCGCCCGAGGAGGTCCAGAACCTCATCTACGTCTCGTTCCGCGACCCGGGCGTGGGCGCCATCAATGGCCAGGTCGGCGACCTCCACCTCAGGGCCGCCAAGAAGTTCCAGTCGCCCAAGGCGCAGCAGATCTGGGTCGCACAGCAGGAGATCAAGCTCGCCGAGCAGCGCGCCAACGCCAAGGCCGACGAGATCAAGCGCGTGATGACCATCATCCGGCAGGGCCAGGTCAAGGCGGCGCAGGCGAAGAAGGAGATGGTGGAGGCGAACCTGCGCCTCGTCATCTCCATCGCCAAGAAGTACACGAACCGCGGGCTGCAGTTCCTCGACCTCATCCAGGAAGGCAACATCGGCCTCATGAAGGCGGTCGATAAGTTCGAATATCGGCGTGGGTACAAGTTTTCAACCTACGCGACCTGGTGGATCCGGCAGGCGATCACGCGCGCCATCGCCGACCAGGCGCGCACGATCCGGATCCCCGTGCACATGATCGAGACGATCAACAAGCTCATCCGGACCTCGCGGCAGCTCGTGCAGGAGCTCGGCCGCGAGCCCACCCCGGAGGAGATCGCGGCGAAGATGGACGTCCCCGTGGACAAGGTGCGAAAAGTCCTGAAGATCGCGCAAGAGCCGATTTCACTCGAAACACCGATCGGAGAAGAAGAAGACAGCCACCTGGGCGATTTCATAGAGGACAAGCAGGTCGTCTCGCCCGTCGAATCGATCATCGGCCTCTCGCTCCGGGAGCAGACGAACAAGGTCCTCAACACGCTCACCCCGCGCGAGGAGAAGGTGCTGCGGCTCCGCTTCGGCCTCTCCGACGGTTGCGAGCACACGCTGGAGGAGGTCGGGCAGGACTTCGCGGTCACCCGCGAGCGCATCAGACAAATCGAGGCCAAGGCGCTGCGCAAGCTCCGGCACCCATCGCGCTCGAAGAAGCTCCGGAGCTTTCTCGAGACGTGACCGGGTATGATGGCGCCGAGGGCCCATAGCTCAATGGCAGAGCAGCCGGCTCATAACCGGTTAGATCTTGGTTCGAGTCCAGGTGGGCCCACCGTTGTAGCGGGGGCCGCGAGTCCGGCCCACTCGGTGGGTGGCCTGAGGCAAGGTGCGGTCTGGCTCCGTCCAGCACGTCGCTTCTCATTCCACCGGGCCGCGAGTCCGGCCCACTCGGTGGGTGGCCTAAGGCGAGGTGCGGCCTGGCTCCGTCCAGCACGTCGCTTCTCATTCCACCGGGCCGCGAGGCCGGCCGCCTCGGTGGGTGGCCTGAGGCGAGGTGCGGTCTCTCGGGTGGCTCCGGTCCGCGGACAGTCGGAGGGGGTGTGGATTCACAGCTCCTTACGCTGATCGATCTGCAGTCACTCGACACACGGATCGCCGCGTTCGAGGCCGAAGCCGCCCGCCTGCCGAAACAGATCGACGCGATCCACGCCGCCCTCGCCGAAGCGAAGAAGACCGTCGAGACCCTGCGCGCGAAGGCGGATACCGCCAAGAAGGATCTACGCACGAAGGAGAAGGACTTCGAGGTCATCACGGCCAAGCGGACCCGTGCCGAGGCGCGGCTCTGGGAAGTGAAGAACAACACCGAGTACTCCGCGGTGCTCGCCGAGATCGAGGCGATCAAGCAGGAGAAGGCGAAGGCCGAGGAGGAGATCCTCGCCATCATGGAGCTCCAGGAGCGCCTCGCCGTGGACATCCGCGACGCCGAGGCGCAGCTCAAGCGGAGCGAGGCCGAGGCGCGGCAAGACGAGGCGGTCGTCCGGAAGAAGCTCGCGGCGGTGGAGCACGAGCTGGCCGCCGTGCGTGGTGAGCGCGAGTCCCGCGCGCGCGAGCTGCCGAAGTCGCTCCTCGCTGACTACGAGAAGATCCTCCGGGCGCGCGGCGGCGTCGCCGTCGCCGCCGTGACGACCTCCGCCATCTGCGGCGGCTGCCGGGTCGCGATCCGCCCGCAGGCGATCCAGGAACTGAAGGCCGCGAGCGGGCTCATGGTCTGCGAGAGCTGCGGCCGCTACCTCTACTGGCAGGAATCGGCCTGACCGCTCCTCCGGCCAGGCGAGCGTCCCCTCCCGACGTCATCCTCTATACCGACGGCGCCTGTACCGGCAACCCGGGGCCCGGCGGCTGGGCGGCGATCATCCTCGACGCCGGCAAGGAGCGCGTCGTCAGCGGTGCCGAGCCGCACACGACGAATCAGCGCATGGAGCTCACGGCCGCCGTCGAGGGGCTCGCCGCGATCCCGGGCCAGCGGCGCGTCCACCTCCACTCGGACAGCGCCTACATCGTGAACTGCTTTCGTGAGCGCTGGTGGGAGCGCTGGGAGAAGACCGGCTGGAAGAACCGGCAGAAGCAGCCGGTCGCCAATCGCGATCTCTGGGAGCGGCTGCTCGCCGAGAGCCGGCGCCACGAGGTCGTCTGGCACAAGGTGCGTGGCCACAGCGGCGACCCGTTGAACGAGCGAGCGGACCAGCTCGCGCGCGAAGCGATCGAGACGCTCTGAGCGGGCGCGCGGTGCTGCACGTCCTGAACGGCGACGCGACGCACAGAGTCTTCGAGCAGACTCATCTGACGGGCGACGTGCTCGTCTGGCGCGACATCCTCGTCGAAGGCCCCGCCGCGTCTCCCGACGCGCGGGCTCCGTGGCTCGCCGCGCACCTCGGCATCGACGCGGAGGAGTACGTGCGAGGCCGCCGGGAGGAGGCGGCGGCGCTCGCGGCGACCGCCCGCCACGACGAGGTCGTCCTCTGGTTCGAGCACGACCTCTTCTGCGCCGTGAATCTCTGGTTCCTTCTCGACCGGTTCTCCGCGCGCGGGAGGACGCCGCCGCGGCTCTCGCTGGTCTGTCCGAGCCACGTCGACGGATTCCGGGGGCTCGGCACGCTCGACGCCGGGAGCCTCAGGTCACTCTTCGAGCGCCGCGCGCCGGTGACCAGCGCGATGCTCGCCCTCGGACGCGCCGCCTTCAGGGCGTATGCGAGCCCCGACCCCCAGGCGCTCGAGACTCTCCTCGCCCGCGGCGGCGCCGCGCTTCCCTTCCTCGCGGCGGCGGTCCGCTGCCACCTCGGGCGCTTCCCGTCGGTGGCGAGCGGCGTCGACGAGGTCGAAGCGGAGACGCTCTCTGCGCTCGAGGGCGGGCCGGTCGACTTCTCTCGGCTCTTCGCCACGGTGGGAGCCCGCGAGCCCGTCCGTCCCCACGGCATGGGCGACCTCCAGTTCGCGGCGCGGCTTCGCGAGCTGAGCCGGGGCCCACACCCGCTCGTCACGCTCGACGCGGACGAGCGCGCCCCGCGAGCGTGGACGCTCTCACTCACGCCGCTCGGGCGCGACGTCGTCGCCGGGCGCGCCGACTGGCTCGCGCACCACCCGCTCGACCGCTGGCTAGGCGGAGTCCATCTGCATAGTCCTCGGCCCTCGTGGCGCTGGGACGGCAGTGCGCGCCGCCTCGTCCTAGGCTGAAGTCGGCGCGCCAGCGCCGAACCGCCGCATGAAAGCCGCTTCCGCGCGGTATACTCGTCATGCGCCAGAGAAGGCTGGACGGTCGCCGGTCGCGGCAACGCGGCGGGAGGAAAGTCCGGGCTCCACAGGGCAGGGTGCTGGGTAACACCCAGGGGGGGAAACCCCACGGACCAGTGCCACAGAAAGCAGACCGCCGTCCGCAAGGGCGGTAAGGGTGAAACGGTGAGGTAAGAGCTCACCAGCGGCGCGGGTGACCGCGTCGGCTCGGCAAACCCCACCCGGAGCAAGGCCGAATAGGAGAGCTATCGGGTTGCCCGCCCGCGCTCTCGGGTTAGGCCGCTGGAGGCGCCGGGTAACCGGCGCCCTAGAGAAATGACCGCCGCCCTGGGCGAATCGCTCGGGGAACAGAACCCGGCTTATAGGCCTTCTCTGGCGCTTTCTGCGGACCTGTAACGCGAAAGCACCTTCACGGCCTCTGCGAGACCACGGCGGGAGCGCGGGCGCCAGCTTCGCCCGTCACGTTGTCCGCTCTGGCGTGGGACCAAATCCGGTGGGCATATCTTCGACTTCTCGTCGCCCGAGTGGTACCCGCCTCATCCGCGCTATCTTTGGGGTGCCGCCACCTCTTTGCGCTCAATGGGCCACGGCCCGTCGCGCGCTGGGAAGCGGGGATGCGGCGGATCCCCGAGCTTGCGGCGCGCCTCGTCGCGCGACTCGACCAGGACGAGGAGGAGGCGCTGAGACGGAAGCCATGGGCAACGAGGTGTGGCGACGCGTGCCGAGAACACACCCGCCACGTGGCCCATCACCCAATCGTGAAGGAGAGTGCGATGAGCGAGAGCAGTGTCGCCCGCCGACGCGCCGCCCTCTACGCCCGTGTGTCGACCAGCTTGGGTAGCCCGGTGCATCTCGCGCGGGCGCTCCGAGCGCCGTGCGCGGCGATGGTAAAGGGCCTGTGACGCACTTCGTCTACATGCTCCGGTGCGCCGACAGCTCGCTCTATACGGGGGTCGCGAAAGACTGGCGGGACCGACTGGAGCTACACATGAACGGGCGCGCGGCCAAGTACACGCGGAGCCGCCGGCCGGTTCGGCTCGTGCGGCTTGAGACGCACGCGTCGAAGTCAGCGGCGCTGAAGGCCGAGGCGGCGATCAAACGGCTGCCGAAACAGGAGAAGGAACACTACGTGCTCGCGGGAAGGTCGCGATGACGCGCCGGGCGCGGGTCCTCGTTGGCGAATGAACCCGAGGCTAAATCGCGTCCTCGCAGTCGGCCTCGCCTTGCTGTTCGGCGGGTGTGTTTCCACGCCTTCGCTGACGAGGCCGGTGAGCCAGGTGCCAGATCTCAGGGGAACCTGGACGGGGACCTGGGGCGGTACTCCCCTGACCCTTGTCGTCGTTACGCAAGAGGAGACTCCTACCTCCGGGGTCTACGTCGGCCCCTGGCTGCTGTTCGGACAACAGTTGCCCGGCGTCTCGGGCGTCCTGACTTTCACGGTCGGGAATGAGGCCATCTCAGTCAATGTCCGGGGGCGGCTCGGGGACTCGAACGGGAGGCTCACGCTCGTCCTCGATCCGCTGACGGTGAACGGTGAGCAGATCACACTGACGCACGTGGACGAGCACCGCTTGGCAGGGGTTGGAACATCGCGCTTGAGCTGGGAGCCACAGGGTCCCGTGGAACTGGCGCGCCAAGCAGCCGATGGCCCAAGTGGTGTTCGTCCCTGACTCTGGGGTGCCCCGGCCCTTGGCGGGAACTTTCGAATGGGGTGATCGGTTATGCTTCGAGGAGGCTCCGCTATGACCCTGGTGCCAAGATTGATCGCGGCGGCTCGACTCGGACTGACGGCTGTCATAATCGCAGCGTGCGGCACCAGCAGTAGTTACCTGTCCTCAACGGGATCGACCGTCACCCTGATGGCTGGCTGGGAGCAGCATTTCACACTGGAATGGACGGCTGAGCCGGAATCGGAAGGCGCTCGACGGGTCAGTGGCTACGTCTACAACCGTCACGGCGAGTACGCCCTGAACGTCCGTCTTCTGGCACAGGCGCTGGACCCTGCGGGCGCTGTGGTCGGTCAGCGCATCGCGTGGGTGCCCGGAGGCGTGAATGGCTTCGGGCGCGCTTACTTCACGGTCGCGCATTTGCCGGCGGCCGACAAGTACAGCGTGACGGTCTGGGACTACACCTGGCTCCAGAGTGACGACAGCCGGCGGTGATCGCCGCTGAGCGAGCCAGCGAGGCGCGGATGATGTCGAGCGACTCACGCCCACCTGTCACGTTTCGGGGGTGTGTGTTCCTGCTTTCTCTCTCATTCACGGGCGAAGGTCGCCCCGGGCCGGAGTCCAACTCAGCGCGGCGGGATCAGATCACCCGCCTGGCCCGCAGCCCGGCGATCGCTCCCGGCCCATACCCGAGCTCCGCCAGGATCTCGTCCGTGTGCTCGCCAAGAGTGGGCGCGTGGTGACGGAGGCGCCCCGGAGTCTCTGAGAGGTCGACCGGCGTCGGAGCCAGCGGTGCGGGCCGTGGCAGCCCCGGATACTCCATGTCGGCCACCAGCCCGGCTGCCCGAATGTGCGGGTCGTCCAGCGCCTGCTGGGGCGAATAGAGCGGCCCGGCTGGGATGCGCGCCGCCTCGAGCTGGGCGAGCGCTTCGGCGGTCGTGCGCTCGGCCGTCCAGGCCGCCATTCGCTTGGAGATGATCTCGCCGTGATCACCCCGCGCCCGGTCGTCCTTGAACCGCGGATCGCTCAGCCAGTGCTCCTCACCCATCAGCCGTGCCCATCGCGTGAACATCGGGTTGCCGATCGCGTAGGCGATGATCCATCCGTCCTTAGTGCGGAAGAGGTCCGAAGGCGCCGACGTCTGCCCGCGGTTCATCGTGGCCAGGCGGTTGGGTCGGATCACCTGTTGCTCGACGAGCGTCGGATTGTTGAAGGCTACCGCCGTCCGCAGCAGCGCGCCCTCCACCTTCTGGCCGCGCCCGCTCTTCTCGCGCGCCATGAGCGCCGCCAGCGTGCCGAACGCCGCCAGGGCGGCCGTCCCGCAGTCGACCCACGCCACCGCCGCACGCATGGGCTGCTCTGGCGTGCCCGTGAGGTACGCCGAGCCGCACATCACCTGGCCGATCCCGTCGAAGCCGTGCTTGCCACTCCACGGCCCGCCGGCGCCGAAGGCGGTGACGGTCGTGAGGATGACGTCCGGCTTGACGCGGCGCAGGCTGTCGAGGTCGAGCGCGAGCGACCGCAGCACGTCGGGCGGTAGATTGGCAACCACGACGTCGGCGGTGCCAACGAGCCTCCGCACGATCTCACGCCCCTCCGGGCAGGCTGGGTCGAGCGTCATCCCACGCTTGTTGCGGTTCATCACCACGTACACTGCGCCCGCTCCGTCCGCGCCCACCGGCGCCACCCACCGGTCCTCGCCACCACCCCGCCGCTCGATGCGGATCACGTCGGCGCCGAGATCCGCCAACAGCGCCGCACAGTACGGCCCGGCGATGTACCGCCCGAAGTCGAGAACCCGGACCCCGGCGAGAACGTCGCGCATCGGTCCCTCACTCTGGCTCACGGGGCACCTCTTCGCTGCGTCGCGCACGGCACCGGGCGCCGCGCGATGGGATTCTTGAGCGGCCGCGCGCCCGCGTCAAGCGCCGCGTATCTTGACCGCCAGCTCGCGAAAGATCACCACCGGCTGTGCCTCAGAAAAAGCGATGACGAACGCAGACGGCAACCTACTGTGGAGAGAGACGGCTTGCGATTTCAGCTCGCGCCGGGAAGGGTGAAACCAACACGTTTCTTCCCGTTCGGACGTCGTCCACGAAGGCGCAGAGAGAGATTCTCCTGGGGTTCGTCAACGCGGTCGGCGACCTCGCGAGGCGGAGAGCCGAGAAGGCTATGGCAACGCGCACCTCCGGGAACGTTACGAGGTCTGGATCGCCGAGAG
Organism: Candidatus Rokuibacteriota bacterium; assembly: GCA_003220315.1. GTDB lineage: Bacteria > Methylomirabilota > Methylomirabilia > Rokubacteriales > CSP1-6 > 20CM-2-70-11. The sequence goes on from QHSA01000139.1 coordinate 24,778, forward strand.
CCGCCAGGGCTTGGGCCCGACGGGTCGCGTGAAGGTCCAGTACTCCTCAATGTCCTGTGGTGTCTTCGAGCCCTCCACGACGGCGCCGGTCAGGTCATCGACCGTGAAGTCGACCAGCGATGCCGCGAAGTACACGGTCACCCAGTCCTGGCCGCCCTCCTGCCACGCCTCGCTGACTTCCGCGCTCGCGATCTGGATCTGCTCGACGCGGCTCGTCCGCCGCGCGCCCCGGAGCTGGTCGCACTGGGCCTGGAGGCGGGCGTACTCCTGCGGCGTGAGCCGATCGTTCATCCCGCTCATGTCCCGCCGCGTGATGCCACCCTGGACGTCGGTGAAGACCGTCTTGGCCCAGCCGGCGAACGCGACTGGATCGAAGCTCGGATCCGTCTGGCGGATGGACCCGAGCCCGCGCTCGAGATCGGACGGACCCGCCGGCGCCTCGACCGTCGCGCCCCTGCCGCCCGCCGACCAGCTTTCGCTCTTCGCGCCGTAGGCGCTGGCGCCGCCTGCGCCGGCGTACGCGGGCTCAGGCTGGGTCGCCTGGCGTCCGCGGAGCAGCCTGAACAGGAAAAAGGTGGCGCCGCCGATCAGCAGGAGTTCGAGGAGGCCGATACCTCCGCCGAAGCCGCCCCCCATCCCGCCGAACAGCATCGAGCCCAGGAGCCCGCCGAGCGCGAACCCGGCGATCCCGCCCATGAGGCCGCCGAAGAAGCTCGGCCGCTGCAGCGACGGGGACGGCTGGGTCAGCGCGGGCGAAGGGCTCGAAGGCGTGGTCGGGCTCGCCGGAGATGAGGGCCGCGCCGGCGTCGAGTACGAGCGGGAGCCGCGGCTGCCGCCGCTGCCGGCGCGCGCCAACACGCTCGCCGTGTCCGTCAGCAGCAACGAAACGAGCGCCACTCCGACCAGGATCAAACGGGCTCGAGATGTCATAGGCCACGCCTCCAACCGTATTCTACGCTACGAGAGCACCTCCCCGTCTTGACAATGCAGGGAGGGCAGCCCACACTCTCGCCGACTCGGCGGCCGAGCGGCCGACCCCGCGAGGCTGGAGCCTTCCTCGCGCAGAAGTAAGGGAGGACTTGAGATGAGACGGCGGACCTTCCTCAAGACCGTGGGCGGTGGGAGCCTGGCGCTCGGCGCGAGTCGCGCGGTGCCCGCAACCGCCCAGCAGGTGGAGCTCAAGGTCGGGTACATGCCGCACCCCATCCACGAGAACTCGATCAAGTGGATGAAGGTGTGGGCGGCCGAGCGCAAGGTCACGTTGACGCTCGTGCCGATCTCCTACGAGGTGTACGTCGAGAAGATGACGGCGAACCTCACATCGCGCGGCGGCCAGTACGACGTCATCTGGCACAACGACGACTGGGGCCAGCTGTGGGGCCGCTACCTCGAGCCCGTGGACGACGTACCTGCCCTCAAGAAGTTGAGCCGCTTCATCATGGAGCCCTACTTCCAGTGGGAAGGCCACGACACGGCCGTGCCGTTCGTGGAGACGATCGGGACGTTCTTCTACCGCGCGGACCTCCTGAAGGACACCGAAGTCCCGCGCACGTGGGACGAGCTCATCAAGACCTCCCAGCGGTTGCAGAAGGACGGCAAGGTCAAGTGGGGGTTCGTCGGCGGCATGAAGTATCCGCACGGGTGGTTCACGTTCTTCTGGTCGATCTGGGCGAACGGCGGCGACCTGATGCTGCCCGTCCACGAGCGGCGCAACGCGGAGCTGGCGAAGAACGGCTGGAAGTCGGGCCTCGCCCAGCCCGAGGCGGTCCAGGCGGTCGAGTTCTGGTGGGACAACATCCACACGCACAAGATCGCCCCTCCCGGGCAACCGGGCTATTCGCGCGATGACGCCAACGCGATCTTCATGGCGGGCGACTCGGCCATGACGATGGCGGACACGACGCTCTACGGGAAGTTCAACGACCCCAAGCAGTCCAAGGTGGCGGGCAAGATCAGCGTCACGCAGTTCATCATCGGCCCGCGGGCGAAGTTCAAGTCGATCGCGTGGCGCGATCCGTGGGCCTGGGCGATCCCGATCCACGTCGACGCCGCCAAGAAGAAGGCCGCCAAGGAGCTCCTGAGCTGGCTGAACCTGACGCACGATGTCCAGCTCGACCTGTGGAAGGCGACCGGCGGCTTCCCACCCAACGAGGACGTCCAGCGCGAGCTGGTCAAGACCGATCCCGTGTTCAGAAAGTTCCGCGCGGTGACCGTCGAGTCGGAGAAGCTCATCCACGGGGCCTTCTACTTCGCACGCTGGCCGGAGTTCTTCGCGACCGCCATCGACTACCTGGTCCGGGCGGTCACGGGGCCGCGCGAGAACATCAAGGCGACGCTGGAGGAGGGCGCCAAGCACACGAGCGAGATCGCGGCGCGGACCTGAGCCGCCGCCCCCGCCCGACGAGCATGAAGGGCTCCCGACGGAGGTTCGGCGCGCGCGAGCGCTTCATGCTCGTGCTCATCCTGCCCGCGTTCGCGATCCTGGTTGCGTTCCAGATTGTCCCCATCCTGATCGGCGCCAACGCGAGCTTCCGGAGCTGGAGCCTCTTCGACCCACAAAAGACCTTCGTCGGGCTCGCGAACTACCGCCGCATCCTCGCCGACCCGATCTTTTACGGGACCGTGCTCCCGAACACGCTCGTCTTCATGGTTGGCTCCGTGACGGGCGGTCTCGTCGCTGGACTCGGCCTCGCCACCATGCTGAACCGGAAGTTTCCCGGCGCGCGGCTCGTGCGCGTCGGGATCCTCCTGCCGCTGATGGTGCCACCCGTTGTCGCCGCAATCATGATCACCTGGATGTTCAACGACCAGTTCGGCGTCGTGAACGCGCTGCTCGGCACCCTCGGGCTCGAGCCGGTGCCCTGGCTGGTCTACCGCTGGACGAGCTTCGCCATCGTCGTGATGACGGACGTCTGGCTGTGGACGCCGTGGTTCACCGTGCTGATCCTGGCGGCACTGCAGTCGCTTCCGCTGGAGCCCCACGAGGCGGCGCGCATCGACGGCGCCGGCCCGTGGCAGGTCTTCCGAAACATCACGCTCCCGCTGCTCAGGCCGGTGCTGATGGTGTGCATCGTCGTCCGTGCGATCGACGCGTTCCGGGTTTTCGACATCGTCTGGACGATCACGAAGGGTGGGCCGGCGCGCTCGACCGAGGTCTTCTCGATCTACGCCTACAAGCAGGCGTTCGTGTACCTGAACTTCGACCTCGGCACCGCTGCCTCGCTGATCGGCGCCGCGATCATCATGGTCGTGGGCGGGGTCCTGTACAAGACCCTCAGCTACGTCGTGGAGGTGTCGCGGTGAGCCGCGGAGGGTCAGGCGTCCTGGCGCCGGGGTGGGGTCGGGCGTTCTTCGGCTTGGCGATCACCGCGATCACGCTCCTGATGATCTTCCCGGTGGCATGGATGGTCCTGACGGCATTCCGGCCCGCCTCGGGCGTCTTCTACGTCCACCGTGGCATCGAGTTCACGCTGGGCAATTTCGCCGAAGCGCTCGCGAAACCGGAGATGCAGGCGTCGTTCGTCAATAGCGGGGTCATCGCGACGCTCGCGACGGTCTTCTCACTCGCGGTCACGATCACCTCGGGCTACATGCTCTCGCGCTTCCGGGGCGCCGCGAGCAGCGTCTGGTTCGGCTTGATCTATCTCTTCCGATGCATCCCCTACATCACGTGGGTGATCCCGCTCTATTTGCTCACACAGTGGATGGGGATCCTCGACACCTACCTCGGCCTGCTCCTGCCGCACATCTCGATCCACATCTGCTTCTTCTCGTGGATCATGAAGGGGTTCTTCGACGGGATCTCACCGGAAATGGAGTACGCCGCGTACATTGACGGCTGCTCGCATTGGGGCGCGTTCTTCCGTGTGGCCCTGCCGCTCGCGGTGCCGGGAATCGTCGCGCTCTTCATCCTGTCCTGGCTCTATACCTGGAACGAGTTCCTCTTCGCCCTGATCCTCACGGGGAGCCGCACCCCGATGCTCACCGTGCGCATGGCCCAGTTCGTCAACGAGACGGGGATCGAGTGGCACCTGATGGCCGCCACGGCCGTGATGGCAATCGGGCCGGCGCTCGTCGTGACGATTTTTGCCCAGGAGTACGTGGTGAAGGGACTCCGACTCTAGGGAGCCTTTGCCGATTTGGCGTCAGTCGCGTGACTCGCGCGTTCCGAAGCCGGACACTCTCCCCGCTGTCGGCCTCGGGGTTCCACCTGACGCCCCCTCCGGAAAGGCGCGGAACTCCGGCGTTGGCAGGCACGTTGCTCCACTGCGCGCGCGAGATAGGATCCTGAGCCTCGGGGAGAGAAAATCATGGCGAAGCGAATTCTCGTGCCGCTCGATCGAACGTCGACCAGTGAGGCGGTGCTGCCTTTCGTCTCCGACCTCGCGCACGGTGCCGGATCGACCGTGCGACTGCTCCGAGTCGAACCGGTCCCGAACAACGTCGTGAGCGATTCGGGGCGCGTCGTTGCCTACACCGACCAGGAAATGGCGAGGCTGGAAGCGGAAGGGTTGGCCCATCTGGACGCGATCGCGACGCTGCTCCAGGGTGTCCCGGTGGAGCGCGTCGTACGGTTCGGTGATCCGGCGTCCGAGATTCTCACCGAGGCCGATACGTTCGGCGCGGATGTCATCGCGCTGACGACGCGCGGTCGCAGCTGGCTGCGACACACGCTGTCTCGCGGCATCGTGGCGCAGGTCTTCCGAAAGTCGAGGGTCCCGGTCCTCCTTCTTCGGCAGTAACCCCGGTGTCGCCCGTCAATCGCGGAGGCCGACCGCGACAGCGGGCGTCGCCACGTGCTCGGGGCGGATGCCGACGCCGATCAATCGGGCGGGGAGGCGGCGCAGGACCGGGAAGCGGGCGAAGAGCCGGAGGAGCAGCGGCGGCGCCAGCTGATCCGCGCCGCCGAGGACCCGCGTGATGACCCGTCGCTGAATCAGCACCTGGAGCCCCTGGGTGACGCGCGTGGGGAGCTCGCGCCGCCGCTGGACCAGGCGCAGGTGGTCCGTGGTGAGCCGCCCCAGGCGCAGGGGTTCGGCGAGCAGGTTCGCCGCGGCGACCGCGTCCTGGATCGCGAGGTTGATGCCGACGCCGCCGATCGGGGACATCGCGTGGGCGGCGTCCCCGATGCAGAGCAGGCCCGGCCGGTACCACCGGCGCAGGCGGTCGACACGGACCGTGAGCAGCTTCGCGTCCTCCCAATCGCGGATCTCTCGCTCACGACTGGCGGCGAACGGCGCGAGCCTCACCACATCGCTGCGGAATGTCTCGAGCCCACGCTGGCGGATCTGCTCGACTGAGCCCTTCGGGATCACATAGCCGCACTGCCAGTACTCACCACGGTTGATCATGATGAAGATCCGGCCGACATCGAAGCGCCCCATCGTCTGCTGGGGGTCGTCGGGCCCCCGGGAGAGGCGGAACCACAGAACGTCCATGGGCGCGCCCAACTCCTGGACACGAAGCCCGGCCTTCTCCCGAACCACCGAGGCCCGGCCGTCGGCGGCCACGACCAGGTCCGCACGGACCTCCAGCGGACCGTCCGGCCTCGTCGCGTGGACGCCGACCACGCGCCCTCGCTCGTCGATCAATCCGGTCACCTCGGCCCGCATCACCAGCTGAAAGGTCGAGTAGGGGGCCGCCTGCGCGGCGAGAAAGCGCAGGAAGTCCCATTGCGGCATCAACGCGATGAACTTGCAGCGGGTCGGGAGGTGACGGAAGTCCGCGAACGGCAGCGAGCGATCGCCGATCTGCGCCCTGAGCTCAGGCACCTCCTGGTGGGGCAGCTTCAGGAACGTCTCGAGCACGCCGAGCTCGGCCATGAGCTCGAGCGTGGAGGGGTGGATCGTGTCGCCACGGAAATCTCGGAGAAAGTCGCCATGCTTTTCGAGGACCACGGTCGGGACACCCGCGCGCGCCAACAGCAGCCCCAGCATCATTCCGGCCGGGCCGCCACCGGCGACGCAACAACGCACCGACTTCGTCTCCCCAGCCACGCGAGCTCCCACTCGGGTCAGCGGAGAAGGTGAATCGCGGCTCGTGGTGGGCGATGGAGGCCCCGCATCATGCGCACCGTGATTCTACGCCGCCCTGGACGCCAGGGCGTTGCGCCCGGGCACCCCCGCCGTCGGCCCCGACCACGTCGCGTGGCGTGCCAAGGTGACAGCGCGTTCTCAACAGTTCGGGTCAGCCTGGGCCATCGCCTGCGTTTTATCCACGCGCGGCTAATGCGATTCGTGCGTGGCATGCGTCATGCCCGTCTCACCTGGCAGGAGTGGGTCACAAGACCAGTGATTCTCGCGAGCGCCGTGCGCTGGGCCGGGCTGGTGACCGTGGTGGTGCTCTGGGGACTGATGCTGGGGTGGCTCTTCTGGCAGCTCACCGGGGACTAACGGCTCTCGCCTTCGTACCGTCAGGTGTCCGTCCCGACTTCTCGCCGCCGAACCGCGGCGACTGCTTCACAAACGCGGAAGACTCGTGAGGCTCTGTCACTACTGGGACAGCGACGACGGGTCTCGTTCCGAGACTCAGCGGGTCCGACCCGCTACCTGTCCAGCCACGCCACCATGAGACGCCCGCCGTAGTCGTGGCCCAGATTCGGCGCGTAGTTTTTCACGTACGGCTCCCAGGCGGCCACCGTGCTGACCGACGGATCGTAGTGGTAGTACACCTGCTCGGCCAGGTAGCGTTGGATGTCGTAGACGATCTCGCGGCGCTTCACGGGGTCGAGCATCCGGCGCTGAAGGCGGATCATGTCGGTCAGCTTGGGGTCGTCGACGCCCGAGGAATTCAGGGCCTCCCCGGGCACGTGGAAGTTGTAGAGGCTGAGGTCGGCGATCGGCGTGCCGCCGCGAAGGCTGTGGGCCAGCTTCTCGAATTTCCCGTAGATGGCGCTCGCCATGAAGGCGCCGAACTCCTTGCCCCGGAGCTCGGTCTCGATCCCGGCCTCCTTCCAGTTCCGCATCACCACCTGTAGAAGGTCGACATAATCGGGGCTCCACCCAAGGGTCGCATCGAGCGGGACCTTGAGCCCCGTCGGAAAGCCCGCCTGGGCCAGGAGCCGCTTGGCCTCCGAGAGGTCCTGGTCGTAGAGCCGTCGGCCCTCCGGGGTGAGCTGGGTGATCGGGATCGTCCACTCCCGCAGCGCCGCCGGGATCGTCGGATTCGGAGCGCCGTTCCCGAGGGACCAGGCGTTGGTCTCGAGGCCCTCCTTCCAGTTGGACGCCAGCGCCAGGGCGCGACGGACCCTCACGTCTCGAAACGGCTCACGGTCGAGCTTCATCATCGTGATGCCGCCGAAGAGCACGATGAAGTCCTGGGTCTTGAGAGCGGGCTTGCGTCGCCGGGCGACGTCCAGGTCCAGACGCCTCACGCACTGGCCGTACTCGGGGGCGAAGTCGTACCTCCCGGCGAGCCAGGCGGCGAGCCGCGAGGAGGGATCCTCGTCGATCGTCACCTCGATCCCGTCGGTGTACGGGAGCCCGGGGAGGAAGTAGTTCGGGTTCCGGACGAAGGTGAGCCGCACGTTCGGCTCGTACCGCTCGAGCATCCACGGCCCGGTGCCGATGCAGGCCTCCGCGCGCCGGAGGTCCCCGAACCGCTCCACCGCCTCGGGGGCGACGACCCACATCACCGTCGTCGCGAGGTAGTCGAGGAACCAGCCGAAGGGCTCACTGAGCGCGAACCGAACGGTGTAGCGGTCGAGGGCGTCGATCTTCTCGACGAGCCCGAGCATCGAGCGACTCGGGTTCCCCTTGACGGTCAGGAAGCGCTCGTACGTGTACTTCACGTCGTCCGCGGTCAGCTCCCGGCCGTTCACCGGAGCCTTCGAATGCCAGCGAACGCCCTTTCGAAGCTTGAAGACGTACGTCCGGTCGCTGGGCTGGATCCAGGACTCGGCGAGGTCCGGCTCGATCGGCAAGGTGCCCGGCACCACCGAGGCGCCGGCCCTGACCTTCACGAGCCGACTGTGGGTAAACGAAAGGTTCGTGGCGATCCGGTGGTGGTTCGCGGAGAGATGCGGGTCGAAGCCGGTCGTGGCGTCCTCGCCCCGGATCCGAAAGATCCCGCCTCGCTTCGGCGTCTGGGCCTCGGCGGCCCCGCAGTCGAGAAGTGGCAGGACGGCTTCGGCGGCGACCGCCGCGCCGCCGAGCTTGAGCAGATCGCGACGCGTGACGGTGGTCGGAGCCGCGCGGTCGGCCATGGTTCCCTCTCCTGGAAGGGCACCCGGTGGCCGCCCTGAAGGTCGCGCTTCCGGCCGGACTCTACGCCGACTGCCGCGGTAGATCAAGGCCGGCGCCGCCCGCGCGGCGGCACCCGCTCATCGGCGGCGTTTACGCGTGAAGCACGAGCGTGGGCACCGTCGCCTTGGCGGCCGCCCGGCCGGCCACGCCGCGCGAGAATGCCCGCCGCAGGCGCCCGCGGGCGGAGGTCGCCAGCGCGAGGAGATCGGCGTCGAAGGCCTCGGCCTCCAGGAGGATCTCCTCCACCGGGTCGCCGAAGCGAACGACGCTCTCCACGGGAATCCCGTGCAGCTCGGCCTCGAGCCGACGCAGGTCGTCGAGCCCCTCGGCCGTCAGACGCGCCATTTCCTGATCGGTGTACGCGATGGTCTGTCCGCGCGGACCGACCACGCGCTCGGGGACCGGGAAGACCCGGAGGAGGCGAACGGTCGCTCCGCCGCCATGTGCGAGGGCCGCGACGAGCGGCACGATCGTCTCGCTACGCGCTCGCGCACTAATTGGTGCCAAGATCCGCTTCGCCATTGTGAGTCTCCTCTCGTTTTGCGATGCCGCCGCGGGCTCCGTGGATTCGCACGGACGCGGGACGGGAATCCTGTCGACGCAGCCGCGCATCAAAAGAAAAAGTGCTCGGACCGGAACGGCCCTGCCGTTCGCGACACCGCCGCCGCGGAACACGACGGTGACATCGGGCGAGGGCCGACCGCAAAACCGCGGTAGAGTCCTCCTTGACCGAGAGGTACCCCGGGAGGTCGGGCGATGACCGGAGCCGAGCTGTTGGTCCGCTGTCTGGAGCGTGAAGGCGTGCGGTACGTGTTCGGCGTCCCCGGCGAGGAGACGCTCGACGTCAACGAGGCGCTCGCCCACTCATCGATCCGCTTCGTTCCGGTCCGGCACGAGCAGGCGGCGGCATTCATGGCGGACGTCTGGGGCCGGCTGACGGGTCACGCCGGCGTGTGCCTGGCCACCCTCGGGCCGGGCGCCACGAACCTCGCCACCGGCGTGGCCGACGCGAACCTGGACCGCGCCCCGGTCGTGGCGATCACGGGCCAGCTCGCCCGGCACCTGCTCCATAAAGAATCGCACCAGTACGTCGACATCGTCGATGTGTTCCGGCCGTTCACGAAGTGGAATGCCCGCATCGAGACCGGCGCGGTGGTCGCCGAAGCCGTGCGCAAGGCGTTCAAGCGCGCCCAGGAAGAGAAGCCCGGCGCCTGCCACCTCGAGCTCCCCGAGGATGTCGCGCGGGAGCCCGCCGAGGGCGAGCCGCTCGTCGCGGACCGCCCACGCCGGCCCTCGCCCGATCGGCCGTCGCTCGCGCGGGCGGCCGACATCATCAATCGCGCCGAGCGGCCGCTGGTCCTCGCGGGGAACGGTGTCATCCGCGGCCACGCGTCCAAGGAGCTGACGTCGCTCGCCGAGCGGGCGCAGATTCCGGTGGTCACCACGTTCATGGCCAAGGGCGCGATCGCGGTGGATCATCCGCTCGCGCGGACCACGGTCGGTCTCGCGTCGGACGACCCCGCCCGCGTCGGCTTCACGAGCGCGGACGTGGTGATCGCGGTCGGCTACGACCCGGTCGAGTACAGCGCGGCCCAGTGGAATCCGTCGGGCCGGCTCCGCATCGTCCACATCGACTTCACGGCGGCCGAGGTCGACGCGCGTTACCAGCCCGCGGTCGAGGTCGTGGCCGACGTCCGCGAGGCCCTCGAGCTCCTGGCACCGCTGGTGGCAGCCCGCCCGGAGCGGATCCCGCCGGGTCGCCTGCCCCACGACCCGCGTCGTCTCGACGACGGGTTCCCGCTCCTCCCCCAGCGCATCATCTCGGATCTCGAGTCCGCCTTGAAGCCCGACGATCTGGTGATCTCGGACGTCGGCGCGCACAAGCTCTGGGTGGCGAAGCGCTTTCGCGCCCACCTGCCGAACACGGTCATCATCTCCAACGGGTTCGCGGCCATGGGCATCGGGCTGCCCGGCGCGATCGCGGCGAAGCTGGCTCAGCCCGAGCGCCGCGTCGTGGCCGTCACCGGCGACGGGGGCCTCCTGATGAACATTCAGGAGCTCGAGACCGCGGTCCGGCTGGGACTCGGCTTCGTGGTTCTGATCTTCCGCGACGACGGGTATGGCGTGATCCGCTGGAAGCAGGAGCGGCAGTTCGGGCACACGGCGGGCGTCGACTTCGGCAACCCGGACTTCGTCGCGCTCGCCCGCGCGTTCGGCTGCGCGGGCGCGCGGGTCAACGCGGCCAAGGAGCTCGCGCCCGCCCTCGCGGACGCGCTCCGGGCGACGGTGCCCGTGCTGATCGACTGTCCGGTCGATTACCGCGAGAACGACCGCCTCGCCGAATACTAGCTCGGCGTGGTTCACGAGGCGACGATCCAGGAGCTTCAGGCGGCGCTCGACGACGGCCGCCTGACCTCGATGCGGCTGACGCGCCACTTTCTCGAGCGCATCGAGGCCTACGATCGCCGCGGGCCCCACCTCAACGCGGTGCTCGAGGTGAATCCCGAGGCGCTCGAGATCGCAGAGGCCCTCGATCGCGAGCGCGCCTCGACCGGGTCCCGCGGTCCGCTCCACGGGATCCCCGTCCTGCTCAAGGACAACATCGCCACCGCTGATCGCCTTCACACGAGCGCCGGCTCGCTCGCGCTCGGCGAGTGCGTTGCTCCCCGCGACGCGTTCCTCGTGACGCGGCTGCGGGAGGCCGGCGCGGTGATCCTGGGCAAGACCAACATGACGGAGTGGGCCAACTTCATGACGACCGGGATGCCCGCGGGCTACAGCTCGCGCGGCGGCCAGGTGGTGAACCCGTACGAGGCGGCGCTGAGCCCGGGCGGCTCCAGCAGCGGCTCGGCCGTTGCCGTCACGGCCGACCTGTGCACCGTGGCCGTCGGCACCGAGACCTCGGGCTCGATCCTGAGTCCGGCCAACCAGAACTCGGTCGTCGGCATCAAGCCGACCGTGGGGCTCGTCTCGCGCTCCGGGATCGTGCCCATCGCGGCGAGCCAGGACACGGCCGGACCACTCGCGCGCACGGTCGCCGACGCGGCGGCGCTTCTCGGCGTCCTGGCCGGGGCCGATCCGGGCGATCGCGCGACACGCGCCAGCCGGGCGCACGCGCGCCCCGACTACACGGCGTCCCTCGATCCGCGCGGGCTCGAGGGCGCCCGGGTAGGAGTGCCGCGGGCCGTGTTCTTCGAGCGCCTGAGCGCGGCCGAGATGCCCGTCGTCGCCGCCGCCCTCCGGGCGCTCCGCGACGCCGGCGCGACCCTGGTCGATCCCGCCGACATCCCGACGGCGCGCGCGGTGACCGATTTCCGCTCCGACGTCATGCTCTACGAGTTCAAGCGCGGCCTGAACCGCTACCTGACGGGGTTGGGCGCGGCGTCGCCCGTCAAGTCCCTGCGCGATCTGATCCGCTTCAACGAGGCCCGCCCGCGCGAGACGTTGCGCTTTGGCCAGGTGCTCCTCCTCGCCGCCCAGTCAACAAGCGGGCTCGGGGCGCCGACCTACCGCGTGAGCCGCGCCGAGGACCTCCGGCTCTCGAGGACCGAGGGGCTCGACCCCCTGATGGAACGCGAGCGCCTCGACGCGCTCGTTTTTCCCGGGTGGACCGGCGCGGCGATCGGCGCCAAGGCAGGCTACCCCAGCATCATCGTGCCCGCGGGCTACACGGCCGACGGAGCGCCCCTCGGCCTGACGTTGCTGGGCCGTGCGTGGAGCGAGCCGTCGCTGATTCGCCTCGCCTACGCGTTCGAGCACGCCACCCGTCACCGGCGGCCGCCCACGAGCGTCGCGTGAGCCCGCCGCCGGGGACGGCGCCCTTTCGATATAATCCGGCCGGCGAAACGGAGGACGAGGCATGACGACCGAGGACTGGTTCGACGCGCTGACGGCGGAGCTCCTCGCGCAGAGCCCCTTCCGGCGCTCGGAATACTTCAGGCGGTTCGCCGCGGGCGCGCTGAGCCGTGCCGACGTGTGGGGGCACATCTCCCAGCACTCCCTGCTGATCGCCGCGTTCCCCCGCATCTTCAGCGGCATTCACACGCGCTGCGAGGACTTCGAGGTCCGCAAGGACTGCGCGCGCCATCTGCTCGTCGAGGACCTCGGCTACTTCGACGGCCGGGTGGGCGGCACGCCGGACCACGACGAGCTCTTTCGCCGGATCGGCGACGACCTCGGCTACCCGCGCGAGGCGTACGAGCGGATCGCGCCCGTCCCGGAGATGGCGGCGATCATCGCGTTCTTCCGCCGGCTGGCTCACGAAATCCCGTGGAGCGCCGCGCTCTGCGCGACGGCGCTCCTCGAAGAGGAAGTTGTCGAGATCGCGCAGACCGTCGGTCGGGCCCTCGTCCAGCACTACGGGGTCCGCCCCGAGTGGGGCGGCATGAACTACACGGTGCACGAGGCGATCGAGAAGGAGGAGTCGGGCGAGACGAAGCGGACGATCCTCAAGCACCTGCGCGCGCCCGACGACCGACGGGCGGCCGAAGCGGCGATGCGGGAGATGCACCGGCTGCTCGAGGCCTACGCCGAGGGTCTCGCCCGCCGACACATCTCCCGCTGCGCTTGAACGGCGGTCAGTCCGACCCGCGCCTAGCCGCCGTAGCCGCGGGCGCGCATGCAGAGGGCGTAGGCGTCGCGGTACCGCTCGTCTTGCTTCTTCGCCTCGTTGAGGCCGTAGAGCGTGCCTCCACCCGCGCCCAGCACGCCCCCGATCGCGGCGCCCTTGCCCGCGCCCTTGCCACCGCCCGCGATCGCGCCGCCGGCGGCGCCGACGGCCGCGCCCGCCACCGCGCCGATCACGGCGTCCTTCGCGACCTGCATCGCCTTGTCCTGCTGCCCCGCCTGCTCGGCCGCGTACCGGTTGCAGGCGTCGATCGCCTCTTGCGTCGGCACGCGCGGCGCGGGCTGCGGAGTCACCGCGGGCTGGGGACTCACGGCCGGCTGCGGCTTGGCCGCGACCTGTCGGGGCACTGTTGACGCGCGGCTCTGGGGCGCGGGTGCGGTCGGCTGTCGGCTCGGGGCTTGCGGCGGCGCCGGCGGTGAGGACACGGCGGCTTGCTTGAGCCCGCGCTCCGGCGCGCTTCCCGACCAGTACGCGACGACGAGGCCGGTCACCACGGCCGTCGCCGTCACCAGGACCATCGCAATGGCTGTCAGCTTCCAGAGATTCCAACCGCCCATGTGTCTCCTCCCGTCTCATGTCGCTCGCGTGTCTGCGGGGTCGCCCAGCGGGATGTCGATCATCATCCCACCCTTCGGGCGGACCGCCAAGCGGCACACGCGAACGACGACGTCGGGGTGTATCATCGCCCCTGGAGGGGGCTATGAAGAAGCTGCTGGCGATCGCGACGCTCGGAGGGGTCCTCGTTGGCTTGCTCCCGATGCCCGCCCTCGCGGGCGCGGCGACAGACGCCGCCCTGGGCCTCGGCGCGTTCGCCGTCTTCAACCAGCTCGTCGGCTGGCACCGCGATCGCGTGATCTACGTTCAGCCCTCGTACTACGCGCCGTACCCGGTGGTCTACGCGGCTCCGCCCGTGGTTTATGCCCAGCCCCAGGTCGTCTACGCGCCAGTCGCGCCCGCTATCCAGCGGGAGGTCGTCTTTCCCCACGGCCGTTACCTCTTGCAGGGTGACGGTGTGACGGTGGCCTATCGCTGGGTGTGGGTCCCCAACCCGCCCCCACCGCCTCCGCCGCCCAGTCACTGAGCGCATCGTCCCGCGAACCGGACGTGACGCTCGGGGAGCGGCTGCGCGCCATCTACCCGGGCACGCCCGGCCGCCGGCTCAAGCAGTGGCTCGCGGGCGCACGCGTTCGCGTCAACGGCGCCGTCGTGTTCCGCGGCGACGTCACGGTGGGACCGGACGACCGCGTCGAGCTCGGCTCACCGCCGCCCGCCGGCTTCCCCGCGCCGCTCCGCCTCGTGCACGAGGACGACCACCTCGTCGTCGTCGACAAGCCCGCAGGGCTCCTGACGATCGCGACCGAAACCGAGCGTGAGCGCACCGCGTACCGCCTGCTCGGCGACTGGGTGCGGGCACGGGGAGGCGGGCGGATCTTCGTCGTCCATCGGCTCGACCGTGAGACCTCCGGTCTGCTCGTCTTCGCCAGGTCGCTCGCGGTGAAGCAGGCGCTCCAGGCGCAGTTTCGCGGGCGCACGCCCGAGCGTGTCTACGTGGCCCGCGTGGAGGGCGTCGTCCGCGGCCCGGAGGGCACGCTGACCGGGTCCCTCGTCGAGGACCGCGCCCTGCGCGTTCGGCTCGCGCGCGACGGAGGCCGCGGCAAGGAAGCGATCACCCGCTACCGCGTGCTCGAGCGCGCCCGGGGCGCGACGGTGCTCGAGCTTGTGCTCGTGACGGGGCGGCGGGGTCAGCTCCGCGCCCAGCTCGCGGCGCTCGGGCATCCGATCGTCGGCGACCGCGCGTACGGGAGCCGGCGCGACCCGTTGCGACGCGTCTGCCTGCACGCCACGCGACTCGGCTTCGTCCACCCGAGCGGCCGGCGGGTCGTCTTCGAGAGCCCGCCGCCCGCCGGCTTCCGGCGGGCGTAGAGAGGAGAGCGATCCATGGCCGACACCGTGCGCGAGATGGGAGCGAAGTGCCGCAACTGGTCCAGGTGGGGGCCGAACGACGAGCTCGGGACGCTGAACTACATCGCGCCCGAGACGATCGTGAGGGCGACGCGCGCGGTGCGACGCGGGGTGACCTTCTCCCTGGCGATCCCGTTCGACAACACGGGCCCGCAGATCAACCAGCCGCGCCGCTTCAACCCCATCCACCGCATGATCCTCACCGGCCCCGACTTCACGACGGGCGCCTTCAAGCGCCCCGGCGGCGTCGGCTTCGCCGACGACATGGTGATCATGGCGCTCCAGTGCGGGACCCAGTGGGACGCGCTCTCGCACTGCTTCCTCGACGGCCGGCTCTACAACGGCTACGACGCCAACCTCGTCTCGAGCGAGGGCGCCAAGAAGAACGGTATGGAGAAGATGGCGCGCTTCGTCGCGACGCGCGGCGTGCTGCTCGACCTGCCGCGCGTGAAGGGCGTCGACTGGCTCGAGCCGGGCTACGCGATCACGGTGGACGATCTGGAGGCGGCGACGAGCGCGCACTCCGTCGCGATCGAGACGGGCGACGCGCTGCTGGTCCGCACGGGGCAGATGGCGATGTGCCGCGCCCGCGGGGGGTGGGGGGACTATGCGGGCGGCGACGCGCCCGGGCTCTCCTTCTGGACCGCGGAGTGGATCCACCGGCGGGAGCTCGCCGCGCTGGCGACCGACACGTGGGGGATGGAGGTCCGGCCCAACGAGATCCCCGACACCTACCAGCCGCTCCACCAGGTGCTCATCCCGAACATGGGGCTCCTCGTGGGCGAGATCTTCGACCTCGACGCTCTCGCCGCCGACTGCGCGAGGGACAGGGTCTACGAGTTCCTGTTCGTCGCGCCGCCGCTGCCGATCACGGGCGCGGTCGGCTCACCGGTGAACCCGCTCGCGATCAAATAAGGAGCCACGCATGGGATTGCTCGACGGGAAGGTCGCGGTCGTGACCGGCGCCGGCAACGGCATCGGGCGCGGGGTCGCCCTCGGGCTCGCCCACGCGGGCGCCCGGGTCGTCGTCAACGATTTCGGCGTGACGGTCGACGGGCGTGACCCGTCGAGCGCGGCCGCACAGGCCGTGGTCAAGGAGATCGAGGCCCTCGGGGGCGAGGCGATCGGGAACGCCGAGAGCGTCGCGACGATGGCCGGTGGCCAGTCGATCGTCGACGCGGCGCTCGCCCGCTTCGGCGACCTCCACATCGTGGTCTGCTGCGCCGGCATCCTGCGCGAGCGCATGATCTTCAACATGACCGAGGAGGAGTGGGACGCGGTCGTCGCCGTGCACCTGAAGGGCCACTTCACCGTCATGCGCCCCGCGACACGCCACATGCGCGAGAAGCGGCGCGGCCGCATCGTCACGTTCACCTCGACGGCGGGGCTCGAGGGGAGCCCGGGGCAGCCGAACTACTCGGCGGCGAAGGAAGGCGTCGTCGGCCTGACGCGCTCGACGGCGCTGGCGATGGCCCGGTACGGCGTCACCGTGAACTGCATCTCACCGTCGGCCGAGACGCGGATGACCGAGCGACTCCCCGACGGCCGCCGGGCGCAGGCGGCGGCGCCGCCCGAGGCGGTGGCGCCCGTCGTGACGTTCCTCGCGAGCGATCGCGCGGCCCACGTCACGGGCCAGGTCATCCACGTGCGCGGCCACCAGGTCTCCCTCTGGTCGCATCCGGCCCCGCTCCGCGCGATCACGAGCCGCGAGGGCTGGACGCCCGAGGCGCTGGCCGAGGTCTACGACCAGGCGCTCGGTCAGGATCGACTGCGCCGGCTGGACGCGCTCGGGATCCCCTGGCCGCCGAAGGCGGAGTAGTCAGAGCCCGTAGAGTCCCCGCGCGTTGTCGCACAGGATGCGCCGGCGCGCCGCGGCGGCGACGCTCTTGAAATTCTCCTCGATCGCCCGCGCGGACTCGGGCCACGTGCTGTCGGCGTGCGGGTAGTCGGACGCCCACATGACCCGATCGTCGCCGAGAGCGTCCACGACGCGCAGACCGAGGTGATCCGTCTGGAAGGTCGCCCAGACTTGCCGGCGAAAATACTCGCTGGGCGGCATGGTCAGCTGGAGCCCGCCGTGCGTCCGCCAGAACTCCTCGGCGTCGAGGAACTTCCGATAGGTGTCGTCCATCCGCTCGAGCATGTAGGGCAGCCAGCCGATCCCGGTCTCCGCGAGGACGATCTTCACCCGCCGGTGACGCTCGAGCGCCCCGGCGAAGATCACGGCGACGAGCGGCTCGTCCATCTGGAGCGTGGAGCAGGCGACCCGGACGCCCATGTTCCCGGCCTGGGTCGCCTTCGGACCGCTGAACGCCACCGTCCGCAGGCCTCCGCCCAGATGAAAGCCGATGGGCAGCCCCGTCTCGGCGGCGGCTTCCCACAAGGGCTCCCACGCCTCGTCCCAGAGCGGGAGCTCGACTCGGGCGGCCAGGAACATCCCCGTCCGGAGACCGATCTGCTCGAGGTAGCGAACCTCGTCGGCCGCGGTCTTGGGGTCGTCGATCGGAATCAGCCCGGCGCCGACGAGCCGATCCGGCGCGCTCGCGCAGAACTCGGCCAGCCACTCGTTGTAGGCGCGGTAGCAGACCCGCCGCAGCTCCGGGTCCTGGATCAAGAGCGGCACGATCGGCCCGTACATGACCGTCGCGTCGATCCCGTCACGGTCCATGTCCTCGAGCCGGAGCTCGGTCGTCGTGGGCCGCAGGACGCCGGGCTCGAGCACGCCGCCCCGCTCGAGCGCCGTGCGCCGGCCGCCCTGCGCGCCGGCGGCGCCCCTGCGGCCGCCCCAGGAGTCCCAGCGATCATCGCCGCAGACCCAGTACGGCCCCTCGGGAGTCTCGACGACCTTCGGCGCGCGCGCGCGCCAGGACGCGGAGACCCTCTTCTGCCAGAGATCCTTCGGCAGCCACTGGAGGTCGATGTGATCGTCGGCGGAGATGATCCGGTAGTTCATCGCGGCCTCCCGAGCGCCGCCCAGAGTCGCGCGGGCGTGAGCGGCATGTCCAGATGCGTGACGCCGAGGGGCGCCAGCGCGTCCACGGCGGCGTTCACGACGGCCGGCGGAATGGCGATGCACCCGGCCTCGCCCAGCCCCTTGGCGCCCAGCGGATTGCGGGGCGAGGGCGTGTGCATCTTCTCGAG
Organism: Candidatus Rokuibacteriota bacterium; assembly: GCA_003220315.1. Classification (GTDB taxonomy): domain Bacteria; phylum Methylomirabilota; class Methylomirabilia; order Rokubacteriales; family CSP1-6; genus 20CM-2-70-11. The sequence goes on from QHSA01000139.1 coordinate 42,751, forward strand.
CGTGACGGGCGGCACGTCGTCGGCGCGCGGGATCGCGTAGTCCATCAAGGTGCCGGTGAGGAGCTGCCCGTCGCGATCGTAGACGATCGCCTCGAGCAGGGTTTGGCCGAGCCCCTGCGCGAGCGCGCCGTGGAGCTGGCCCTCGGCGAGGAGCGGGTTGATCACCGTGCCGGCGTCATCCACCCACACGAGCCGCTCGATGACGAGCACGCCGGATTCGCGGTCGATCCTCACCGCCGAGACGACGGCGCCGAAGCTCCACACCTCGCCCTCCGGCTGGAAGTACGTGCTCGACTCGAGCCCGGGCGTCTCGCCGGCGGGCAACGCGTGGCCTCCTGCGTAGGCGGCGCCGGCGACGTCCTTCCACGTCACGCGCCGTTGCGGCACGCCGACCACGTGGAAGCCGCCGGGCACGTTGACCACGTCTTGGGCCGCCGCCTCGAGCAGCTTCGCGGCGATCCGCCGCCCCTTCTCGCGCACGTCGACGGCCACGCGCGCGAGGGCACCGCCGCCCAGCGCGACGCTCCGGCTGCCGAAGGTGCCGAAGCCCTCGGGCCCCGAGCGCGTGTCGCCGTGGACCACGACCACCTCTTCCGGCGAGACGCCCAGGTGGTCGGCCACGATTTGCGCGAAGGTCGTCTCGTGCCCCTGGCCGTGGGCGCTCGACCCGGTGATCGCCGTCACGCGCCCGGAGCGCTCGACCTTGATGCTGCCGCTCTCCCAGCCGAGCGCGGCGGGCTCGATGTACGAGGCGACGCCGATCCCGACGATCTCGCCCTGGGCGCGGCGCTCCGCCTGCTCCCGTTTGAGCCGTGTGTAGTCGGCCGCGGCGAGCGCGAGCTCGAGCGCCTTGCCGTAGTCGCCCGAGTCGTAGACCTGGCCCGTCACCGTCCGGAACGGGAAGCGGTCGGGCGGGACGAAGTTGCGCCGGCGGATCTCGGCGGGCTCGAGGCCGAGCGCCCGCGCCGCCGTGTCCATCAGCCGTTCGATGAAGAAGCACGCCTCCGGGCGGCCCGCGCCGCGATAGGCCGCCACCGGCGTGGTCGTCGTCAGGGCGCCGGTCACGGTGATGTCGCACGCCGGCACGACGTACGCGCCCGGCAGGAGGCGCGCGTGGTTCCACGGCGGTCCCGCGGCCGCGTTCATCAGGCAGGCGCCGAGCGGCGCGACGATGCGCGCGCGGAGCGCGGTGATGCGCCCCTCGGCGTCGAGCCCGAGCTCGCCCTCCGAGACCGCGCCGCGCGAGTGGTTCGTGGTGATCTGATCCTCGCTCCGCGTCGCCACCCACTTGAGCGGCCGCGTGAGCCGCAGGGCGAGCCAGGCCAGCAGGACCTCCTCGCGATACGGGCCGCTCTTCACGCCGAAGCCGCCGCCGACGTCGGGCGCGATCACGCGGACACGCGACTCGGGAAGCCCAAGGAGCCGCGCGACCTCGGCGCGGATGCGGAACGGCGCCTGGCAGGAGACCCAGAGCGTCAGCTCCTCGGTGGAGGGATCGAACACGGCGAGGACGGCGCGGGGCTCGAGCGGCACGCCGGCCAGGCGCTGCTGGACCACGCGCAGCGAGACGACGCGCGCGGCCGTCCCCATCGCTGCCGCCGCATCGCCCTCACGCAGCGTGCGCGTGAAGGACCGGTTCCGCTCGATGTCGGCGAACAGGACGGGCGCGTCGGCGGCGACCGCGGCCTCGGGCTCCGGCAGCGCCGCGAGGGGCTCGTACGTCAGGTCGACGAGTTCGACGGCGTCGCGTGCACGGTACGGGTCCTCGGCGACGATCGCGGCGACGGGGGTGCCCGCGGTCCGAACGTGGGTGTCCGCGATGATCGGATGGGGTGGCACCCGCATGTCCGGCACGAGCCGGTTCACCGGCATCGGCCCGAGGTGGCGCACCTCGGCGCCGGTGACGACGGCCACCACGCCCGGCGCGCGCCGCGCGCGCGCGACGTCGAGCCGCGTGATACGCGCGTGGGCGTGCGGCGAGCGCAGCAGGACCACGTGCACGCACCCCGGCGGCCTCAGGTCGTCCACGAAGCGTCCCGCCCCGGTGAGGAGCCGGGGGTCTTCACGTCGCTTGAGGGGCTGGCCGATCCAGCCGTCCATCAGAACACCACGATCGGGTTGGCCGGCGAGCCCGTGCCGCCCACGACCGGGAGGGGCGCGATGACCAGCATGAACTCGTCACGCCGCTCGTCGGCGCACGCCCGCGCGAGAGGCTCGAGGAGCGCGTTGTCGAGCAGGGCCACCCCGTAGGCGAAGAGCGCCGCGTGCACGGCCCACGGGATGTCGTAGCCGATCGGCAGGTGATCGAGCATGTCCCAGACGAGCACGCTCACGTCGTGGTCGCGCAGGAACGGCAGACACGAGACGTGCAGCCCCGGCCGCTCGATCGGTCCGGGCCCGAAGGGACGGCTGTAGGGTCGGTCGGGGTTCTCCGCCTGCCACGCCTCCCGCCCGCAGGAGACGCAGACCGCGTCCCCGGGCTCGAGCGTGATCCCGCGCTTGGTCAGGATGTCCTCCAGCTCCCACCCGTGCACGGGCGTCTCCTGCGTCACGCACGGAACCCCGCGATGGCGCGGCACGTCGAGCATCACCCCCCGTGTGAGGATGCCATCGGCCCAGTGCTCGATCGCGCCGAAGGTCGCGCCGTCGAACGTGATCTCCTTCCGGGGGTCGCGCCCGTTCCACATCGCCTCATCGTCCCAGGTGTGGCAGAGCGCGTCGATGTGCGTCGAGGCGACGCCGTGATAAAAGATGCCGTAGTAGTCCGCCGCGAAGCCGCCCCTGCCGCGCGGGAGCGTCCGCATGTAGTGCTGTGCGGGAAACGCGTTGTTGGGGCCCGGCTCCTTGGGGAACGGCCGGCTCAGCGAGACCGCGCGGCCGCTCCGGACCAGGCGCGCCGCCGCCGCGCGCTTGGCGGGCGTGACGAGATTGAGCGCGCCCACCTGGTCGTCCTTGCCCCACCGCCCCCAGTTCCGGCGGTCACGGATGTACGCGCGCACGTCCTTCTCTGTCGGTAATGGCCGTTCGGGCATGTCCTCCTCCGAGCCGGCGGGACGGGCCGCCGCATCGATCGTACTGAGCGGGCATAGTAACAGGCCGCGGCGCTGCCGGGGCGAGTCGCCACGCTCCTGGGGTTCGGTGCCCGCCGGGTCGGTGAAGACCGAGTCGTACGAGTCTGCGAACCCAGGCTCACGCGATGATCGGATGCTCCTTCGTGATGATGAACGGCGGATCGGGCGTGATGAAGTTGGCCTCGTCTGCCCGCACGCGCGCGTACTCCGGCGTGGCGGCCGACACGCGCATCGCCTGGGTGTCGTCGAACCACGTGATGGCGACGCCGTCGTAGCCGGGCGCCCGCCCCGCCTCGTAGGCCGCGCGCCGTGTGTGGCTCTGCACGTAGCGCCGCACCACGGGGATGCGCGCCGCCAGGGGCCCGTGGACCCGGTACCAGTACTGCTGGAAGCGGTCGACCTCCATCCCGGGCTTGCGGGTCACGAATTCGACGTTCTTCACGCCGTCCGCCGGCACGGCGCCGTCCTTGACGACGTGCTCCTCGGTGATGATCAGGCCCATGGTCGAGCGTTCGATGAACCGCGCCTCGTCCGCCTGGACCGTCGCGTATGCCGCGGTCCCGGCCAGGGCACGCATCGCGCCGGTGTCGTCGAACCAGAGTTCCGCGATCCCGTCGTAGACGGGCTCGCCCTTGCGATACGCGGACGGCAAGGTGTGCGACTGGACGTACCGGCGAATGCCCGGCAGCTTGACGACGACCTCAGGATGGGCGGTCCGCCAGTAGGCCTGGAAGGCGTCGACGGACATCCCCGCCTTGCGCTTGAAGAACGAAACGGCCTTGACCATCCCGGAGATCATACCGCGGGCCTCCTAGTCACCTCGTTCCGGTAACTGCCCGGTCCTACACCAGGACTTTTACGTTTCGAATTCGATGGTTCTCCTAATTTCCGGAACGCTGGATCGGGCCTAGCCTTGCGTCATCTGACTCCGACGGAGGCAGTAGGTGACCTGGCTGGTCCTCATCGTCTCGCGCATGGAGCCTACCCGATACACTTACCTCAAGCATGCATTCGCCAACGACGTCATCGACGTGGTCTTCGACCGGCGCGTTGCGGACCGGCGCCGGCACCAGGAGTCAATCGCAGTCGAGAAGCGCCACAGGGAGCGGCGCCAACGAGACATCACCAGGGATCTCAAGGAGCTCGGCTGGGCTCTCGTGAGGCGATAGGCGCGAACGATCCTTGGTCAGAAACGCTGGGTTGAAAATGATCGTCCGGCCAGAAACTCACCAGGCTCCCTCCTGGTCGAATCACAGAAGTCATTGATCTTTCTGGAAATCCCATTCCGGTATCAGATTTGCCCCAGCGTCTTGCCATGGATGGCTCCGCGCCCCGCGATGTCGGGCGTCCGTCTAAGATGGTGCCGTACGCGCCTCAGGTTGCAGAGTGGCTCCGCGAGGATCCCACCCTCTCGGGCGCCAAGATCCTGCAGCGTATCCGGCGCGCCGGCTATCGCGGCGGCAAGAGCGCGCTCTACGAGTTCGTGAGGCGGCTGAGGGTGCCTGGGTCAGGATATCGACGCTGCCCGGGGTGCCGTGCCTTGCTCCGGGACAGCACCGGGACCTGCCCGCACTGTGGACTGAGCTTGCGCTCCACATCGTCTTCTCCGGCCCTGCTCCCGGCCGATGCCCCTGGGGGGAGTCGCGAGGAGAGAGGGGCAATGGCCGGCCCCCATGCGTCCGCCGTACCCGCCGGCGAGCGGTACCTGGTCATCGCCGCCCCAGACCGTCAGGAGCTCTACGAGTACTTCAAGCGGAAGTTGGGCCGCGCCGCTGGCATCGAGATCGTACGCGAGCGGCGCGCGGCCGACCGGCGCACGCCCGCGACCACGCCGCCGCTCGACCGCCGGCGCCAGAACCGGCGGGCTCGGCCCGGGCTCGACGCCGAGCTGCGGGCCTTCGGCTTCGCGATCGTAATCCGAGACTGATCCCGCTTCAGTTCCCCTTCGGGCCACTCCGAGACGCTGGGACGTCGATAGTGAAGTGCGCTTCGGTTGTCCGGCCCAGGCGGCCGTTGATCGGCAGAATATCTTGCGGGCAGGCGGAGAAGGCGATCACGAGGTCCATCTCCGCGTGAAGCACCGCGTAGCTGCCGGGCGGGGACACCGGTTCGCCCCACGCCAGGCGCCCGTCCGGCGTCCACGGAATGTTCATGAACAGGTTGAGCGACGGCGGAGTCGCCGGGATCGCGAGGCCGAGAGCGGCGAGCGCGGCGTGCAGGTTGTCCTGGCAGTTGTCGTGATGGCCTTCGACGCCCAGCAGGCCGTAGCGCTGCACGTCACAGGGCGCCATCAGCGTGTCGTGAGCGCACCCCGACGTGTCCTCGACCAGCGTCAGGATCGGGCGCCGCCGGTTCGTGACGAACGTGTCGCCGACGGCGGCCGCCAGCTTCATGAACCACGCGCGGCTCGCCTCCATCGACATCCACTCGGTCAGGTCGCGCGCGTTGAACGCCCAGGCGTCGACCACCTGGGTGCCGTGGGTGTTCACGACCCTGATGCGCTGCCCGGCGCCGACGCGCGCCGCCTTGCCCCGGCGGGCGGGGATCGTCACGAGCTCAGGGCTCACCGGCCCTCCCTTTTTTCGGCGCTCGAGCGCCGGCTTTGCCGGCGCAACCCGATTCTGGGGGTGGCTCGGAGGGGGCCATCTAGGCCCCCTTCGAAGTAAACCCGTGCCCCCCGCGGTAGTCCGAGGGCTGCGGCGGGACCCAGCCGGTGCGGAGTTGCGGGCTCGGCTCCCAGATCTCCACGGTGAGGGGGCGGCAGGTCGCGAGGGGATCGCCCGCGTCGGGCCCCCACACCTGCACCGAAAGGTCGCCGTGGGGGCACACCGAGATGGCGCAGAGGACGTCGATCTCCGCGAAGAACTCGATGAAGTCCCCCGCCTTCGCCGGGCTCGGCTTGACCCAGTAGCGGCCGTCGGCGGTGAGGCCCGTGACCTGGAAGACGTTGAGCACGTCGTGCACGTCGAGCTCGGTAAGGTGGTACGGAGCGACCGCGCGCACGAGGTTACTGTGGCAGCAGAGGTCGAACTCCTCCCCGTGGTTGAGGAGCTTGTGCACGTAGGGATCGCAGCGGGTGCCGAGCAGGTCGTGGCAGCCACCGCCGTCGGCATCGCGGCCGTACTGGATGCTGTCGCGCGTGATCGTCAGCATCGGCCGGAGGTACGGCAGGCACGACCAGAGCCGGTCGAAGGTCGTGAGATGCGACCGGTGGAGCTGGCGCGTGCGCGCGGCCCAGAAGCGCTCTCTCGGATTGTCGAGGTTCCAGACGTTGAGGTCCGCCACCTGCGGCCCCTCGGCGGCCACGATGCGGAAGAGCTGTCCGGCCCGCACGGGCCACGCCCGGCCCGAGCGCCTGGGGACGACGAACCGCTCGACGAGCGAGCGCGTGCCGGCCTCGCCCGCGAGGCGCTCGTAGAGCGCGCGGTCGACGTCCAGCGGTGAGCCCGGCTTCGCTTCGTAGATCACGCGCGGTCGCGTCATCGGCCCACCTCACCGCACCACCGTTGACAACGGAGAAGGCTCATAGTCTCATACCGGCCAACCCGGATGAGGGCCAGCATCATAGCGCCGATCAGGGAGGATGAGCCCATGAGACTGTGGCGGATCACGGCCGTCGTCGTCGCGCTTCTCGGTGTCGCCGTCTTCCTCGCCGATGCCGACGCCCAGCAGTGCCCGAAGGGCAAGCTCCGGCTCTACACCTCGTGGCCGATGCAGGGGGCGATGATCCCCGAGGGCACGGGCATGAAGAACGGCGTCGACCTCGCGGTGTCCGAGGTCGACGGCGTGGTGGCGGGCCACTGTCTCGAGGTCGTCAACCTGGACGACGCCTCGCCGCAGACGGGCAAGTGGGACGGCGCGGTCGAGGCCGAGAACGCGAACAAGGCCGTCGGCGACCCGCTGGCGATCGTCTACATCGGCACCTACAACTCGGGCGCCGCCAAGGTTTCGATCCCCATCACCAACCGCGCCCACATGGCCCAGGTCACGCCGGCCAACACCTACCCCGGACTGACCAAGAAGCGCGGGGCCGCCCCCGGCGAGCCGGAGATCTACCGTCCGGGCGGGTTCGCGAACTACTTCCGCCCGATCCCGGCCGACGACATCCAGGGCGCGGTGGGCGCGAAGTGGGCCAAGCGTCTCGGCGTCAAGAAGGTCTACATCCTCAACGACCAGGAGCTCTACGGCAAAGGGATCGCCGACGTCTTCGAGGCGACCGCCAAGAAGATCGGACTGCCGGTCGTCGCCAACGAGGGCATCGACTGGAAGCAGCCCGACCAGAAGCCGGTGCTGACGAAGGTCCGCGCGTCGGGCGCCGACCTCGTCTATCTGGGCGGCGTCATCGAGACGGGCGCCCAGGTCGTCATCAGACAGATGAAGGAGGTCGGCCTCGTCTCGCCGCGGACCCGCTTCCTGGGACCGGACGGGCTCCTCGAGGAGGAGCTGCTGAAAGGCGCCACGTGCGACGCCGCCCTCAGCACGGACATGCGGATCACGTTCGCCGGCTTGCCGTTCGAGAAGATGCGGGGCGTCGGCGCCAAGACGTACGAAGCGTACAAGGCGAAGTTCGGCAAGGAGCCGACCTCGTACGCGCTCTACGCGGCCGAGGGCACCCGGGTCATCATCGACGCGATCCGCCGGACCGCGCCGCAGCTGGAGCGCGCGAAGGACGTCACCGAGAAGCGCGAGGCCCTGCGCAAAGCGATCGCGTCCACGAAGCACTTCGAGGGCATCAACGGCAAGTGGAGCTTCGACGAGAACGGTGACGTCGATTACGACACGAT